>CAYTFZ010000037.1:0-15303 GCA_964437215.1 uncultured Melioribacteraceae bacterium | reverse complement strand
TATCGGGCGGACTTTTAAAAACAGCAGGAATATCAAATGATTGTTTAAACAGCAAAGTGATAACTGTAGAGGGAAAAGAAAAGGTACTTCAGATACTGGAAGATATAAAAAGCGGGAAAATCACGAATAAATTTATTGATATTTTATTTTGTGAAGGCTGCATTTCGGGTCCTGCAATGGATTCAAATCTTAATTATTATTCCAGACGCGAAGAAATTATTAAAAACATTGAAAATACAATTAGCTCTACAGATAAGAATGTATGGAAAAGTAAAATTTTCAACAGCAGGCATATCGATCTGAAAAGGGAATTTAAACCCAATGTAAAAAGGCGACCGATGCCCGATGAAGTAAAAATTAGAGAAATTCTTGCAAGATCAGGCAAGGTAAAAAAAGAAGATGAGTTAAATTGCGGAGCCTGCGGATATCACACTTGCCGCGAATATGCAATTGCAATAGCCAAAGGTCTTGCAGAAGAAGCTATGTGTCTGCCTTATTTAATTGAAACTTTAGAAGAATCGTATAAAGAGTTAAAAGAGACAAAGGACCAGCTGCAAAGCGCCGAGAAACTTGCTTCAATAGGGCAGCTTGCTGCAGGAGTTGCACACGAACTAAATAATCCGCTTGGAACAATTATGCTTTTTGCTTCGATGCTAAAACGTGATTTAGCAAGTAAAACTGATAATAAAAACTGGATTGAAGATACCACTACTATTTTAGAAGAAGCAGGCAGATGCAAAAATATTGTAATTAATCTGCTGAATTTTGCTCGACACGGTAAACTCAAAATTTCCGATGTAAATGTTAAAATTCTTGTAGATAAAGCGCTTAGGAGTTTTTCTGTTAATCCTGTATACAGCGATGTAATTGTTAATGTAAACTGCAATACTAATAATACTGTAATTCAAGGTGATGCCGAACAGCTTATGCAACTCTTTATTAACATTATTGGAAATGCTTTTGAAGCATTGGAAGAGGCAACAATTAAAAATATAACAGTTAATATAAAAAGCGATGACAATAATATAACTGCAGAAGTTATTGATACAGGATGCGGTATTTCAGATGAAAACATAAATAAACTTTTCACGCCTTTTTTTACTACAAAAAAAATGGGAAAAGGTACAGGATTGGGTCTTGCAATAAGTTACGGAATTATAAAAATGCACAGGGGTGAAATAAAAGCTCAAAGCAAACTTGGAGCAGGAGCAGTATTTACAATTAAAATTCCATATAAAAATGAAATTCAAACGATAGGAAAATAAAATGGAAATTAGAGAAAAAATTAAAAAAATATTAGTTGTTGATGATGATATTGATTTGCTTGAACAAAACAAATTACTTCTGGAAAACAAAGGATTCGGAGTTATTACTTGCGAATCGGAAGAAGAAGCTTGGATAAAATATCAAAACGAAAAGCCGGATGCAGTTATTGCCGACCTTATTATGGAACATCACGATTCCGGTTTTATATTGTGTCATAAAATCAAAAAGACCCAGCACGGTAAGGAAATACCGGTTTTTATCCTTACATCTGCTACATACGATACCGGTTTTAAGTTCAGCACATCCACTTTTGAAGAGAGAGATTGGATTAATTGTGATGCCATCTTAAATAAACCGGTATCGGTTGAAGAAATAATTAAAAAACTTGAAAAATTTTTCAGCATATAGAGAATTATTTATTTATATTAAAACATATAAACAAACTTTAATGTATTTTGGAAAATGTAAAACCCAAAATATTAGTAGTAGACGATGAAAAAGGTTTGCGGCTTGGAACCAAGCGTCTGCTTGAAAATGAAGGATATTTTGCAGATACTGCAGAAAACGGTACCGAGGGAATTGCAAAGTCTTTATCCGAAGATTTTGATATAGTAATAATTGATATGAGAATGCCTGATATTGAAGGCATCGAAGTCCTGAAAAAAATTAAAGAGTTAAAGCCAAACACCGTATGCTTTATTGCCACAGCATACGCAAGTTACGAAACTGCTGTTGAATCGACCCGCATTGGAGCTTATGGATATATTCCCAAACCATTTACGCCTGAAGAACTTATTTATCAGGTTGAAAAAGCTTTAGTACATAGAAAATTGCTTTTAGAAACCGAAAGGCTCACTCGCGAGAAAGAAGAACGTCTTCTTGAAATTGCTTCCGAAAAAAGCAGACTTAATACAATAATTAAATCGTTAAAAAGCGGAGTGCTGGTTATTAATTTAACCGGCGAAACTGCTTATTTTAACAGCAGTGCACTTCAGTTGCTGAATATTAATGAGCTTACTTTAGGGGAATACGTCCTTGATAAACTTCCGCCAAAAATTAATGAGATGGTAAAAAAATATCTTAATCTGGAAGAAGATATTCACAAATCTTACTCCGTTCAAATCGAAATTCATCCTGACGAATTGTATATTGACGCATATTGTTCTCCGGTTCCAAATCCCGATAATTCGCTTGCCGGTATAGTTGTAATCATAAGAAATATTACAGAATATAAACGGATTGAACTTGTAAAAAATCAGTTTGTATCGATGGTTGCACACGAATTAAAAACACCGGTAGCTGCTGTTTTAGGATTTCTAAAAATAATTCTTGATCCGAACTTGAATGTCCCGGAAGAAAAGAAAACAGATTTTTTAATTCGTTCGTCGCACAGGCTTGAAGATTTACTTCATATGGTTAATGATCTTCTTGATATTTCCAGAATTGAACTTAAAAATCAAGAAAAGGAAATGATTGAAGTGAATTTATACGATATAATAAAAAATGTAATTGAGTTTTTACATAACGAAGCCGAAAAAAGGAATATTTCAATAAATTTTGAAAACAATATTAAAGATCCGGTAATTAATGCAAATCCCTCGGAGATAAACAGAATTGTTACAAATCTTTTAAGCAACGCAATAAAGTATAACAAAGAGAGCGGAAATGTTAATATAAATCTTGGAATTAACAGTAACTATTATTTTATAAAAATTGCGGATACAGGAATCGGTTTGCGTCCGGCAGAAAAGGAAAAGTTATTCCAGGAATTTTACAGAGCGAAAAACGAAAAAACCAGAGGAATAAGCGGTACCGGTCTCGGTCTTGCAATTGTAAAAAGACTTGTAGAATCGTATGCCGGTAAAATTGAAGTTGAAAGTGAAATAAACATTGGAACAGCGTTTACCATATTTTTGCCAATAAATTAATTAAAAATTAATTGGGAGTGTATTATGGAATTAATCGCGATAATCGATGACGATTCGGACATCATCGAAGCAAGTTCACTCGTTCTGGAATCCAAAGGCTATAAAACTGTTTCAGCCTCCAACATTGATGAGGGATATGAACTCATTATCCAAAGTAAACCCGATTTAATAATACTTGATGTTATGCTCGATGAACCTGACGACGGGTTCTTTCTTGCCCAAAAGCTTCGGCGCGAAGATATTAAAATACCTATACTTATGTATACCTCCGTTTCTAAAACTGTAGGTATGGATTTTGGCGCCAGCGAAATTGTGCCTGTAGATGATTTTGTAGAAAAACCAATTTCTCCTGACGAGTTAATTCTTAAAGTTCAAAAATTACTTAAAAAGAATTAAGGAGGATTAAATGTTACTGGCAGAAAAAAATTCTCTTACCGAAGAAATTGAGAAACTTGTTGAAAAATACGGCAATAACCGTTCAAGCCTGCTGCCTGTTTTGCAGGACATCCAGCGAAATTACCGATATATATCGGAACATGCACAGCAGGAAATTGCACGTATTCTGGATATACATCCTGTAGAAGTTTACAGTGTAATCTCTTTTTATTCTTTTTTAAATACAAAACCCAAAGGGCGCAATATTGTACGGCTATGCCGCACAATTACCTGCGATTTAGCCGGAAAAGATTCAATTGTTAAGGCAGTTGAAAGAGAACTTGGTATTAAATTCGGTGAAACAACTAAAGATAAAAGAATCACTCTCGAATTTGCGAACTGCCTGGGTATGTGCGACCAAGGACCTGCAATGCTTGTGAATGACAAGGTGTATACAAAACTAACACCCGAAAAAGCAGTAGAAATATTAAACGAGCTAAAATAGAGGCGTTTATGACAATTACAAAAACAAAACGTACCGGATCTGTTATTTTTTCGGAATATAAAACCGGGGAAAGTATTAAAAAAGTTCTTTCCCTTAAAAGAGACGATATTTTATTTGAAATGAGAACATCAAAACTTAAAGGAAGAGGCGGTGCCGGTTTCCCTACAGCAACAAAGTGGATGCTTGCCGCTGCTTCCATTAGCAAAGAAAAATTTGTTATTTGCAATGCAGACGAAGGTGAACCGGGAACATTCAAAGACAGGGTCCTTCTGCTGGAATATCCTGAACTTGTAATGGACGGAATGGTTGTGGCAGGATATACCATCGGAGCAGAAAAAGGAATAATCTATCTCAGAGGCGAATATGAATATATGCTTAAACCTTTGGAAGATTATCTTGAAAATATGCGGAAAGAAAATATGCTCGGCAATAATATCCTTCAAAGCGGTTTCAATTTTGATATTTCAATCCGGCTGGGATCGGGAGCTTATGTTTGCGGCGAGGAAACAGCTTTGATTGAATCATTGGAAGGGCAGAGGGGAGAAGCCCGAAATAAACCTCCTTATCCTGTAAATACAGGTTTTTTTGGAAGACCTACAATTGTAAACAATGTTGAAACATTATGCGCCGTATCGCATATTGTTATAAAAGGAGGCGAATGGTTTAAAACATACGGAACAGATAAATCAACAGGATCAAAATTATTTTCAATTTCCGGTGATTGCAAATACCCCGGCGTTTACGAACTTCCTTGGGGTACTTCAATTAACGAACTGCTTGATAAAGTAGGAGCTTCAAATACAAAAGCTGTTCAGGTAGGCGGTGCATCGGGAATATGCCTTTCGAAAAGCGAGTTCGACCGAAAACTCAGTTTCGAAGATGTTCCTACCGGCGGTTCGATAATGATTTTTAATGAAACCAGAGATATGATTAAAATTCTTAAAAACTATATGGAATTTTTTGTTGAAGAATCCTGCGGGCAATGTACCCCTTGCAGAGTAGGGAATAAAAAGCTTTTAGAAGGCGTTGATATGATTGAAGAAGGTACAATCACATATTCTTATCTTAAAAATCTTCGCGAACTCGGTAATACAATGCAGGTAGCTTCAAAATGCGGATTAGGACAATCAAGTCCCAATTCCTTCATCTCAATAACCGAAAAGTTCAAAGATGAAATATTTAAATACGGTAACGGAGGTAACAATGGAAAATAAAGATTTGAGAGCGCCGTTAAGTCAAAAAGCCCATACAGTAGAAAAGCCTGCTGAACCTGATCAGATAGGCGGAACTGTTTCGGTTGAAATAAACGAAAAGAAAATTTCGGTTCCTCTTGGAACTACAATATTAGAAGCCTGCAGGCAAAACCAAATACACATTCCCACGCTTTGCTATCACGACGATCTTTGTATTGCCGGGGTATGCAGACTTTGTATTGTGGAAGTGGAAGGAATGCGTACTTTGCAAGCCTCCTGCGCATTTCCAATAACAGCTCCAATAAAAATAAAAACAAGTACATCTTTAGTAAGAAGAGCCCGCAGAGATATAATCGATCTTTTGTTAAGCGAGCATTACGGCGAATGTTATTCCTGCGTAAAAAATGGTAATTGCGAACTTCAGAATCTTGCAAAAGAATACGGGGTGGATTCATATAAGTTCGGTCATATAAAAGAACCTTTGTTTGAAATTGACGAATCATCCTATTCGGTTGTAAGGGATATGACAAAATGCATAATGTGCAAAAGATGCGTCCGTACCTGTATCGATCTTCAGGAAGTAGGTGTGCTTGAGGCAGTTGGGAGAGGTCACGAAACGCATATTAGCACTTTTATGGATAAACCTTTAGGTGAAGTAATCTGCATAAATTGCGGACAATGCATTAACAGATGTCCCACAGGAGCATTGCATGCACAGGATCCTTCGGATGTAGTTTGGAATGCTATAGACGATCCTAAAAAACATGTGATAATACAAACTGCTCCCTCGCCGCGGGCTGCCATTGGGGAAGAGTTCGGACTTGAAGCGGGGCATTCGCTTACACAGGAATTAAACACTGCGCTTAAAAGGATTGGTTTTGATGCGGTTTTTGATACAAACTTTACAGCAGATTTAACGATAATTGAGGAAGGTACCGAACTGATTTTAAGACTCTACAAAGCATTAGTTGATAATGATAAAAATGTGGCTCTCCCTCAGTTTACGTCCTGTTCTCCTGGATGGGTAAAATATCTTGAACATTTTTATCCCGAATATATCAACAATTTAAGTTCTGCAAAATCACCTCAGCAAATGTTCGGAGCCTTAATAAAAACTTTCTATGCAGAAAAATCCGGAATAAATCCTGAAGATATTGTAAGCGTGGCAGTGATGCCTTGTTCAGCTAAAAAATTTGAGTGCAACAGATCGGAAATGAAGGACAGCGGATATAAAGATGTTGATTACGGACTTACAACCCGCGAATTGGCAAAGATGATTCGCGAAGCAGGAATATATCTGCCCGAAATGCCAAAAACACATTTCGACAGTCCTTTTGGCGATGCTTCGGGAGCCGGGCTTATTTTCGGTGCAACAGGCGGAGTTATGGAGGCAGCTATAAGAACGATTATTGAATTTGTAACAGGTGCCAAAACTGAAGATGTGTTCGAAAACGCAAATATTATTCCTGTTAGGGGTTTTGAAGGAATAAAATATCTTGAAATACCGATTTTAGAAGTTGGAGAAGTACCTGATTTGATTAAACATCTTGTGCCGGACTGGAACTGGCTGAAGGGAGCAACATTGAAAGCGGCAGTTGTTCATGGCACAGCAAACGCAAAAAAAGTAATGGAAGATATTAAAGCGGGCGGAAAATTCAGCGGATGCCATTTTATAGAGTTTATGGCTTGCCCCGGCGGATGTTTGGGCGGAGGAGGACAGCCTATTCCGACAAACGAGGAAATCCGTAAAAAAAGAGCACAGGCAATTTATGCAGAAGATGAATCACTTGAAATACGCAAATCACACAATAATCCGAACGTTGTAAGAATTTATGAGGAATTTTTAAAAGATGGTCCCTGCGGACATAAATCGCACAAGCTTTTGCATACACAATATATTAAACGGGGTAAGTATATTACTTAGTTATTACAAATAATTACTTAAAAAAAATCCGGATTTAAATGCCGGATTTTTTATGTGCTTCAAAATTATTCATTATGGTGCTCTAAATCAAAATTGATTCTTATATTTGTTGTTGAAATAATAAAACTTATAACCTAATGAATTATTTACACGCTAACTAAAGTTTAACATTAATCTGATTTGAAAAAAAAATGAAAAAATCTGGTAAGAATGCTCCTGTAGAAAAAAATACTGCAAAAAATAATAAACTAAAAGTAAAAGAAGAAAATACTGTAATTAGGAAAAAAGCTCCTAAATGGTTTTACATTGCTGCATATTTAATTCCGGTAATATTTATAATTGTTCTGGAAGTCAGTTTGCGTTTAGCAAATTACGGGGACGATTACACCCAATGGATTGATGCCGGGCAAGGCAAATACATGCTAAACAGGGATATTGGCAAAAAATATTTTTTTAGCGAAGGTTTTGTCCCTTCTGTAAGCGAAGATTATTTTGATATTGAGAAAAAACAAAATTCTTTTAGAGTATTTGTTTTAGGAGGCAGCAGCGCGGAAGGATATCCTTTTAATCCGCCAGGATCATTTTCAAGATATATTAGAAAACGACTCGAATTAACTTACCCGAATACGCCTGTTGAGGTTGTGAATATTGCAATGACCGGGGTAAATTCGTATACAATGATGGATTTATTGCCTGGCGTAATTAAGCAAAAGCCAGATTTAGTACTTATCTATGCAGGGCATAACGAATATTACGGCGCTTTAGGTGTAGGGTCTGTTCAATCATTCGGCTCATCGCGAACTGTTATAAGATTAATGTTATTTCTGAATGAATTCAAAACAACACAGTTAGTTAGAAATTTTATTAGTTGGGTATTTAAATCAGTATCATCATCAGATGAGAAATTTTCGGGCACATTAATGTCGAAAATGCCCGAAGACAAAAATATACTAATGGATTCTGAAGTTTATAACGCCGGTATCGAACAATTTAACGACAATTTATCAGATATGCTTTCTATTTTAAAAGACAATAATATTCCTGTAATTCTCAGCAGAATAGCAAGCAATCTAAAAGACCAGCCGCCATTAATTTCTGCTAAAACAAATGATTATCCTAATGCCGACGAGATTTTTAGTTTTGCAAAAGAAGCGCTTAAAAACGGAAATAGGAAAAAAGCTGATTCCTTATTCCGATTAGCAAAGGATTTGGATGCACTTAAATTCAGAGCTCCCGAAAAAATAAATGATGTTATTTCGGATTTGGGTGCAAAATACAATTATCCTGTAATTCCGGTCGATTCAATTTTTAATTCTGTAAGTCCGGATGGAATTGTTGGAAATAACCTTATGGTTGATCATCTTCATCCTAATTTAAAAGGATATCAGTTAATTGGGAAAACATTTTACGAAACAATGAATAAGTTTAAATTTATTCCTGAATATGAAAAAGCGGTAATATCTTTTAATAAACAAGATAGCTTAACTTTAGAAAACTTTATATTTTCCAGATTAGATTCAGTTATGGGAAATTATAGCGTTACGTTATTAAAAAGCAATTGGCCTTTTGCAAAGAAAAATTTGGATTTAGCAAATTTCCAGCATAGCGATTTTATAAATTTCTTTAAACCAAAAGACTTTATTGATTCCATTGCGGTGTTTAGAATTGAAGGAATGTCTTGGTCAGATGCTCATCTGCTTGCTGCAAAAACTTATTTATTGAAAGATGATATTAAAAATTATTTGAAGCATATTGATATTTTGCTTAATCAATATCCGCTGTTAGGTGATTTTAATAGTTTAATTACTTATTTCTATTACCGAAATAAACTGGATCTAAATGATTATTCTACAAAACGAGTAGGAATAATACAATTTTACAGAGGCAAAACTGATGAGGCTATTGGTTATCTGGAAAAGACATATCAATATTTCCCAAAAGACATACAAGTTTTATATTATTTATCATTTTCTTATTTCAAAAAAAACAATTATGAAGCTGCTTTGAAAAAGATTAATGAATGTTTATCAGTGAAACCGGATTATTCCGAAGCCATAAAATTGAAACAAGAAATACTAAAAAAAATATAGAATTATTTATTAAGGATTTAATACTATTAAAAAGTACACTATTTTTTAACTTTTAATTGAATAGAGGAAATATGAAACCACAATTAATCCTGATGTTAGCAATTTTCTTTTTTACTTCACTTTTAAGCGCGCAAGATTTTGAACGCGAAGCTCCAGCCGGTTTTGATGTTTTTAATCCGGATATTAAACATGGCAAACTTGATACTGTTCAATATGATTCGAAAACAGTTGGTGTTAAACGAAATGTTGTAATCTATACCCCTCCTGGATATTCAAAATCAAAAAGATACCCGGTTTTGTATCTTTTACACGGCATTGGCGGAGATGAATTTGAATGGCTTAACGGCGGACAGCCGCAGATTATTTTAGATAATCTTTTTGCCCAGAAAAAAATTAAACCAATGATTGTAGTACTTCCAAACGGCCGCGCAATGAAAGACGACAGAGCGACAGGAAATATTATGGAACCTGAAAAAGTTCAGGCATTTTCAACATTCGAAAAAGATTTACTTAATGATTTAATTCCGTTTGTAGAAAAAAAATATTCTTGTTATAAGGATAGAGAGAACCGCGCTATTGCAGGTTTATCGATGGGTGGCGGACAGTCCTTAAACTTCGGTTTAGGAAATATAAATAAATTTGCCTGGGTAGGAAGTTTTTCTGCCGCTCCTAATACTAAAAATCCGGAACAGCTTTTACAAGATACTGAAACAGCAAAAAAGAAATTGAAATTATTATGGATTTCGTGCGGTGATAATGATAATCTCATTTTTGTAAGTAAAAACACACACGATTATTTAGTTTCTAAAGATGTTCCTCATATTTTTTATATTGAACCGGGAGTACACGATTTCAAAGTGTGGAAAAATGGTTTGTATATGTATAGCCAGCTGATTTTTAAACCGGTTGATCAATCAAAATTTAATAAATACAGTCTATTAGGATTTCCGGCTTCTTCAAATGTAAGAGGAGCCAAATTCCCGCAGATTTTACCGGATAGCCGCGCATTATTTAAAATTAAAGCTCCCGATGCAAAATCGTTGCAAATTGATCTTGGTAAAAAATATGATATGGTAAAAGATGCTGAAGGTAATTGGGAAGTAAAAACCGAACCTTTAAGTGAAGGATTTCACTATTATTCTCTTATTGTTGATGGAATTGCCGTAGCCGATCCTTCAAGCGAAACTTTTTACGGAATGGGACGTATGGCAAGCGGAATTGAAGTTCCTTTCAAGGGAGATTCGATATACGCTTTTAAAAATATTCCTCACGGAGATATAAGGATTAAACGATACTATTCAAATGTTTATCGCCAATGGAGGCAGTTTTACATATACACTCCGGCTGGTTACGATGAAAATCAGGATAAAGAATATCCTGTGCTTTACATATTGCACGGCGGCGGCGAAGATGAAAGAGGCTGGGCTGTGCAGGGAAAAACCGATTTAATTCTTGATAATCTTATTGCAAATAAAAAAGCAGAACCGATGATAATTGTAATGCCAGACGGCAATACAAATACAGATTTCGGCGGATTTGGCGAAGGAGCTCTTAAAATGTTCGAATCCGAATTAAAACAATGCGTTATTCCTTTTGTAGAAAAAAACTATCGGGTTAAAGCAGATTCAAAAAGCAGAGCTCTTGCAGGATTATCTATGGGAGGTTTGCAGACTTTGTATGTTGGAATCAACAACAGCGAATTATTTTCGTATGTTGGTGTATTCAGTTCAGGATGGTTAATCGGAAGAATGGACGAATTGGCAAATCAACAATACAGCTTTATGAAAAACAATGCTGATAAAATAAATTCGAACTTCAAACAATTTTGGCTTTCGATGGGCGAAAAAGAAGATATCGCTTACGAAAATTGTAAAAAAATGATGGCTGAATTTGATAAAATGAATATCCGTTATACTTACAGCGAATATCCAGGCGGACATACCTGGCCGGTTTGGAGAAATAATTTATTTAATTTTTCGCAATTATTATTTAAGTAAAATTATTCGAGGTACAAAAGTGATATTTAAGAAGAATATTATATACTTAGTGTTAGCTGCTGTTTTATCAACAATAACTGTTGCACAAAAATATCAAAGCGATAATCTTGACGGAACTTATACAAATCCTGTAATTGCTGCTGATTTTCCTGATCCGGATGTAATAAGAGTAAATGACACTTATTATATGATTACAACTTCTATGTTTGTTTTTCCCGGGGTTACTGTTCTCAAATCAAAGGATTTAGTTAATTGGGAATATTGCAGCAATGCGGTTCCGCGATTCGATTTCAGCCCTTGTTATAACTTGGACGGATGTAACAGATACGGTAAAGGTCAATGGGCAACAAGTATAAAATACAACAACGGTAAATTCTATCTTTTATTTATAACTCTCGATGAAGGCGGTTTCATTTGTACATCGGAAAAGGCAGAAGGACCCTGGGAGATTAAAAACTTACCTAAAGGATTTTACGATCCGGGTCTTTTTTTTGATGATGACGGGAAGATATATGTTGCCCACGGTTACGGCACAATTTTTATAACAGAACTTAATCACGATTTTTCTCCCAAAGGCGATGATGTTCAAGTATATAAAGGCGATTTGCGCGGCGGACTTGAAGGAACCCACGTATATAAAATAAATGGTTTATATTATTTATATTGCACATACGGGGGTCTTGCCGGAATGCAAGTTGCTTTGCGTTCAAAAAATATATATGGTACTTACGAGCAAAAGCTTTTAATAAATGAATTAACGCACGGTCCAAATTACGGAATACACCAGGGAGCATTAATAGAGACACAAACCGGTGAATGGTGGACGATGCTTTTTGTTGACAGCGGTCCGTTCGGAAGATTTCCCTCGTTGCAGCCGGTTACTTGGACAGATGGCTGGCCAATGATTGGAATTGACAGCAAAGCGGTAACAAAATACAGAAAACCAAATGTTGGCAAAGAATATCCTGCAGCTATTTTCCCTACATCTGATGAATTTAACGGCTCAGAACTTCCTATGCAATGGGGATGGAACCATAATCCTGATCCGGAGAAATGGAGCTTATCGGAAAACCCCGGATTTTTAAGATTAAAAACAGTCCGGGTTGTTGACAGTCTGCAAAAAGCGCCCAATATGCTCACACAAAGAATTTTTGCCCACTATTCGGATTCTGTTATTTCTTACGGAACAACAAAAATAAATACCGAAAATATGAAAGACGGCGATATTGCAGGGCTTGCTGTTTTTCAAAATCCATACGGATTTGTAGGGATTAAGAGATATGGCGGAAAAGATTACATAATAATGTCGAATAACGGCAAAACGATAGATTCTGTTCAGATTGATAAATCAACAGTATATTTTAGAGCCGGGGCTTTTTATGGTTCGGGAGCCGCTAAACTTTATAAGGGGAATGCTGTTCCTGAAACGGGAACGGCATTTTTTCAGTACAGTCTTGATAATAAAACTTTTTATGATATCGGGAATAAGCTGGAAATGAGTTTCAGTCTTAAAGTTTTTACCGGTAACAAATTTTGTCTTTTCAATTTTGCAACAAAACAAACAGGCGGATATGCCGATTTTGACTGGTTCCGTACTGATGCAGGATTTATGTACTAATTTAACTTTAATTTAAAAGGAATAATCTTATGAGAGGAATTTTATTTTTACTGGTTTCTTTACTTCTTGAACTGAATTCTTTTGCACAAAGTGAAACTTTATTAAAGTTATGGTACGATAAACCTGCCGAGCAATGGGTTGAAGCTCTTCCTGTTGGCAACGGGCGGCTTGGAGCAATGATTTATGGAAATCCGCTGAAAGAGGAAATACAGCTTAACGAAAACACAATTTGGGCAGGACAGCCATCCAATAATAATAATCCGGCAGCAAAAGAAGCACTTCCCAAAGTAAGGGAACTAATTTTTCAGGGGAAATATAAAGAAGCGCAGGATTTAGTAGATGCCAAATTCATCAGCCGTAAAACTCAGGGTATGCCTTATCAAACTGCAGGAAGTATTTCACTTTCATTTCCGGGACACGATAAATTCAGTAATTATTACAGGGAATTAAATATTGAAAATGCAGTTGCAACAACAATTTATACTGCGGAAGGTGTTAAATATAAAAGAGAATGTTTTTCATCTTACCCCGATCAGATTATTGCAATTAGGATTTCGGCAGATAAACCGGGAAAGATTAATTTTTCTGCATCGCTAAATCATCCTTTGCCAGTTAATATTTGCACAAAAGGAAACGACGAGCTTTTATTATCGGGTGTAAGCGGAGATTGCGATTCAATAAAAGGAGCTGTAAAATTTAATTCGCGAATTAAAATAATTGCAAAGGGAGGTACCGTTGCTTCCAAGGAAAATAATCTTACAGTTACAAATGCAGACGAAGCTCTTATTTTAATTTCTATTGCAACAAGTTTTAATAATTTTAAAGATATCAGCGGAGATGCCGAAAAAAGAGCTTACGATTATTTAGAAAATGCTTCGCGAAAAAATTACGGCAATCTGCTGGCTGATCATATTTCGGATTATGGCAAATATTTCAACCGTGTTAAAATTAATCTTGGCGAAAATGATAATGTAAAATATCCTACAGACATAAGGATTAAGCAATTTGCCGGCTGCAACGATCCGCAATTAGCTGCGCTGTATTTTCAATTCGGACGTTATCTGCTTATTTCATCTTCACGCTCGGGGGGACAGCCTGCAAACCTGCAAGGAATTTGGAACAATCAGCTGATGCCGCCTTGGGATAGCAAATACACAGTAAACATAAATGCCGAAATGAATTACTGGCCGTCCGAAACAACTAATTTAAGCGAAATGAACGAACCTTTAATCAAAATGGTTAAAGAGCTTTCGGAAGCAGGCAAGGAAACGGCAAAAATTATGTACGGAGCAGACGGCTGGGTTTGCCATCATAACACTGATGTCTGGAGAATTTGCGGACCTGTTGACGGTTCATTCTGGGGGATGTGGCCGATGGGTGGCGCCTGGCTTTGCCAGCATCTTTACGATAAATATTTATTCAGCGGCGATAAGGAATATCTTAAATCCGTTTACGATGTTATGAAAAGCTCAGTTGAATTTTATTTAAGCTTTTTAATTGAAGAACCAAATAATAAATGGCTTGTTGTTTCGCCGTCAGTTTCACCCGAAAATGCTCCGTCCAGCCATCCCGAAGCTTCAATTTCTTACGGAACAACAATGGATAATCAGCTTTTATTCGACCTCTTTACAAAAACAAAAGAAGCTTCGGAAATATTGAACGTTGATTCCGGTTTCAGAATTAAACTTGACGAAGTTATCAAAAGGCTTCCTCCTATGCAGATAGGGAAGCACAGCCAGCTTCAGGAATGGATTGAAGATTTGGATAATCCTAAAGACGATCACAGACACGTTTCGCATCTTTACGGAGTTTTTCCTTCAAACCAGATTTCACCTTTTACTGCTCCGGAATTATTTGATGCAGCGCGTACTTCTTTAATTTACAGAGGCGATCCTTCAACAGGCTGGTCGATGAACTGGAAAATAAACCTGTGGGCGCATTTTCTTGACGGCAACCACGCATATAAGTTAATTACCGATCAAATAAGTCTGGTTAGTTCTAAGGACAGAAAAGGCGGAACTTATCCGAATATGTTTGATGCGCATCCGCCGTTCCAGATTGACGGAAATTTCGGATTTACTTCCGGAATTGCAGAAATGCTTATGCAAAGCGATGATGATGCAATATTTGTTCTTCCCGCGCTTCCGGATGTATGGCAGGAGGGGAGTATACAAGGTTTGCGTGCACGCGGCGGTTTCGAAATTACTGATTTGGAATGGAAGGACGGAAAAATTGTGAAACTTGCAATAAAATCGAATCTTGGCGGAAACTGCCGAATACGTTCGTACCGGCAGCTGAAATCCGATGACAATAAAATGCTTAAACAAGCTGCGGGAAATAACAGCAATACTTTCTTTAAGATTCCGGAAATTAAGGAACCTGTTATTTCCGATAAAGCCGAAATAAA
>CAYTFZ010000036.1:0-22044 GCA_964437215.1 uncultured Melioribacteraceae bacterium | reverse complement strand
GTTGCCGGTTCTTTTTTTTATCAACCCTCTTTGGCTTTGCCTCTGAGGGTTTTTTTATGTTCTTCGATATAAAATATTATCCTATAAAAAGAAATATTTGATGCCAAAAGAATTATCCTTATTTTTGAAACTAAATAATTAAGGTTATTTTGGAAGATAAATTCGATTTGTATTTTATAGAGCATGGTTATGGAAACCGATTTCAAGGTTTTCAGAATTTAATGCGACAGAGAATTAAAGAAATACTAATTGTTTCTAGTTTGTACGATTTATACATTTTTGAAGAAGACGGTAAATTATATGAATTAATCAGAAATGAAACGAGGGCACTTAATCTTGTTCATACACCAGAAATTACAAGAGTTTCTAGCGGATATGATGCTTTAAGAATTGCAAAAGAGGAAAAACGGTTTGATCTTATAATAACAACAATGCACATAGAAGATATTGATGTTATTGAGTTTTCGCAAAAAATAAAGGATGCTGGAATTAATGTTCCGATTGTATTGCTTGGGTATGATAACAGAGAACTTCAGAGTATTATTTACAAAAAAAATGTTTCTGTTTTCGATAAAATATTTATATGGCTTGGCGATTTCAGAATAATACTTGCAATAATCCAGTATTTTGAAGATAAAATGAATGTTGATCATGATACTAGAATTGCAGGGGTTCAAAGCATTATTGTAGTAGAAGATAACATCCGGTACTACTCATATTTTAATTATCTTATTTATCTTGAAATACTAAAACAAACACAAAGACTCATTTCAGAAGGAATTAATCTTTCGCACAAGCATTTGCGTAAAAGAGCCAGACCAAAAATACTATTTTGTTCTTCATACGAAGAGGCTTGGGATTATTATAAAAAGTATGAAGAAAATATTTTAGGTATTATTGCAGATATTGAGTTCCCGATGCATGGAAAGCTTAACAATACAGCAGGATTGCAACTCACAAAAAATATAAAGAAATTAAATGATGAAACTCCTATTCTTATTTTATCACAGAGTGAGGAATATAAAAAGGAAGTTGAAAATTTAGGAGTTACCTTTGTTCATAAGTACGATCAATTACTTATTGAAAAACTGCGGAATTATTTCAATAGATATTTGAGTTTTGGGAATTTTATATTCCGTACCGATGATGGTATTGAAGTTGGACAAGCAAGGAATTTAAAAGAACTTGAGGAAAAACTTGCAATTGTTCCTGCAGAAAGTATTAAATACCACGCAGAGCGAAATCATTTTTCAAATTGGCTTAAAGCGAGAACCGAGTTTTGGCTTGCACATCGGTTACGACCTCGGAAAGTAAGCGAATTTCCAAATATTGAAGCTTTGAGAAGAAATCTGATTGAATCGCTGATTGAATACCGGCAGCAAAGGTCTTTAGGTATAATTGAAGTTTTTGATAAAACTTCCTTTGATCCGGAAAAAAGTTTTGCACGAATAGGGAAAGGATCAATTGGTGGAAAAGCAAGGGGGTTGGGCTTTGTAAATACACTTATAAACAATTACGATATCCAGAATTATTTTGAAGGAGTACGTATTGGTATTCCAGCGGGCATAGTTATAGCTTCAAATGTATTCGATCAGTTTCTTGAAGAAAATGATTTAAGGAATTTTGCTCTGGAATGCGATGATGATTTAGAGATTACAAGAAGATTTGTTAATGCAGAAAAATTTCCTGAAGATATAATAGCTGATCTTATTTCATTTTTGGAAATTGTACACGAACCACTTGCAGTGCGTTCATCAAGCCTGTTAGAAGATTCTCAATATCATCCTTTTGCCGGTGTATACCAGACTTATATGATTCCAAACAATCAGAGTTATCCTTTGCTTCGTTTAAACGAATTACTTAACGCAATTAAAAGCGTTTTTGCTTCAACATTTTATCAGAACGCTAAAAGTTATATAAAAGTAACAAACTTTCGCAGCGATGAAGAAAAGATGGCAGTAATAGTTCAAAAAATTGTTGGGCATAATTATTCGGGGAGGTTTTATCCGGATTTTTCGGGTGTGGCAAAGTCATATAATTTTTATCCGCTGGCTCCGCAAAAAGCAACTGACGGAATAGCATTGGTAGCTTTAGGGCTAGGCAAAACAGTTGTAGATATTGGAGTTTGTACAAGATTTTGTCCTGCATATCCAACTGATCTTATTCAACTTTCTTCTGTGCAAGATACTCTTAAAGAAAGTCAGTCTAAATTTTTCGCCTTAAAAATGAAAGTTGAAAGCAGCTTCGGAAAAGTGACTACCGATAATTTAATACAGCAGTTTCCAATAAATTCAGCTGAAGAGGACGGAACACTTAAATATTCTGCTTCAACCTACGTACCTGAAAGCGATGCAATTTATGATGGTCTTTCGAGAAAGGGACCTCGGGTTATAACATTTAGTCCGATACTGAAAAATAACCTTTTTCCGTTACCAAAGATTTTGGAACTTCTTCTGGAAATGGGTTCTTGGGGAATGGGAACTCCTGTAGAAATAGAATTTGCTGTAAATATGAAAACAGAGCCAAAGGAATTTGGCTTTTTACAGATGAGACCCTTGCTTACAAGATTCGATTCAACGCAAATGAATTTTTCTAATATCAGCGATGAAAATCTTTTATGTAAAAGCAACAGTGTTTTAGGACAAGGTACGATATCCGATATTACGGATATTGTTTATGTGGATTATGATGTATTTGAAAGAGCTCGCAGCAGAGATGCAGCCGCAGAAATCAGCATTTTCAATAATCAGCTGATAATGGAAGGAAGGCATTATCTTTTAATAGGTTACGGCAGATGGGGTTCACGCGATCCTTGGCTGGGTATTCCAGTTGTTTGGAGCGAGATATCGGGGGCAAAAGTAATTATTGAAGCCAATTTTAAGGATATTTCAGTTACTCCATCGCAAGGGACTCATTTTTTTCAGAATCTCACATCATTTATGATTGGATACTTTTCTATTTCCAATAATAACAAAAATGAATTTATCGATCTTGAATGGCTGAAAAAATGCAAAGTTGTTAACCAGCAAAAATATGTTAAGCATTTAAGACTGGAAAGACCAATAATTGTAAAAATGAATGACCGTGAAAATACTGGGATAATTATAAAACCGGAGTGATAATGCCTGAAAAAAAAGAAAAGCAAGATTACTTAAAAAAATGTCCCAAATGCGGTAACAGTTTTACTCCCTGGCAGAAAGTATTGCTGAAAGTTGACCGTG
Organism: uncultured Melioribacteraceae bacterium; assembly: GCA_964437215.1. GTDB lineage: Bacteria > Bacteroidota > Ignavibacteria > Ignavibacteriales > Melioribacteraceae > JAAYAN01. The sequence goes on along the minus strand of CAYTFZ010000036.1, from coordinate 18,823 downwards.
AACTGATCTGTAAAAAATGCTGGCAAAAGATTATTTTACTCCCTGTGGGTGAAAAATTATCGTCAGCTTCAGAAAAAAATAATAAGAACTAAAAAAATATAATCCAAAGTTGGAGATAAATGAAAAAATAAACTAACAGGATTAAATCGACTTCGTTAGCGTAGTGATGACACGATAGCAAGCATATAATTCATAATTAAAAATAAATAATAGTAGAGGTAAAAATGTCAGAATTTGTGAACAGTCTTCTTGCCGAAGTTAAGGCAAAGAACCCGGTTGAACCAGAATTCCATCAGGCAGTGCAGGAAGTTGCAGAATCGTTGGAAGTAGTACTTGAAAGATATCCCGAGTACAGAAAATCGAAAATTTTAGAAAGAATAATTGAGCCTGAAAGAGTTATTACTTTTCGTGTGCCTTGGGTAGATGATCAAGGTGAAATTCATATCAATAAGGGTTTCAGAATTGAAATGAACAGCGCCATTGGTCCATATAAAGGCGGTTTAAGATTTCACCCTTCAGTAAATTTGGGCATTCTTAAATTTCTAGCTTTCGAACAAGTATTTAAAAACAGCCTTACAACTTTGCCAATGGGTGGCGGAAAAGGCGGTTCGGATTTTGACCCGAAAGGAAAAAGCGATTTGAAAATTATGCGTTTCTGCCAGGCTTTTATGACAGAATTATTCCGTCACATAGGTCCGAATACAGATGTTCCGGCAGGAGATATTGGTGTTGGCGGCAGAGAAATCGGTTATATGTTCGGAATGTATAAAAAACTTAGAAACGAATTTACCGGTGTATTAACAGGAAAAGGACTTAACTGGGGAGGTTCGTTAATTAGACCTGAAGCTACAGGTTACGGCTGTGTTTATTTCGCTGCAGAAATGCTGAAAACAAAAGGCGAAACATTGGAAGGAAAGAAATGCCTTGTTTCAGGTAGCGGTAATGTTGCTCAGTATACTGTTGAAAAATTATTGCAGATGGGTGCAAAACCGGTTACATTGTCGGATTCTAACGGATATATTTATGATGAAGAAGGAATTGACAGAAAAAAAATGGATTTTATTCTTGAATTGAAAAATGTAAGAAGAGGCAGAATATCGGAATATGTTGAAAAATATCCTAATGCTGTTTATACAGAAGTAAATCCAGGTTTGAATTATAATCCTTTGTGGAATCATAAAGCAGACTGTGCATTCCCAAGTGCTACCCAAAATGAAATAAACGGTAACGATGCCCAGAATCTGGTTAACAATGGAGTATTTCTGGTAAGCGAAGGCGCAAATATGCCAACAAATATCGACGGCGTAAATATTTTCCTCGATAATAAAATTCTTTACGGACCGGGAAAAGCTGCTAATGCCGGCGGTGTTGCTGTATCGGGACTTGAAATGGCGCAGAACAGTATGCGCTTTAACTGGAGCAGAGAAGAAGTTGATAACAGACTTCAAATGATTATGAAAGATATTCACAGAAACTGTTACGAAACAGCTCAGGCATTCGGTACACCAGGCAATTATGTAAATGGTGCCAATATAGCCGGATTCTTAAAAGTTGCAAACGCAATGATGGATCAAGGAGTTATTTAATATTTCTGATAATGTACCAGTCGGCGAAATTGCCCGATTGGTACATTTATATAAATATTCTATTCCAAGAAAAAACTAACCAATGTAATAAAAAAGCCGGCATACAACCGGCGTAAAAAATAATCAAGCAAACCTCTTTTTCTGCCAATTATCTAATCTTCGAAGTGTTTAATTATAAGGTTTTGATATTGCTTATGCATCGATTTATAAATCCATTTTTTTATAAATCCGGATTTTTTAATCTCTTTTTCAAAAAAATTAATATTTTCTTTCAGATTCATCAGCAATTTGGTTTTTTCGTCCTTAGTAAATTTTATAACACTTTCGGATGAGTTTAATTTTGCGGTAATCGATTCAAAAGTTTTCCTGTACTGTTCGGAACCTGGCTGCGAAGGTATTTGCGTAATTATTTTTTTGCAAAAAGCCGTTAAAATTTTTCTTTCGTTCTTATCAAATTCAAAGTCGTAATTTTTAAATAATTTTTTCATAATTCCTATTCTTTTAGTGAAAGAAGACTTTCCCGTATTTTCTGAAAACCGGGTTTAATTACATTGTAAATATAATTTAATCTTTCGTTATAAGGAATAAAAGAAGATTTCATTGCATTAATATTAAGTCTTTCTATATCATCCAAATTGATTCCAAAAAGTTTAGCAGCAGTACAATATTCGTTCGTAATTGTAGTATTGCTCATCAGTCTGTCATCGGTATTCAAAAAAACTCTGTATTTAAGTTTATAAAGATAAGGGAAGGGGTGTTTTTTAAGACTCGATACTGCTCCAGTATGAAGATTGCTAAGAAGACATATTTCTAACGGTATCCTTTTATCAAGAATAAATTGAGCCAGATCTCCTAGCGCAACAATATTTCCGGAATTATCAAAAACCATATCTTCGTGAAGCCTTGTTGCATGCCCGATACGGTGACATCCGCAAATTTGAAGAGCCTGCCATACAGATTCTTTTCCGAAAGCTTCGCCGGCGTGAATAGTAATGTTAAAATTTTCGCGTTTAATAAAATTGAATGCATCAAGATGTTTTTTAGGAGGAAAACCTCCTTCTTCACCTGCAAGATCAAAACCTACAACACCATGTTTTCGGTAATTTACCGAAAGTTCGGCTATTTCAAGTGTATTCTTCATATTGCGCATTCCGCACAAAATAAGTCCATAACCTACACCGTATTTTTTCTTTCCTTTTTCAAGACCAGAAAGTACACTTTGAACTATATCATCATAATGCAAACCTTCCTTGCAATGAAATACCGGGGCAAATCTTGTTTCGACATAGCAAACACCATCTGAATTCATATCTTCAATCATTTCAAATGCAACTCTTTCAAGAGCTTCTTTGGTCTGCATAACTGCTGTGGTATGTTCAAAACCTTCAAGAAATTCAACAAGATTGCCTTTGTTGGCACCACGGTGAAACCATTTACCGAGTTCTTCAGGATTATCTGTTGGAAGTTTTTTGTAATTATGTTCTTTTGCAAGCTCAATTATCGTTTTTGCTCTCAAACCTCCGTCGAGATGATCGTGAAGCAAAACTTTTGGTACAAGTCTAATAACTTCTTCAGTCTTCATTTTTTTCCTTTCTGCCAAAAATATCTTTTTGATCTTTATAAGTCAACATTTTTATATTGATTAAAATTAATAAAACAGACAGTTTATTCTTGACTATACAATGGTAAAATGGTAATTTTTGGTTCAATTAAAAAAAAAAATAAGCAGGAGAAATAATGAAACGTGTTTTAATGTTTGTATCAATTGTCTCGATATTTCTTGGGATATCAGCTTTCAGCTGCGGTTCGAAAGAGCTTGAAGGAGCAAAGGTTTATATTAAAAACAAGGAATGGGATAAAGCAAAAGAACAGCTTAATATTGAAATAACCAATAACCCACAAAGCGATGAAGCTTATTATTGGTACGGCTATGTTCTGGCTGAAGAAGGTGATTTTAAGGGAATGAATGAATATTATAATAAATCGCTTGCAATAAGTCCTAATTTTTCTGAAAACATTCAGAATGATAAAATGATTAATTGGCAGAAAAATTATAACAATGGTATCGATCAATATAAAAAGATGGCAGACTTGCCGGATGGCGAGCAGAAAAATAAAGCTGCAGAAGAGACAATAAAAAGTTTCTACAATGCTACGGTTTGTAACCCCGATTCGGCAAATACGTTTCTTATGCTTACTTATGCGTATTTAAGCGGTGCAAAATATGATGAAGCCGAAACATCTTCACAAAGATATTTGGAATTGAATAAATCTGCCAATGCTTATGGTTTATTAGCAGATGTTCTTTACGCAAGAGGTGCTGTAAAAATGGACAAATATGCTGCCTCAGGTGATAAAAACGATAGTTTAGCCGCAGTTAAAATCTACGAACAAGAAATTGATGTTCTTCTTAAAGCAAAAAAAGAATTTCCTGAAGAAACCAGTCTTTTAACTAAATTATTGAATGCTTATATTGGAGCAAATAAAATTGAATTGGCTACAGACTCATTTAAGGAAGCTGTTCAAAAAGATCCTCAAAATAAACTTTTCCGTTATAATTTCGGTGTTGTTTTATTAAACCTTAAGAAATATAATGAATCAGTTGAACAATTTAAAAAAGCAATAGAGATTGATCCTGAATATTCAGAAGCTCTTAATAACCTTGCAGTTTCATATGTTCTTTGGGGTGCAAAAATACGTGAAGATAACGAAGCTAATAAGATTGATAATGATGATTATAAGCCAAAATTTCAAAGTGCCATAGAGCCGTTGCAGAAATATTTAGAATTGAACCCGGAAGATCCTAAAGTGTGGGATTTGTTGGGCAGAGTATATGCTAACATAGGCGAAAATGAAAAAGCTAATGAAGCTTTTGAAAAAGCAGAACAATTTAATCAATAAAAATAAAGTTTATTAATTCCACTTACCCACAAATTCAAGAAATTGAGTTGTGGGTAATTTTTTTTGGAGCAAGATCAATATGCAAAATGAAATGAAACAGCAGCAAATAAATATTGAATTGGGAGAAAAAGAAGCCGAAGGGATTTATTCAAATTTAGCAATAATTACTCATTCTCCGGCTGAGTTTATTATCGATTTTACAAGAATTGTTCCGGGATTGCCAAAAGCAAAAGTACACGCCCGAATAATAACCACTCCGCAGCATGCAAAAATGCTGCTCAAAGCTTTATCCGAAAATGTTGAAAAATATGAAGCAAGATTTGGGGAAATAAAACTTGAAGGACAGCAGAATCCTCCTTTCGGTTTTATGGCTATGGAGAAAGAACCTAAAATTAATTAAATAAAAGAATTTGAAATATATCGTTAAAATACTGCTGATTTTTCTTGCATTTTATCAATCCGGTTTAGCGCAGTCTGTCTCTTTTAAGTATTATTCCGTTGACGACATTCTTCCCCAAAACTCGGTAAATGCAATAATGCAGGATAAAAAAGGCTTTATTTGGTTTGGCACCGAGGAAGGTATTTCAGTATTTGACGGAATAGAAAATAGATTCATAAATGTAAAAGATGGACTGTCTCATAATCATGTAAACGAAATATTTCAAGATTCAAAAGGATTATATTGGATTGGCACATTACGCGGGCTTGATGTGTACGATGGAAAAAAGTTTATCCAATTCGATAAAAAGCTTAAAGATTTGGGAAGAGTTACTACAATCTGTCAAGATAAAAAAGGCAGCATTATTTTTGCGACTCTCACACACGGTTTAGGAATTTTTAATCCTACTAAAAATATTCTTCGTTTTATTACCCAAAAAGACGGACTTCCTTCCGATTCAATTATTAAGTGTATAAATGATAAAAACAATAATATTTGGATAGGAACATCCGAAAATGGTATTGTTAGATTGACTAACGGAAAAGTAACAAAATTTAACAGAGAAAATGGCTTACCGTCCGATATTATTTACGAACTGTACGAAGATAAATCGGGAACTATATGGATTGCCACAGAAGCTGGAATAGTAAAATATTACGGAAAAAGTTTCAACTATTTAAGCGATCTTAACAGTAAAATTTCTGACAGAGTAACAGAAATATTTGAAGATAACAATGGGAAAATATGGATTTGCACCAAGGAGAATGGAGTTTATTATTACGATGGCAGTAATTTTGTAAATTATACTGAAAGAAACGGTTTATCAAATAACGAAGTGATATCGATATTAGAAGATAGACGCGGCGATATGTGGTTTGGAACACGCGACGGCGGAATTTCAAAATTATCGGTAGAAAAATTCCAGATATTCTCAAAAAAGGACGGACTGCTTTCGGATAATGTTTTTGCAATAACAGTTGATAATAAAGGCGCATTATGGTTCGGGCATATAAGCAAAGGTATTACGCGGATTAAAAACGGTATTGCAGAAAATATTACTGCCAATAACGGAATTCCCAACAATGATGTTGCTTCAATTTATACCGATAGTTATGGAATAGTATGGATTGGTACACGCGATGGATTAAGCAGATATGAGGATGGGAAGTTTAAAAATTATTCGGAGAAAGACGGATTATCAGGAAAACTTGTTCTTTCAATGTTGGAAGACAGAAACAATAATTTATGGATAGGAACCGAACAAGGGATAATAAAATACGATAGGAATATCTTTCGTAATTTAAATGAAGAGCTTAATTTCCCGGAAGACTGGGTGACAGATATTTTTGAAGATGCCGACGGTAATTTATGGTTTAGTTTATTTGAACAAGGGATTGTTAAACTTGACGGTAATAAACTTACAAGAATCACAAAAAACGACGGGCTGCCGAGCAATGAAATATTTTCTATAACTCAGGACAAATACGGAGATATGTGGTTTGCATCCTTAGGCGGAGGATTGATAAAGTATAATGGATTAAAATTTACAAATTACACAACGGATAACGGGCTTTCGAGCAACAGCTGTTATTCTCTTATTGAAGACGGAGATTTTATTTACATCGGTACAGCTCGCGGTATTACAAGATTTGAGTATACGAAGTTCGATGTAAAAGGAAATGAAGCATTTAAAGTCTATAATACAAAAGACGGACTGATATCATCCGAAATGAACCAGGGAGCTTATTTCAAAGATAAAAAAAGAAATCTTTGGTTTGGAACTCAAAAAGGAGTAGTTACATTTAATCCTAATTCACAGCCAAAGCTTGTACCGCCCGTTGTATATATTACTAATCTGAAGATAAGTGACAGAGAAACAGAACAGGATATATTGCCTGAAGGAAATATTATTCTTAAATTCGATCAAAATAACATCCGGTTCGATTTTTCTGCTATAAATTTTTCATCACCGGAAAAAACTGTATATAAATATATTCTTGAAGGAATTGATGATAATTGGACAACAACAGCACAAAGGTCTGTGTCGTACCGTTCGCTTCCTTCCCAAAAATATGTTTTTAAAGTTAAATGCTGTAACAGCGACGGTGTTTGGAGCGAATCCGGAACCAAACTGAACTTTGAAATATCACCGCCCTATTGGTTAACCTGGTGGTTTTTAACATTTTTATTTGTATTGATAACTGCTGGTGTATACTCGATATATCTTTATAAAACCAAACAGGTAAGCAGACGAAATATTGAACTGGAAGAAACCGTAAAAAAAAGAACTTACGAGCTCGCTTTGGCAAAAGAAAAATCGGATGAACTTTTACAGAATATTCTGCCTGTATCCCTAGTTGAAGAATTGAGTAAAAATGGTTTAGTTAAACCTCGTGAGTATAAGAACGTTACAATTCTATTTACTGACTTTAAGGGCTTTACATCAACAGCAGCGGTGCTGCCTGCCGATAAACTTGTAAAAGAATTAAATGAGCTATTTAAAGGATTCGATTACATAGTTGAGAAATATGGATTAGAAAAAATGAAAACGATCGGCGATTCCTATATGCTTGCAGGAGGCATACCTGTTGAATGCGATGATCATGCCGTGAAGATAATTATTGCTGGATTGGAAATGCTTGAATTTATAAATTCGCGTAACGAAACTTCTTCAGTAAAATGGGAAATGCGTGTTGGGGTTCATTCCGGTCAAGTGGTTGCCGGAGTTGTAGGAACCAAAAAATTTACATACGATATATGGGGTGATACTGTTAACATAGCCAGTCGTATGGAAACTGCGGGCGAACCCGGATTAATAAATGTTTCGGCGTATACTTATCAACTGATAAAAGATTATTTTGAATGCAAATACAGAGGGAAGATAGAAGTAAAAGGAAAGGGCGGACTTGATATGTATTTTGTAACAAGTATTAAGTCAGATTTCAAAGAAAAATTTAAAAAAGAATATAATATTTAATACCTCCTCTTAAATTAACTCATATTAAACCGATTATCTTTCAAAAGCGATTTCATCTATAGTATACTGAATGGATTTCCCTGAATTTCAAACGGATTTAGGATATTGAGATTTATAGGTTATCAGATGATTTGAAAGGATTAAAAAATAATTCTGTTAATGAAAGTGAGCAATTAATATTGACATTTTATAAAAATGAAGCAAAGGTTTCAATTGGTGGAGATATGATATTCTATCAGCGAAAATAATACTTACAAATTAAAAAGATAGTAAATTCGATGAAAAGAATAAGTATCAATTTAAATAATGATAAGCTGGAAATGAAAGAACGGACGCTAAATCTTTTGATAACGAATAAATGAATGAATGTTGAAATAATGAGAAAAATTAAAACTAATAAAATATTTGGCAAAGAAATTGCAATAGTAAAAAATAAAAGAGATTTGCGCGCAATTTATGAAACTTAGATTTATACAGGAATCTTCTTTTGGCAATTAGTTTTTTTTAAAAGCTGGAGATTTTTGTTTAGTTAAGAATGTTACTAATAAAATAAAACATAAAAGATGAAGAAAAATAATTACATTTTAATCGTTTTTGTAGCATTTTTGGGCGGTTGTTTCGATATGCCTAAAGATGTTGTTGCCCCCTCTTGGGATGCAAATTTGAAATTGCCTCTTACAAATTATTCATACACTTTGCTTGATGCAATTAAGGACGATTCAGCGCTGATCTATTCAAAAAATCCCGAAAATTACGGGCTAATTTATTACAATAAAACAGATAGTCTTGAGGAGATAAAATTAGGAAGAGAAGTATCTGTTGATCAATTTTCATTTACCACAAGTAAGCAAATAGGCGAGATAAAAATTAATGATATTCCTCCCATTGTTATCGAATTAAAAGTTGAAGATTGGACGGATAATGTAAAAAGCGGTATGTATCAGGATTTTCCTGAAAATACAAGTGTTGTATTATCACCTTTTTCCGGTACCGATCAATTTAAGGAAGTAACATTAAACGACGGTTATATGGATATTAATATTAAAAACAATTTGCCAGTTGACCTCGAGTTAAGAGGAATGCTGATTAGAAATGCTATCACAAAAAGTACGATAATTGAAAGGTACGTTGATAATATTGTGTATGTTAATGCAAATGATGAAGTTAACTTGCCATTCAATATTGCTGGAAAAACAATAACAGATTCATTAGAATATTATGGAATATTTCATACGGACGGCAGTAACGGAGTGCTTTGTCAGATTCCTTATAAAGCAGGCACTGAAATAAAAGCTACATTAAGAAATCTTTCTATTGAAAGCGCTTTAGCGCCTATTCCAGAACAAGATCCGATAATTCTATCGGATGCTGTTGAATTTGATGATTCAAATAAAATTCTGAATGCTGTGATTGATGAAGGTTCTTTTAATGTTTCAATACGAAATGATTTTTCGACTGAAATAAATGTTCAACTTATTGTTAATCAACTGATAAATTCATACGGACAGCAATATTCTGTTTCACGGAATATACCTGCAAAATCAAATGTCGTAATTTCTGAAAGCAGCCTGAAAAATTGGCAATTGAAGTTTAATTCTTTAAGCAATTCGGTAAATTATACTGCAAATGCACGTATTTTAAATTCAAATGGAAGAGATGTTAGAATTAACATTTCTGATAATGTTACAATTAATGGGAATTTCAGCCGAATAGTTCTGGGTTCGATTGAAGGACAAATTAAACCGACAAGAATAGTTTTTCCCGAAAAAAGAATACATTCGGATTTTGATGAACTAAATAAAAAAATTGATTTCAGCCAGTTGAACTTTTCGAATAACAGCGATATCTATATCAATCTTATTTCGGAAGCTGATGTTGATATGATTTTTAACGGGAATCTTGTAATTTCTAATGGGAATACATCGCAGAATAAATCAATTAATCTTAGTAATATTTTAATAAATACAAATAATCCTACTAAAATCAGTTTGAAAGACTATGGACTTCTGAATATTTTAAATAGCTTTTCGGGGGATGTGCCTACGGATTTTATTTTAACTGGAAATGCGCTTGTCAATCCTAATTACCGGTCAGATATTGTTATTCCGAATAAAAATCTTATCTCGCCTTCAATAACATACGATATTCCATTCGAGTTTAATATCAGCGGAGGAAATATTACTGATACACTCGATATTGATATAAATTCAAAAGATGATATTGATAAACTTAAATCTATTGAATTAGTTTTAGAATTAAAAAATACAATTCCGGCAGAAGTATCTTTTTATTCGGAAGTTATCGGTCCATACGGAAATGTAATGTTTTCAATTCCCCTGAACAGCAGTGAAAGCAATAGAATTACAGTTCCAGCTCCAACTTACAGTTCAGGAAATGTAAATCCGGGTACATCAAGGCAAAGTATAATTCTTACTGAGCAAAATGCCGACGATTTTATAAGCAGTTCAAAGATGGTAGTACATTTTCAATTTCAAACAAAAGGTGCAACAGCAGAAGAACTTGCTAAATTTAAAATTTCAGATTTTATTCAGTTAAAAATGTCAGGTAATTTAACTTATCGGGTAAATGAAAATGATTAAAAAATATTTATACAGCTCAATAATTTTAAGTTTTCTGTTTGGTGCAATCAACGCACAATATATTGGTTCATCCGGATTATCCGATCCTGTTTCGGTTTCCCTTGGAAATACATATACCGCCCGCCCTGATGGAATATATTCAATAGGCAAAAATCCGGCAAATCTTGCATTTTTAGAAAATTCGGAAATGTATTGCCCTTTACCTATTCCGGAAATTTCTGTTTCGGCAGGAACTGATTTTATGAATATTGATGAGTTTAATTACTTTTTTGGCGGTGACGGACAAAACCAGAACGGAGAAACAGTCGGCAGATATTTAACTCCTAAAGATATTACCCGCTTTAAAGATTTATTTGAAAACGGCAATAATATAAACGGGGATATTTCAATTAGATATTTGGCTTTTACACTAAAACTTGCGCCTTCAATTGGAGTTTTCGGTTTTTCAATTTCCGACAGAGTCTCCGTTAACGCTTCGGTTCCCCGGGATTTAGTTGAGCTTATGGATGGAAATGAAATCGGTAAAGAATACAGCCTATCGGATTTGCGTTTAAATTCTTGGTACGTCCGCGATTATACTTTAAGTTACGGAAGGGATTTTTCTTCTTTGATGCCAGATTATTTTAATTCATTTTCAGCAGGAATTTCTCTTAAACTTCTGCACGGTTTTTCTTACAGCCGCATCGAAAGTTCGGGTTCAAGCTTTCAAGTTACCGACGACGCCCGTATGAATTTTGTAGGCGATATAAGTGTTAAATCAGCTTTTTCGCCTGATTTCGGGGTAAAATATGATTTTGAAGAAGAAGAAAAAAAATCAGCTGTAAGCGGACCTTTTCATACTCCCGCCGGAACAGGTTTTGGTTTGGATTTAGGCGTGACCGCTAAAATGTTTGATTATTTCACATTTGCAATTTCAGTAACTGATATCGGTTCGATTAAATGGGATAAAGAAACTGCAAATTATATTTCGGATACAAGATTTACTCTCGACGGATTTTTTGGAAAAGACAACTACAGCGATATTGTAGATTCAGCATTAAAAACATTAGAACCAAAAGGTGAATATGCAAAAGAATTTTCTTCGGATTTGCCAACGGCTTTGCATATCGGGGCTGCATTTTCGTTGGATAAATTTCTTGAAGGGAATTTTCCGGGAAGTATGAATATTTATGCCGATTATCACCAGGGATTTAATGAAATGCCTTTAAATTCATTAACACCTCGTTTTGCTTTGGGGGTTGATTGGAAACCTGTAAAATGGTTTGCTTTCCGCAATGGAATTTCAGCCGGCGGAATTGAAGGATTTAATTGGTCGGCAGGAATAGGTTTTGATACAGGAGCATTAAAAATAGATTTTGCAACACAGCATTTTCATTCGTGGCTTAACGGAAACAGTGCAAAAAGGGTAAGTTTATTGGTCGGTTCGCGCTGGATATTTTAATTGCTTAAGAAAATTTCGTAGCTGTAACGAAGAATCATAAATGAAACAATTATTAAAAATATTATACGGATAAATTTATTTCCTTTTATGAAGGCAAGCTTTGTTCCAGTTAAACTTCCTAAAATATTAAAAATTGCCATAATTATTGCAATGCCGAGAAGAAAATTGCCTTGTGCGATAAAGACAATTAAGGCTGAAATGTTTGTGATGCAATTAACTGCTTTTGCATAAGCCGATGCAGAAAGAAGATCAAATCCTAAAAAGTAAACAAATCCAAGCATTAAGAAACTGCCTGTTCCGGGACCGAAAAAACCGTCATAAAATCCAACTGTAAACCCTATTATACTGCCAAGAAAAATCTGTTTTTTAAGCGGCACATGTTTTTGAGCTGATAATCCGAAATCTTTTTTAATAAAAGTATAAAATGCAACAATTATAAGAATTATAAGAATTAAGGGTTTGAGCCTGGACGAATCTATGTAAGAAAGAGTTAAAACTCCTAAATTAGATGCAATGAAAGCAATTATTGATATTATAAAAAGAAGTAAGTAGTTGTATTTTACTCTTTTAGAATATTGGAAAGCCGCAACTGCTGTTCCGCTTAATGAAGCAATTTTATTTGTGCCAAGAACCGTCGGAACAGATTCAAAAGGCAAATTTATCAGCAGCGCTGGAATTTGAATCAGTCCGCCGCCGCCGGCAATAGAATCCATAAACCCGGCTGAAAATGCGAAAAATATCAGTGTTAAAACTGTTAATATATTGTAATCGTAAAAGAAGTCAGCAGATATCATATAAAATTAAATTGTACAAATAAGGGAAACAGTGTAAGAAATAAAAATAATAAGCAAAACCGCTGCCATCCACCTTCTAATCTGAAATGATTTGGAGAAAAACAAAAATAAAAACAACAATATTGTGCCTGTTGAAAGCAAAGCAATATCGATATTGAAAACAGGATTAAAATTGAGAGGGTTAATAAGAGAGCTTATTCCCAATATTAAAAAAATGTTAAATATATTAGAACCGATTACATTTCCTACAGCTATATCATTATTTTTTTTAATTGCTGCAACAACAGAAGTTGCAAGTTCCGGAAGAGAAGTTCCTGCAGCAACAATTGTAAGTCCTATAATCTTTTCGCTGATTCCGAAGAATTGAGCTATTTCAATTGCAGAATCAACAACGAACTTGCCGCCAAATACAAGTCCGGCTAATCCTGCTAAAATAAGCAGAATAATTTGTACAGAGGAATGGTGTTTTTTCAGATTTTCTTCTTGAGCTTTATGCATTTTAAATTGATTATAAACATACTTCAAAAAAAGCAAAAAGAAAGCAAGCAATATCAAACCGTCATAACGCGAAAGAACGCTTTTATCTGAAAGTAAGAAATCGTTAGATAAAAACAACAGAATTACAATTGCTGCAAATGAAATAGGAATATCCTTACGAACAGTATTTACCGGAACAGAAATAGGCAAAATTACTCCTGTTATTCCTAAAATAACAAAAAGATTAAAGTTGTTGCTTCCTATTACATTTCCAAAAACAATATCCTGATGATTAGAATATGATGCAATTGCGTTAACTACTAATTCAGGCGCAGAAGTTCCGAAAGCCACAACTGTTAGTCCGATTATAATATCCGAAATATTAAATCGTTTTGCAAGGGCAGAAGCTCCGTTAACAAGCCAGTCGGCTCCCTTAATAAGCAGCAGGAAACCGATAATAAGAAGTGTAATATTTATTAACATTTAAGATTCTCAATTTCTTCAAGTATTTTGAAAACTGTTTTTTAATGATAATTTTAATAGCACAAACCCGATTAAGCCGGCAAATAACGATGAAATTAATATTACAAGCTTACTGTTATCAATAATTACCGGGTTATCGAATGCAAGCAATGTAATAAATATCGACATTGTAAATCCTATACCACCTAAAAAGCCCACTCCTATAATAGCTTTCCAATTTAATTCAGCGGGAAGCTTGCAGATTCCAAATGAAACAGCCGCAAAACTGAAAAGAAAAATACCTGCGGGTTTTCCTATTATCAATCCTGCGGAAATTCCATACGAATATATTTGCGTAAAAATACTTTGAATATCGGAATTAAGCGCTATTGCCGTGTTAGCCAATGCAAAGACAGGAAGAATTAAAAAAGCAACGGGTTCATGCAGAAAATGCTGAAGTTTATAGGATGCAGTATTTTTTCCTCCATCGCCGAAAGGTATTGCAAATGCAAGCAAAACACCTGTTATTGTTGCGTGAACACCGCTGTTTAGCATAAAATACCACATTATTATTCCGCCAATGATGTATGGTATCAGAATATGAACTTTTAATCTGTTCAGTATAAGGAGGACTACGAAAACACCAAGTGCCATAAAAAGATTAAACAATGATAAAGTAGCAGTGTAAAAAACAGCTATAATGATAATAGCTCCAAGATCGTCAATAACTGCAAGAGCTGTAAGAAAAACTTTTAGAGAAACAGGAACCCTGCTTCCTAATAACGATAAAATTCCCAAGGCAAATGCAATATCAGTTGCCATCGGAATGCCTGCCCCTGATTGTGTTTCTGTTCTGTAATTAAATATAAGATATAAAGCCGCTGGAACAATCATTCCGCCAAGTGCCCCTGAAACCGGCAATAAGGCATTTTTAATATCGGAAAGTTCTCCATCGTAAATTTCTCTTTCAAGTTCCAAGCCGATTAATAAAAAGAAAACAGCCATCAAGCCGTCGTTAATCCAATGTTCCAAGCTCATTCCGGCTAAATATACTTTCCAAAACTGAATGTATCCGGTTTGAAAAAACGAATTAGCTAATACAAGAGAAATTATAGTACAAATAATTAAAACTATACCGCCGGCTTTTTCACTTTCGAAAAACTCTTTGAATAATTTTGTTATATGCATAAAAACTCCTGCATTAAAGAATATAATTCGTGCTAATTTATTTTTTTCATTTCTTCCTTAACAAGCAGTTTAGCTTCAATAATTTCTTGATGGTATATATGAAGATTTCCGCCTATCCTTTTAATGATATGATCTTCGTGAGTATCAATTTCATTGTCAACAAGAATAAGCCGCCAAATGTTCTTTATTATTTCAAATTTTTCATCCTGGCTGAAATGTGAATTTATAACATCGGTAAACTCATACAAACTTACGCTGTCTTTAATTTCCTGTTGCGATAGTTCAATCAGTTCCTCAACAATATTTTCTTCCAACCCGAATGTTGTTTTCATAATTTCGATTATTTTTTTTCTTTCAATAAAAGAAAATTCATTATCGGAAGCGGCTGTTTCAATTAGCAATGCGCAAGTGGCAATCTGCGCTTTTTTTGAATTATTTTCTGAACTTCCGGTATAGATATCATTATTTCCGCAAATAATATTTTTAATAAAACCCAGCATTAATAATCTCCTTTGCTGATGTTTGTCCGTTCATATAATTCTGCCATTTCCTTGTAAACTTTAGCAATACTTTTATTTAATTGATCTTTTGTAAAACGCCAGCACCAATTTCCGCCAAGTTTACCGGGAAAGTTCATACGGGCTTCATTACCAAGTTCAAGAATATCCTGCAAAGGTATTACAACTATATTTGCGCAAGATGCGTAAGCCGATTTAATTGCTGCAAAAGTAAAACTTTTATCATCAGCTTGTAAATACTTTTTAGCATGTTTGTAAACACTTGTTTTATTTTTTTTCTCGTTTTCGAAGAAACCTTTTGTTGTTTCGTTATCGTGAGAACCAGTATGTACAACACAGTTTTTATCGAAATTATGAGGTAAAAATCTTTTATCACCCGAAGCACCGAAAGCAAATTGCAAAATTCGG
Source organism: uncultured Melioribacteraceae bacterium (assembly GCA_964437215.1). Taxonomy (GTDB): domain Bacteria; phylum Bacteroidota; class Ignavibacteria; order Ignavibacteriales; family Melioribacteraceae; genus JAAYAN01. Next base: position 3,032 of record CAYTFZ010000036.1, on the reverse strand, counting down.
ATTCCAGGAAAGTTAAATTTATTGCGTAAATCTGCTACCTCTTTTGTTATTACACCAAGGTCCTCTGCAATAATCGGTAAATCGCCCAATTCTTTTCTTATTTCGGAAAAAAGTTTTTCTCCGGGTGCTTTAATCCACCTTCCATTAATTGCGTTTGGCGCGCCTCCAGGAATTTCCCAATAAGATTCAAATCCGCGGAAATGATCAATTCTTATAATATCTACTAATTTTAAAAGATTTGTGAACCTTTTTTTCCACCATCTAAAATTATTTCTTTCCATTACATCCCAACGGTAAAGAGGATTTCCCCAAAGCTGTCCGGTTTCGCTGAAATAATCTGGGGGAACGCCGGCCACAAATTCAAGTCTGCCTGTTTCGTTTACCGAAAAAAGGCCTTTTTCTGACCAGCAATCAGCACTGTCGTATGCAATAAAAATGGGCAGATCGCCAATTATTTCAATTCCTTTATTATTGGCATAAGTACGCAAAGAACTCCATTGTTTGAAGAAAACAGATTGAATAAATTTATGAAAATTAACTCTGTCTTCAAGCTTAATTGTCCATAATTCAACGGCATTGTCCTTCCTGAAAGCAATATCTTCGCTCCATTTTGTCCACTCAACGCCGCCGTGATATTCTTTTGCTGCCATAAAAAGGGCATAATCGTCAAGCCAATCTTTGTTTTCATCACAAAAATATCCGCAGTAATCTTCAAGAGAATAATTCTGTTCTTTAAATTTTTCATAAGCTTGGTTAAGAAGTTCGAACTTGAAATTAATCAGCGGTCCGAAATCTATTTTTGCAGAATCGAACTTAGGAATCTGTATATTTTTTTCGAGCAAACCGTCTTGAATTAAAAGATCGGGACTTATCAATAAAGGGTTTCCTGCAAAAGCAGAAAAACACTGATAAGGTGAGTCGCCGTATCCTGTAGGTCCCAGAGGAAAAACCTGCCAGATATTCTGGCCTGCAGATTCAAGAAAATCGATAAAACTGTAAGCTTCCTTACCTAAATCGCCAATTCCGTATCTGCCCGGTAAAGAAGTTGGATGAAGCAAAATTCCTGCTGATCTTTTTAAACTCATAAAAATCCCGATTGCTATTTATAATTAAAAACATGGCAAATTTAACAAAATTCAAGCTTTATTTAAGGATTAATTTTTTTATATTTACCGCCCGGAATAATCCAATAGTATTATAAAAAATAAAAATGAAAGAATTTAAATAAATCCATTGCTTTATAATTTTAGAATTGCTATTTTGAACTTCACGATGCTTTATTCTGCATGAATTCTTCCGGTTAAAAAAGCAGCTTTTTCTTTAAAATTTTAACTTTTAAATTTTTATGACCTCCGGTCGTAAATAAAATAATTGAGGTGTTTAATGAAAGTTACCCGACTTTTTACAAAAGCGGATCAGGATCCACTTTCGAGTGTGGAATTCGAGAAACGCATATCAGAAATCAAAAATCCCGACGGAACCAGTGTTTTTAAAATGGAAGATGTTATGGTTCCTAAAAGCTGGTCGCAGGTTGCTACGGATATTATTGCACAGAAATATTTCCGTAAAGCAGGCGTACCAAGATTAATGAGAAAAGTAAAAGAGAAAGGAATTCCTGTCTGGCTTCAGGCATCGGAACCCGATACGGAAAAACTTGAAAACTTACCCGAAAAAGAAAGATTCACATCGGAAACAGACTCAAGACAGGTTTTTCACAGATTAGCCGGAACCTGGACATATTGGGGCTGGAAAGCCGGTTATTTTGATACAGAAGAAGATGCTAAAGCCTTTTATGATGAACATTTATATATGTTAACCTGTCAATTTGCCGCTCCTAACAGTCCGCAATGGTTTAATACCGGATTGTTCTGGGCTTACGGAATAAACGGACCATCGCAAGGTCATTTTTATGTAGATTATAAAACTGGAAAACTTACTGAATCTGAAGATGCCTATACTCATCCTCAGCCGCATGCTTGTTTTATTCAATCGGTTGACGATACACTTGTTAACAAAGGCGGAATTATGGATTTATGGGTACGCGAAGCCCGCTTATTTAAGTACGGTTCGGGTACAGGTTCAAACTTTTCGAGCATACGCGGTTCAAACGAGCCATTAAGCGGCGGAGGAAAATCAAGCGGTTTGATGTCATTTCTAAAAATAGGGGACCGTTCTGCCGGTGCAATTAAATCAGGAGGAACAACCCGCCGCGCTGCAAAAATGATAACATTGGATATAGATCATCCTGATATAGAAGAGTACATAAATTGGAAAGTTATTGAAGAACAAAAAGTTGCAGCTTTGGTAACAGGTTCCAAATTAAATAATCATCATCTTAATAATATAATGCAGGCTTGCTTTAAAGAGCATCCCGAAAATGACAGATTCAATAAAAGAAAAAATAAATTTTTAAATAAAGCCGTTGCAGAAGCAAGATCAGCTTTTATTGCCGATAATTATATTGAAAGAGTTATTCAGCTTGCAAAATTAGGATTCACATCAATAGAATTTCCTGAATATGATACAGATTGGAATTCGGAAGCTTATGCAACTGTAGCCGGACAAAATTCGAATAATTCGGTAAGAGTAACCAACGATTTTATGTCGGCAGTGATTGAAGATAAGGAATGGAACCTGGTTTTCAGAGTTGAGAAGGATAGAGCAGCAAACGAAAACAGGAAGCCGAAAGCATCCAAAACTCTTCGTGCCCGCGATCTTTGGGAAGATATTGCTTTTGCTGCCTGGTCTTGCGCCGATCCCGGATTGCAATATCATACCACAATTAACGAGTGGCACACTTGTCCCGAAGACGGACAGATAAAAGCTTCAAATCCTTGCAGCGAATATATGTTTATTGATGATACTGCATGTAATCTTGCATCATTAAATGTTGTTAAGTTTTATAATGTTGAAACACAGAAATTTGATGTGGAAGCATACAGACACGCTTCTCGGTTATGGACGATTGTTTTGGAGATTTCTGTTTTGATGGCTCAATATGATGCCAAACAGATTTATTTTGCACAGATTTC
>CAYTFZ010000035.1:0-22594 GCA_964437215.1 uncultured Melioribacteraceae bacterium | reverse complement strand
TATAAACTTATGATTTTTAAAACTGTAAAAATCAATAAAGACTGAAATATTATCAGTCTTTATCCGGATTATAAGTCAGTTCAATTTTTACGTGAAAATCTGCGCCGCTGAACATTGAAAATTTAACATCATTTATACTGCATTTATAATCTTCACCTACAAGCTCGCTAACAACTTTTGCAATTCCCTGCTCCATTGCCCCGATGCTTATTCCTTTTAATTTATTCTGTAAAAGCTTATCAACATCAATTGTTTTAGATTTTTCATCTGCCATACAATTTTCACTCCTATTCTGTTAATTCAGGTTTTATGACGATTCTTTTGTTAAATAGTTTTTTTCGTTTCAGCTTCTTATAAAATTCAGCAGTTCTTCAGTTTTCTGTTTCATCAGCTCTTCGCTTCTTCTCGTTTCCACGTTCAATCGTATTAATGGTTCGGTGTTGCTTATTCTTACGTTAAATCTCCAATCTGAATAAGAAACGCTAACCCCATCAGTGTAATCAACAACTCCGTCATTATACTTATTTTTAATTTCTTCAAGTTTTGCTGCAGGATTTGCAAGAGTTGTATTTATTTCACCTGAGCAAGGATAAGCAGCAATCATTTCGTTAACAAGTTCCGATAATTTTTTGTTTTCTTCGCTCATCAATTGCATTATCAGCAGAAAAGGAATCATTCCGCTATCGGAGTAAAAATTATCGCGGAAATAATGATGCGCCGACATTTCGCCGCCGTAAATTGAATTAACTTCACGCATTTTGGCTTTAATGTAAGCGTGCCCGCTAACAGATTGTACTGCAATGCCGCCGGCTTTTTCTACAATTTCTTGTGTATTCCAAACCAAGCGGGGATCGTGAACGATTTTTCCGCCAGGGTTGCTTTTCAAGATTGATTTTGCTAAAAGTCCTACAATATAATATCCCTCAATAAAATTACCAGTTTCATCAAAAAAGAAGCATCTGTCGTAATCGCCGTCCCAGGCAACGCCCAAATCTGCGTTGTATTTTTTCATCGCATCAATCGTTGGTTTACGATTCTCTGGTAATAATGGATTAGGCACGCCATTAGGAAAATTAGAATCAGGTTCGTGAAATACTTTTATCATTTCAATAGGGAGCCTGTCTTCAATTGCATCGAGGGCAGGCCCAACACATCCGTTACCGGCATTAACAACAACTTTTAACGGTTTAATTTTTTTTGCATCGTAAAATTTATCAAGATTATTGATAAACTCTTTCATAATATCAATCTGAATGATTTTTCCGGGTTTTGCTGCTTTTTCACCGAGATCATTATTTATTACCATCGTTTCTATTTCATTCAGACCGCTGTCATAGCCAAAAGGGACCGAGCCTTTTTTTACAAATTTTAATCCGTTATACTCCGGAGGGTTGTGGCTTGCAGTTATCATTACACCGCCGTCTGCCTCTAAAAAAGGAGTTCCAAAATAAATCATTTCGGTACCGCAGAGTCCTAAATCATAAACATCAGTTCCCATTTCGGTCAAACCGCGCGAAAGAGCCTCTGCCAATTCCGGAGAAGATTTCCTAACATCTCTGCCGATAACTACTTTTTTACAGTTGAGATATTTAGCAAATGTTCTTCCAACTTTATATGCTAAATCGGCATTTAGATCAGCGGGCACTTTTCCTCTTATATCGTAAGCTTTGAAAGATGCAATTTTTTCCACTTTTACCTCCAGTAATTTTTTTATTCAGCTTTTTAAAGTTAAAAAATAAATTCGAACATTTGTATCAACTTTTTTTTATTTAATATTAAGAATTTTGCTTTTTTTAATAATGCGATACATTTTTACATAGAATGGAATAAATTATTTTAATACGTTTGTGTCGTAATTTTATTGGAGGTTAAAATAGACACAATTTCTACTATTTCTACAGGTTTTACCCAATGTTCTAATCCCAACTGTAAAAATTTCTTTTTGGTTAACCGGGATACTATTCTCGGCAACCCGGGCTTGCTTTGTCCCAAATGTACGTCGAATCTCGACAGAACGCATATAGTGCAATGTAAAAAATGCCACACGATTGTGGATATAATTTTAGCAGATCCTTCCGAAGAACCCTACACTTATTTTGTTGATGAGTGCAGCTGCTGTCACGATTCTGCTGAAAAGAAAACTCGATTGGATAGTGTTTATTTTCCGGATGCTTACGTGTAATAAATAATTAAGATTAAAAATATTCTGGGCAAATTTAATTTCGATTTTATAAATCGGGGGATTTTATGCATTTTTTTAGACTATTCTACAATTATCTTCTTTTAACATTTTCATTATTAATAATTTCCTGTTCAACAAGTGAAATTGTTAATACTCAAACAAATAACGGACTTGATACAGTTAAATCCCAAAGATTTGACACGGGCAAAATGTGGACATTCGAACACGCGCCGCTGGAGTATTTTGAGCAGGAGTATAATTTCAAACCTTCGCAGGAATGGCTGGACAAGGTCCGTATGTCTTCGCTTAAGTTTGCAAGCTGGTGTTCTTCATCTTTTGTTTCGGAAGACGGTTTGATTATGACAAACCATCATTGCATCGATTTTATTACTTCGCGTATTGAAAAAGAAGGTGAAGATATATGGAAAAACGGTTTTATTGCACAAAATCTTGAAGATGAAAGAAATATTCCGGATATATTTGTCGATCAGCTTGTTTTAATAGAAGATGTTACCGGAAAGATTTACGATTCCTTAAAAGTATCAGGCGGAAATAAAAATATTGAAGATATTATCCATAATCTTGAATATGAATATTCAACAAAAACCGGATTAATCTGTCTGGTTACTCCTTTATATAACGGAGGGCAATTTTCTCTTTACGGATACAGAAGATACGATGATGTGCGTGCGGTATTCTTTAATCCGGCTTCTGTGGGACTTTTCGGAGGCGACCCAGATAATTTTACTTATCCCCGATATGATGCCGATTTTGCATTTTTACGCGTGTACGATACAACAGGAGTTCCTCTAAAAACAGATAATTACTTTAAGTTCCAAACAAATTTTCCTTCAAACAACGAACCTATATTTACCATCGGAAATCCTGGCACAACAGAGCGGTTAAACACTGTTGCCCAGCTCGAATACAAACGCGATTACCTGTATAAATTCTATTCTGGAATTCTAGGCGACCTTGTAAAAGCTCATTATGGGATGATGTATGAATTCCCGGAAAAAAAGGATGAAATTTTAAGACAGATGAACAATTTTACCAATTCCGCAAAAGTATATTCCGGAATTGTTACAGCTTTGAATGATCCAGTTTTGATTGCGAAAAAAAAGGATTTCGAAAAAAACTTTAAGAAAAAGATATTTGAAAACTCGAAGCTTAAAAAAGAATTCGGTTATTTATGGGATGCAATTAAAAAGAACCGCGATGAACTACGAATCATTTCACCCGAATTATTTGCATTTAACCTCAATAGATACAGTCCGCTTTCTTTAACAATAGCATTCAAAATTGCTTCGCAGATTCAATCGGAAGAATTTTCTCCCGAAATCATTCAAACCTTTTTGCCGGAAGATTTTGATGAAGATATGGAAAAAGAAATTTTAAAAGTACATTTGAATAAAATTATTGAATTTCTGGGTACCGATCATCCCGCAGTAAAAAAATGTTTTAACGGGCTTTCGGGCGATGCTGCATTTGAATATGTAAAAGCTAAATCGCATCTTCTTAAACTTACCGATATTGATACTCTTTCTGCTTTTTCAAAAGAAGAAATAATAAATCTGCAGGATCCTCTTATATTGTTTGCTGAACAAGCTCTGGAAAAACTTAAAAATCTGATGTCCAAGAGTAATGAACTGAATATAGAAGAAGCGGCTCTGGAACAGGAAATGGGCAGAGCTTTATATGAAGTTTATGGGGCTTCAATTCCGCCGGATGCAACTTTTACTTTGCGGTTAAGCGACGGGGTTGTTAAAAATTATGAATATAACGGAACAATTGCTCCGGAGTACACAACATTTTACGGAATGTACGACAGATATCAATCTTTCAAAAAACAATATCCATGGGATCTTCCAGAAAATTGGGTTAATCCGCCGGCTGAATTCGATTTAAATACACCTTATAATTTCATCTCGACAAACGACATTACCGGCGGCAGCTCCGGAAGTCCGGTTATAAATAAAAACGGCGAGCTTATAGGAATAGCATTCGACGGGAATATCGAAAGTCTTTCAGGTTCATTCATTTATACTAGCGATTCCAGCAGGATGGTATCGGTAACTTCTGCGGCAATAATCGAAATTATGAGCGACCTTTACAAATTTAAAAGGATTGCTGAAGAAATCAAAACAGGAAAAATGTATAATTCCGGAAATGAATAATTTTAATAAAAGGGGGAAACAAAATCGATTTCCCTTTTTTTTTATAAATGCCAAGACAGATAATTCATTTTCTTTTCCGCGCTGTCCGTTTACTAATATCAATATCGCTGTGTTATTCCCAAATTGGGAAAAAAAATATATATTAAGAATTACTTGAAAATACTGTGGTAAATATCAGAAAAATATTGAATACGTTTTTGATGAGATTACCGACAGAATTACAGCAATTATAAATGTAATAATAGTTATAAGAACTGCATTCCGCCAGTTCAATTCTCTGCCAAGCGCGGCAAATGTGGCAAGACACGGAATATAAAAAGTTACAAAAATGGTAAAGCCGTAAATCTGAGCTTCAGTCATTACGGCAATAACATTACTGGTACCTAAAGCCGAAAAAAGAAGCAGCAACGCAAGTTCCTTTCGCATAATTCCAAAAATCAAAGTAACCCCTACAACTGCCGGAAGTCCTAATATGCCCGATGTAAAAGGCTCGGCAAAGTTATTAATTGGATTTTCCCAATTAAGGAATTTTATAATTTCTAAAATTATTGAACCGGCAATTAAAATAGGCCAGGCAACAAAAACAAATTCCTTAAGTCTGAACCAGGTTTTAGCAGCAATTGCCTTAAAAGAAGGAAGATGATATTTAGGAATTTCAAGAATTAATCCTGGAGATACTTCGGGCATTATTTTCGACATAATTTTACCGGTTATGCCTAATAAAACGAGACTTATAACATATATAAAAACGGCAGCTTTCAAGGAAATAAAAAAGCCCACAAGTCCGAAAATAACAGCCATTCGTGCGGTACAGGGAACAAGCGTAGTAAGAGTAGCTGTAATAATTTTATCTCGTTTCGATTTAAGAATGCGGGTTGCAAGAATGCCGGGAACAGTGCATCCGTATCCGAGAATAATTGGAACAATGGACAGACCGTGCAATCCTATTTTATGCATTATATTATCAATCAAATAAGCAATACGGGCAAGGTAACCGGTATCTTCCAATATTGAGAGCATAACAAAAAAAGGAAGCAAAAAAGGTATAACGATAGCAATTCCTCCGCCGAAACCCGAGAATGCTCCCGAAATAACTGAAAACATTAAAGATTCGCTGCCAAGCAGGTTTTTAATATAATCATCGAGTTTTGCAAAATAACTGAGAAACAAAGGTTCGGTCATATTTCCGAAAGAAAAAATCAAAATAAAAACAGAATACAGAATCAGCGCCATGGATAAAAAACCGAAGACAGGGTGCATTAGAATATCATCAATTTTCTTCCGGATATCATCTTTTTTTACCGATTCAACAGCAGAAGTTTCTTCAAATAGTTCGAAAGAAAGACTGTGACGGAATGATGAAATAACCTGCTCGGAACTTTTCCCGTTTTTTTTCTCGTATTTTAAAATGCAGTTTGATAATTTTTTAAATCCGTTTTCGCCTGATATTTCTTCTATCAAACTTAAGATAATAGGGTCTTTTTCGTAAAACTTGATTGCAAGGAATCTTTTTGAATAATTTGTATTAATAGAAAGATTATCCCAAATTGATACAAATGTTTCAAATTCCTTTTCGAGATCAGGGGTAAAAAGAAACTGGTTGGTACGGGTATTATTTTCAATAGCTTCTGCTGCTGCTGCAAATAATTCGAAAACTCCAATACCTTTACGTCCGATTGTTTTTACTATGGGAATTCCAAGTTTTTCGGAAAGAAACTTTTCGCTTATTTTAATTCCTTTTTTTTCAGCTTCGTCAATCATATTAAGAGCAATAACCATAGGTTTTTCTAATTCCATAAGCTGAAGAGTGAGTTCAAGGCTACGGGAAAGAACGCTGGCATCTAACACATTAATAATTACCGCATCGGGATTCAAGTTATAAAGATACATCGAAGTGACGTTTTCAGCTTCGTCCGATGCCTGCAAAGAATATGTTCCCGGAAGATCGGTTAATTTTACATGCCGGCTGTCAATATCAATTTCGCTTTGAACAAACTTTACGGTTACGCCGGGAAAATTAGATGCAACAGTCTTATAACCTGCAACTTCATTAAATATTGTGCTTTTACCCGAATTAGGCTGGCCAATCAGTACAAATTCCATATATCTAAATATCTCTGCTTACTCTGATTTTAAGTGCCAAACCCCTTCCTATTGCTATTTCTGAACCCCGGTAATAAACAACAACAGGACCGCCAAGACGGCTGCGTCTTAAAATTTTAATGGTATTTCCTACCGATAAACCGAGATTTGTAAGGTTTTTTATTGCACCATCACCAGCAGTAATTTCCGAAATTGTTACTTCCAAATCTTCTGTAATATCCGATAATTTATATGACATAATTTAAAATAGATATTTAATAATTTTTATAATCGATTATTTAAATTAAATCTTAATAAGCCATATTGTCAATAATAAAAAATATTGCTTTCCGGAATACAAATCACAACTACTAAACTATCTTGGCTTGATTATTGTTCGATGAACTGTAAACAATGTTATTTGATATAGATGCTTGTGAAAGACTGAAGAATTCAACTTTACACTTGCAATTCCGATAATACTTTTCAAAAACAGTAGAATTGTTATTTATCCAGTTTTTTGATAAAGCATTTATTTCAGATGATGATAATGATTTGAATGAAAACAGGAGAGTCTATGAAAAAGGTGAATTTAATATTAGTGATTTTAATGGGAATCTTTCTCATTAATAGTAAGTCTTTTTTCTTGCAAGCGGGAGGCAGTTTCAATAATCTCTTGCAAGGAGATGAATATTTGGCATTTGCTTCAAAAATGCCGGAAGTTAAAGGCGGAATGGATGAGATTACTAAAAAAATTGTTTATCCTGAAGAAGCTGTTTCAAAAGGCATACAAGGGAAAGTGTTTTTAATTGCGTTTGTTGATGAAGACGGTACAGTTTCGGATGTAAGAATATTACGTGGTTTAGGCAGCGGCTGCGACGAGGCTGCTATTCAAGCTGTAAAAAGCTGTTCTTTTACACCAGGGGAGCATGATGGCAAAAAAGTTAAAGTAAAAATGTCGCTTGCAATACCATTTAAGTTATAATTGTTAAATAATAATCGGTTATTAATATGAAACTTAACGGAAAAATCATTCGGGAATATTGGAATAACCTGAAATTTGTAAGGAAAATCCAAATAGGTTTTTTAGCAATAGGAATAGTGGTTGGCATTATTGTCTTTAACGATATACTGCAAATGGGAAAAATGCAGGAGGCTAAAGATGATATTTTTAATAAGTATGTTAATCCAAAGGAACGGATAGGTTCCATATACGATGAATATTTAGAGGTACAATTTTTAATGCTGGAATTTGCAATTCCCGAGCTTGCAAATTTTCAAGAAAATGAACCCAAATATCAAAAAATGAAAAAAAGTCTTGATGAAAAAATTGAAAGATTGCAAAGTCTGGAACAGGATGGAAAATCAGCAGAAAGTATTAAAGCGGTTACTGAAGCTTGGAAAAGATATAAGGCAGAAGTTGCAGATGCAATATTAAGCGCTTCGGCAATGAAAGACTATTCCTTTGCAGCAATAATTGCTTCAACATCCGGTCAGGAGGTGGGGCAGCAGATGATATCCAACTTCCAGACTTTGAATGCTAATCTCGAAAAAACAGCAAACGAGCTTGATGAAAGCGTAAATGATGTTGTTTCAAGCGCAAAAAACGGTATATATATCGGGATGACAATTGCAGTAGCTATCTTTATTTTCTTTTCATTTTATATTGTACCGTTCTTGCTTAAACCGCTTCATGGGGTGAAAAACATACTCAACGAACTTGCATTAGGAAATATCGATGCAGAAATTACATACAACTCTAAAGATGAATTTGGTGAACTTTCGGGAATGGCGATTAAATTAAGAGAGGCTACAAAGGAGAAAATATTCGCTGCTCAGCAGATAGCAGCCGGTGTTATGGAAAAAGTGAATCCGGCTTCCGATAAAGATACGCTTGCCTTTGCTTTTAATAAAGAAGTGGAAATAATTGAAAGATTAGTTAATGAAGCCGATAAATTAAGTCAGGCTAATAAAGAAGGAAATCTTACAATTCGTGGCGATATAGCAAAATTCTCAGGCGGCTGGAAGAGAATAATTGAAGGCGTTAACAATATGCTGGATACAATTGTCTCTCCGATTAACGAAGCAAGTGAAGTTCTAAATGTTATGGCAAACGGCGATTTTACAAGGAGTATGGAAGGAAATTACGCTGGTGACTATCAGAAAATCAAAGATAATGTAAATAAACTTAAAGAATCGATGAATAATCTTATCGGAAAGGTTGCCGAAAGCACATCCGAACTTTCGAACGCTGCATCCGAAATATCTTCGAGCACTGAAGAAATGGCTGCAGGAGCAAATGAGCAAAGTGCTCAGACAGCTGATGTTTCCAGCTCTGTTGAAGAAATGCTTCGTACAATAATGGAAAATACACAAGCTGCTACCCGTGCAGCAAGTTCGGCAGAAGATGCAGGAAATAAAGCAAAAGAAGGCGGTGACGTTGTTGTTGAAACTATTGAAGGAATTAATAGGGTTGCCGAAGTTGTAACAAAATCTGCTAAAACAATTAAAGATTTAGGCAAAAGCAGCGACCAGATTGGTGAAATTGTACAGGTTATTGATGAAATTGCCGATCAAACTAATTTGCTTGCTCTTAACGCAGCAATTGAAGCAGCACGAGCCGGTGAACAGGGACGCGGGTTTGCTGTTGTTGCCGACGAAGTAAGAAAACTTGCTGAAAGAACAACAAAAGCAACAAAAGAAATTGCAACAATGATTAAGCAGATACAAAAAGAAACCAGCGATGCTGTTATTGCAATTCAGCAGGGAACCGAAGAAGTTGAAAAAGGCAAGGCTTTAGCAAATAAAGCAGGTGAAGCACTAAGAGAAATTATCGGTCATTCACAGCAATTAACGGATATTATCACGCAACTTGCTGCCTCAAGCGAAGAGCAGACTGCTGCCGGCGATCAGATTGCTGTAAATATCGATTCAATAAATAAAGTTACTCAGCAATCTGCTGACGGAACTCATCAAATCAGCCGCTCGGCAGAGGATTTATATAATTTAACAGGTAATTTGCAACAGCTTGTAAATCAGTTCCGACTCGATTATAACAGCAATCAGTACCAGATAGATAATAAAAACGACAGATATTTAACAAATTAAAATGAAAAGGCTGCTCAGGCAGCCTTTTTTATTTATATTTTTTTGGATAGTCGAAAGTAAGAATTTTTCCTTTTCCGTTATCAGTATCTTCCCACTTTTTAATATTCATTTCCATCAGCACCATCCCGCTGGTAGGAATGTTATCAATCCTTTTATCGGAAAGGAAATTATTTAAAATTGTAAGTCCCGGATTATGCCCCACAATCATTGCCCGGGTTATACTATCAGGAATTATTTTAATTATTTCAAACAATGTTTCGCTTGAGGCTTCGTAAATATTTTCATCCGTCTTAATAATTTTATCAGGCTGCCTGATAACTGTACATAATATTTTTGCCGTTTCAAGCGTTCGTTTGGAAGGACTGGAAAGAATAAGTTCGGGAAGTATATTTGTTTCTGCGAGAATATTTGAAATAAGTGGAACATCGTTCTTTCCCCTTTTGTTTAGAGGACGATCTAAGTCATCCAAATTTGGGTTTTTCCAGCTTGATTTGCCGTGACGCATTAAAAATAAATATTTCATATGCCTCCCCTTTTAATAATATAATGTATGTAAAAAAATAAAATATTATTATTGAATATATGTCTTTTTTTTATTGATGTTAAAATGACCCGAACTTTTTCCATCTTTTTTTTCATTTTTTTTAATGGTTTATTTGCCCAGGAATTAAAATTGGACAATATTTCTGCCGGTGCCGGTATTAATATTTTCATCCCAAAAAATGATTTGGGAAAATTCTGGAAGGCAAAGGTGAACCCCGTTTTATCGCTAAAGTACGAAATATCTGAAAGCATTGCCATCGAAACCGAAGCTGGATTTTCGAAATTTAAACCAAAAGAAAATAAAACCGGATTTCCGGATATCGATTTAATGGTTTTATCAGCCGGTTTAAGACTGGCAGAATATCCGGCAGAATTTGTCTATTTATTTGCTTCAGGCGGAATAAAAAGTTATACGTTTTATTTTAAGGGTAGCAATGCTGCTGTTTCTGGTAATAATCCAAGTGAATCGGAATTCGGGTTTTATTTTTCAGTCGGACTCGGTTTTTTAATTTATAAAAATATTTCTGCCGAAACTTCTTTTGGTATTCAGAATATTTTTTCGTATCCCGAAAGTTTGATAATGTTGAATTCGAGAATATTACTATTCTACCGCTTATGAAAATATGCATAATTTATATTTTGGGATTTTTTCTATCTGTCTTTGCACAAGAAGCTGATTCTGTTTTTTGTGTACAAAAAAACTCGAATTCCCGTACCGGGGATTATTTCCTTTATAATTCAAAATTTGTTCACCAATCAATTTCCCGATCGCTTCCGGTAATTGCTTTATCCCCTGGAGATTTATTTTCAAGTCCGGCACAAAATACTAAAACTGGAAATAATTTATTTTCGGTTTCAGCTTTTAATTTTTTTTCTCCGGATTTTAATCCTCACGATATATTAAACATAAAATCCGTTAATATAAAGACTTACCCTCATTTAGAAAAATTAAACTCTTTACCGTCGGGATTGATAACTTTTAACGATTCCGAAATACCGGACAGCACCGAATTTAAAATTCATACATATCTAGGCGGGGAAACCGGGGATCCGCTGATACACATATACACAAAACCTGAGTTATCTCCGGTAAATAAGGATAAAATCATTCCGTCTGTCTCTTTTTCATTGGCTGGAAAGCTGGACAGAATTAAACTTCGTTTTACAGGAGCGTATCACGGATTTTTCAGTACCGGGGATGTATTGCTGCCGGAAATGGGAAAAAAGAATCCTAAATTTTTAGGAAAGCAAAACAAACAATTTACTGCCCGGCTCGATGGTGTTATAGAAACCGGTGAAAGTAAAAGCATTGTTTTTAATGCCGGACTGATTTCGTATTATGGATGGGATTTTCCTCCCGCTTTGGGAAGTCTTGTTCACTTTGAAACTTATAACAGATTTTTTTCAGCTGAATATAAAGATGAAATGAACGGATTGAATGTTACCTTTTCGAAGGAAACAAGTACGGGTTTTACAAATGAAATGAATTTTACGAAAAATTGCGGAATTGTAAAGGATAAAAACAATATAAGTATGGGGAAAAAAATATTCGGAAACTCATCTTCCGAATTGTTACTGTTTGCCGGAATAAATTACTTTGTATCCGATAATTATAAAAACTCAGCATATCTGGAAAAAAATTTTTCAAAGATAATTCCTCAGGCTTCCTTTTCATTAAAATTCCATATGAGCCCAAATATTTCGGCAGAAGTTAAAGGAAAAGCTGAAACGAATATTACAGATAAAGTTGCATATTCCGGAGAAATGTCTGCAGATTTCAGTTTCAATTCGTTGCCTGCATTTACTGCGGTTATTTCTTCAGTCGTAAAAAATCCTGAAGCTGAAGAACTTTACGGCAATTTTGAAATCAAAAATGAAGATAATGATATTTTATATTCGGTTAGCGGGAACAAGAATTTAAAAACATCAAGAAATAATTATGCGGGATTTTTTATACGCGAAGAATTTAATAAATTAAAATGCAGTGCAGAAGTTTCTTATAATTATTTGTCCAATAGAATAATTCAACAAGAAACATTATCTGGGAAAAGCAGCTTTTTAACTTATGAAAATCAGAAATTTTTCTCCTTTTTTAAAAGCGAAGCTGACTTTAATTTTCAAATAAGCAAATTTATAGGATTAAATTCTTCGTATACATATTTCAGCAATGTAAGCGGGTCTTTTTATCCCAAGCACTCTGTTCAAGTTTCGGCGAATATTTTCCCTTCAAAAGGAAGCTTTGCGGGATTTCATATGTATTATTTTAAAAACCGGACAGGAATGTTACAAAAGAGAAATGATAATTTTAAGAAAGAAGCAATAATTTATAATTTTATGTTTTCACAAGAAATAAAAAATCTTTATTTTTTGCACCCGATTACTTTTTCTGTAAACATCGAAAATATTTTTGATGACAGAATAAAATTTGTTCCTTTTGGAAACAGTATTGGAAGAACTTTTTTGTTTAAATTTACAGCAGGTATATAATGACAAAAAAACCAGAAAACTGGTATTTTCAATCCGCAGTAATTCCTTTTAAAACCAGTAAAGGAAAAACAGAGATATTACTTATTCGTTCGCGAAAAGATAAAAAATGGATAATTCCCAAAGGTATTATTGAGAATAGTTTAACAGCCGCACAATCTGCAGTTAAGGAAGCATACGAAGAAGCAGGAATTCAAGGAAATCTGCTAAACGATAAAATGTGGAATTACAAATATTCAAAATGGGAAGGTATCTGCCAGGTGAAAGTATACTTGCTGGAAGTTACTGAAATGTTAAAAACCTGGCCTGAAAATTTTAGAAAAAGGCGTTGGTTTACAATAGATAAAGCATTAGAAAAAATAAGCAATAAAGATTTAAAGCTAATTATTGCCGAAGCTGAGGAAATCTGTAATTCGCAACTTAGTTTAATTTCGAAATGAAGCAAAACTTAAAGGATAAAATAGTTTTTATTACTGGAGCTTCCGATGGAATAGGGAAAGCAACTGCTTTTGCCTTTGCCGGAGAAGGAGCACGACTAATAATTTCTTCGCGAAGAGAAGAAAAGATTAATCAAGTTGCTGATGAAATAAGAAATCGCTTTAAAACCGATGTATTTTCTTTTCCGATGGATGTTAGAAACAGAAAAGAAGTTTTGGAAAAAACAGCTTCATTACCCGACAGATGGAAGGAAATCGATTTCCTGATAAATAATGCCGGGCTTTCGAGGGGTTTTGATAAAATTTATAACGATAATCCCGATGGCTGGGATGAAATGATTGATACAAATGTTAAAGGTCTTCTAAATGTTACAAAAGCAATTCTTCCGGGAATGGTAGAAAGAAAAAGAGGACACATAATTAATATAGGTTCAATTGCGGGTCACGAAGCTTATCCTAACGGAGCTGTTTATTGCTCTACCAAACATGCTGTTGATGCAATCACAAAAGCGATGAGGATGGATTTGCTTGGAAGCAATGTAAAAGTATCTACAATCGATCCGGGGATGGTGGAAACTAATTTCAGTAACATTCGTTTTTATGGTGATACCGAAAGAGCGAAAAATGTTTACAAAGGCGTTAATCCGCTTAAAGCCGAAGATATTGCCGAAACAATAATTTTCTGCGCTTCGCGCCCGGCTCACGTAAATATTGCAGAAGTTGTTATTCTTGCAGGTGCTCAGGCATCAGCCACGTTAGTTCATAGAGATATTTAAATCTGAAATTACTGCAGGAAGTTTGCGTCTCCCAAACCGTAACGTAAAATTTCTGGCTCCTCTCCGCTTAAATCCACAATTGTGGAAGGTTCAGAAATCAGGCTGCCGGCTGCCAGCATTAAATCAACCTGCCGGTTAAATAGTAATCTTATTTCTTCAGGATTGAAGATAACTTCCCCCAAGCGTTTTGTTACGCTGGTGCTGATTATAGGATTGCCAAGTTTTGCTGCCAGTTCCAAGGCAATTTTATGATCGGGAATTCTAATTCCTACTGTTTTTCTTTTTGTCCATAACTTTTTCGGGACTTCCTTTGATGCCGGAAGAACAAATGTATAAGGTCCGGGGGTTAATCTTTTCATTAATTTATAGGCCGAATCCGAAACTTTTGCATATTTTGCAATATCTCTGAAATCAGGACAAATAAAACTGAAAAGTTTTGAAAGACTGTCATTCTTTATTGAGTAAAGTAAGTCGAGCGCCTGCTTATTAAAAATATCGCAGCCGAAAGCATATACAGTATCTGTAGGATAAATAATTATCCCGCCGTTTTTCAAAACTTCAACAGCTTTGTTAATATACCTTTCCTGAGGATTAATAGGATGTAATTCAAGATATTCCATATAACACACATTTTTAATGTTAAAAATAATATTTTTTATAATACTAACTTTATTTAATATCACTTTTTTTTATAACTTTCTTAAGTTTTTAAAGAACCATATGTTATTTTTTATCATTAAATGAAATATTCAAAGTTATTTTTCTAACAAGTTTGATAAATTACAATATTTTGTGAATATTTAGAGCTAATTTAAGTTAATTTAAGAAAAAATATGATGGATAGACAAAGTCTTAAAGAAGAGTTCACGGCAAATTGCAAAAACCTTTTCGGAAATAGCGAATTAAGTAAAAATGCCTTCAAATTTTCCGTGGCATACAGTCTTCTTGTTGAAGAATTTATTATTAAAGTACTAACTGGTCAGAAATTGAATTTTGTTATTGCCTCCGGAGGAAGTTTCAGCCGGCGTGAATTATGTCCATATTCCGATATAGATTTAATGTTCATTCTTCCTCAGGTTGAAGGCAACCAAAAAGATATTCAGAATTGCGTTACAATGCTTTGGGATTGCGGAATTGAAGTATCGCATACAGTGCGTGATTTTGATGATATGAAAAAATTTATGGGCGAGGACCTTCAGGCTTTTACTCAGTTTTTTGAAACAAGATTTTTATACGGCGATGAAAAAATTTATCAGCAGTGGAATGAAAAACTTCTTGCCCTGATGAATGATAAAAAACGAAAAAAATTGATTTTTGACTATTTTGAAGATAATGAAGCACGTCATCAAAAGTACGGGGCAAGTCCTAAAGTTTTAGAACCCAATGTTAAGTTTACTGCCGGTGGATTGAGGGATATGCATGTTGTTGAATGGATATACTCACTTAAAAACAATGTTTTGCTTACTGAACAAAAAGAAATATCGCAGACTGAAAGTTTTTTAGAAAGGCTGCATATCGAAAAAGTAATAAGTATAAAAGAATATCACAGGCTTTTAAACAGCTATAAAGTTGTACTTAATATGCGCATCCAGCTTCACCTTATATCCGGGCGAAAAAATGAACGATTGGAATTTATTAGTCAGGAAAAAATAGCGCAAACATTTGATTTACCTGGTGATTCCTGGCAGGCAATGATGAAAGAATATTTCACATCCACAACAATTTTAAACCGGTTTTATAATACAATGACAAAACGTTACCGCGAAGAAATATCGGACCCAATTTCCGAAAGACTTTCAATTTCGCTGGATGACGATTTTAAGTTAAAAGGCGATGTTATTTCGATTACCGAAAATAAGCTGCTTAGCCTTTCCGACATTTTAAGAGGATATTATTACCGCGGGCTGAATGACGCAAGATTCGATGAAAATCTTAGGTCCTTAATTTTAACAAGCATCGAAGAATTTAAGGAAAATCCGGTTTTTGAAAGCGATTCATCTGTATTTTTCCGGGAAATATTAAAGCTGGAAAAAAATTCGGCGAAAACGCTTTTTGCAATGAATGAGTTAGGTGTTTTAGGTGTAATAATGCCGGAATTTCATGATATGATCGGGTTTTTCCAGCCTGGGGTATATCATTGTTATACTGCAGACGAACACACTCTTATTGCATTACGCAACCTCGAAGAACTTGATCCGGATGATGTTTATCTTGGAAAACTTTACCATTCGCTTAAGGAAAAGGATTTGCTTTCATTAAGTGTCCTTACCCACGATATTGCCAAACCGATAAGCGTTTCGGGACACGAAATACTAGGCGTTGAAATTGCCGAAAAAATTATGTACCGTCTCGGATACAGCGAACCGGAAATTGAGCTTGTTAAATTTCTTGTAAGAAATCATCTCACAATGGAAAAAGTAGCATTCAGGAGAAATTTAAATGACCCGGTTACTTTAAATGGATTTGTAACACTTTTTGATAATGTAAAAGCGTTAAACATGCTTTATCTTTTAACCTATGCCGATCTTTCAGCGGTTAACCCTGTTGTGTGGACTCAGTGGAAAAGCGATTTGCTTTATGAACTTTATGATAAAGCAAAAAGTATGATAAAAGACAAACAGACAGGGGAAGAGTACCTTATAAAGGAAACAAAAGGAATTATGCGTAACACTTTCGAAAATATTTCGGATGATGTAAGGAATCATATCGAATCGATAAACGATATCAGTTATATGCAGGTATTTAGCCCCGAAGAAATAAATGCTCACGTAAGTGAAATTGAAAGCGGTTTGGATTTAGCTGTATTTTTTAAGGAGGAAACAGGTTTTACTAACATTTCTGTAATGACGAAGGACAGCAAATCTCTTCTTTCAAAATTGTGCGGAGCTTTATCTGTTAACGATCTTAATATACATAATGCCAGCATTTTTACGCGAAAAGACGGAATTGTAATAGACAGTTTTAAAATTACGGAATTCCGGTCGCATCAGCCGGTAGAAAAATTGAAGTACGAAAGAATTGAAAATACTATCAGACAGGCTGTTAACAACGAGCTTCAACTGACAGATGAGTTTACAAAAATGAGGTCCCGCTGGTGGCGGCTTGAAAATAAAATATTCCGGAAACGCTCGAAAATAAATATTAAGTTTGAAGATCACGAAAAATATACAATTATTGAAGTGTTTTCACCAGACAGATTGGGACTTCTTTATTCAATTACGCGAAAATTCGCTGAGCTTGGATTATCTATTTATTTTGCCAAAATTGCTACCAGCAGCGATGATGTTGTTGATGTTTTTTACATTCTCGACCAAAACGGCGATAAAATTAAAATTCATAATCAGGAATTGATTAAAAGCGAATTGACAAAAGTAATTAAAGATTTGATTTGATTAGGAGATAAATCATTGCTAAATTCCGAAAAACCAATAGGGGTTTTTGATTCGGGAATAGGGGGACTGACAGTAGTAAAAAAACTTCAGGCTTCGCTGCCCAACGAAAGAATAATTTATTTCGGTGACACTGCACGTGTTCCCTACGGGGCAAAGTCGAATGATATAATTACCGAATACGCAATACAGGATGCCGATTTCCTTATCAATAAAAATGTAAAAATGATAATAGTTGCCTGCAATACGGTTTCTTCTGTAGCATTAAATATTCTTCGCGCGCGATACAGCGTTCCTGTTATAGGAATGATTGAGCCGGGGACTGATTTAGCATTATCTTCCACAGAAAATAATAAAATAGGTGTTATAGGAACTTATTCTACCATCCGGAATAAAGCTTATTCTAAAATGCTTACTGCTAAAAATCCCGATGTTAAAGTTTTCGAAAAAGCATGCCCGTTATTTGTTCCGCTTGCCGAAGAAGGCTGGACAGACCATAAAGCTACATATTTGATTGCTAGAGAATATTTAAGTGAATTATGCGAAAAAAATATTGATACATTAATTCTCGGGTGTACCCATTACCCTATTCTTTCAGATGTAATTCAGGAAGTTGTAGGCGAAGATGTTAAATTAATCGATTCCGGAACGGCTGCTGCTGCTACAATAGAAAAACATCCGGAATTGGAAGAATTGCTTTCGAAAAAGATTATTGAAGGGAATCACGAGTATTATGTAAGCGATCTTCCGGTTAAGTTTAAAACAATAGCCGAGCGTTTTTTAGGGAGAACGATTGAAAACGTTGAAAAAATTGATCCGGAACATTTGTAACTTTTTTAGCTCATCTTTCGTCTATCGCACATAATTAAAAGGAAGGTTTGTTATGAAATTCTTTTTCGTATTTATATTTTGTGTGTTTGTTTCAGCGCCTGTTTTTTCGCAAAGCAATGTGCTGCATAACAATTGGAATGACGATTTTGAAATGTTTGATGTTGAAAATCCCACTGTAGAAATAAATTACGGGGTCAGCCGGTTAAAACACAAAAAATTCAGCGGAAAACTGAGTGATGCCGGCGTTGTGGAAATAAGACTGGGATTTAACAAAACAAACGAAGTTCAAAAAAGCAAGTTCATAAAAAATTTTCACGATGTAACCATTTTTATTAAAAATATTTCTACGGAAATTAACAATAATTCAAACAAAGTTAATGAATATAAATCCGAAACCTGGATGGCAGGATATTCAAATAATTCGGGATACGGATATTTTTGGGGCGATTTTGCAATTATTCCGTATAACGGATATTCATTTGTATGGAACAGTTTTAATTGCCCGGATTTAAAACCCGACAGTATGAATTACCTGCCCGAGAAACCACTTTCGCGCATAAATAAAAGCGTCAGGTTCGGTACATCCTCGGAAGCCGGAATAAAGATTCAGCCGTTCAAATTTTTAACTATTAACGGAGCTTTCGAAACCAATGTTATTTTTCCGCGATATATGGTTTGGAAGCATGCTGTAAGTCTTATCATTGAATTCGGTTCGCAAAAGGCAGCTGACGAATTTGTAAATGAAATAATGAAAAGTTCTCCTGCTGCTGCGCCTTTCATAAGTTTTTTACTTAAAAGCGGAATTTCTTACGGATTTTATAAATTGAAGCAGGAAAATATGAATTGGCCTTTTAAAACCGAAGCTCCGCTGACTTACGAAACTTTTAAAGTAGGAATGACCTTTACGTTTTAATTTTTAGAAATTATTAACAAATTTAACTGCGCATTTTATCCAGCAGGAAATTTAGTGTTTCAGCTTCAATTTCAGTTAAATTTGATAAAATGGCATCGAACTGGGAATTTGATTCATCTATTTTAAGAAGCAGGTTAATTCCCTTTTCGGTAATCTTAACATCTGCTTTCCGCCTGTCTGCCAGGCATATTTCTCTTTCAGCCAATTGCTTGCTGCAAAGTTTATCTAAAATTCGCGAAACATCGGATTTTTTGTCGAGCATTCTTTCCTTCAGAAGATTTACAGTTGCCGGAGCCGGATGCTGCCCGCGTAAAATTTTTAAAATGTTGTATTGCTGTCTGGATACCGAAAAATTATCTAAAATCCGGCTGTGTTTTTCCAAAAACCAGCCGTGAGTGTAAAGCATATTCACGGCAAGTTTATGGAATTGGTTTCTGAATTTTTTTTGATGTATTTCGTTTTCAAGTTTCATTTTACTTTTTTATCAATTCAACTGTGATATTTAATTCTACTTCATCGCCAACCACAAGTCCGCCGGATTCGAGCAAATTACTCCATTTAAGTCCGTAATCAAACCTGTTTATTGTTCCCGAAAGTTTAAAGCCGGATCTTGTATTTCCCCAAGGATCTTTTACAGTTCCATTGAATTTACCTGTCAGCGTAATTTCTTTTGTAACGTTCTTAATTGTAAAATCGCCTACAAGTTTCCAGGTTTTCGAATCGACCTTTTTAAGACTTTTAGAAACGAATTTTATTTCCGGATATTTTGGGGCATCAAAAAAATCTTCGCTTCGTAAATGTTCATCCCGTTTTTCATTTTTTGTATCTATGCTTGCAACATCAATCTTTATGTTGATTTTTGCGTTTTCAAAGTTATCTCCGGTAGTTTCTACATCGGCACTGTATTTCCCGAAAATACCCTCCACTTCCGAAATAACCATATGCGAAACAGCAAACCCGATTTTTGAATGAGATTCATCGATGCTCCATTTTGTTTGAGCTGTAATTGTTATGGAAAAAACAGCTGCTATTATTAAAGACAAATATATGTTTTTCATTTTTTTCTCCTTTTAAATGTTTCTTTTGATATTTAATGTTGCAACATCATTCTATAATAATAAGTTCACCTTTTTTATAAAATTAAACATGCTTTAATAAGAGAAGGAGTTATACTATAAAACAGTGTGCGAATAATTTCTAAAGCGTAAAATTCAATAAAATAAAATAGTTTGAAGAATATAAAAAGAATGTTTAGTTTTAACCTATAAAATGGTTAAACTAGCAACTGAGAGCTTGATGAAAAAATTAGTCTTTTTACAATTTGTTATGGTTTACACTTTGATGAGTTTCAGTCAAAGTTTAAACGCAGTTATTACTGTTGACGACTACCAATGGTTAAGCAACGGCACCCCGATTGATATGAATACACGTTTTCCCGGAGGTACTTTAACCCGCAATTTTGCTCCGCTGCCTGTTTTCTTCCAAGGATGGAAATCTGAACCGCGCGAAAGTATAGTTGACTATGTATGGGATTTTGGCGACGGCTCGGAAGTATTTCACGGATTTAACGCGGGTCACGTTTACGAAATACCGGGGAATTATACCGCTACACTTACAGTTACAGATACTTTAGGGAGTACAAATTCGGAAACAATTTTAATTGAAGTTTTAGAACGAACCGGAAAAACATATTTCATCGATTCCGAAATTGGCAGCGATAGTTACAACGGTTTATCTCAAACTTTTACCGGCGGCAGTAACGGTCCCTGGAAAACTGCTGATAAAGCTTTTTCGGAAATGGCAACGGAACTTTATCAGTCGGGAGACCAAATTCTTTTTAAAAGGGGGCAGACTTTTGATCTCACAGTTTCCGGAATTACACCAGGAGCTTGGCCGGCTTGGGGTTACGCTTTTGGCACATTTGGAACCGGAGCAAAACCGGTCATTCAATATAAAGGTCAGGATGAAGCAATAATTATTCATATGTATTCTATCGGTTTGGCGCATATTTCTTTTACCGATCTCGACTTCAGGTTTGATGATTATGCCGGGCACAAAGCAAGCGTCTTTTTCTTTGCCCAAGGCGGAGCTACACGGAATATCCTGTTTTTACGGGTTGACGCTTTGGATTTATATTCCAACCTTTTTGTAGTTAACCAGTATATGGAATATGAAATATCATCCGGTACATTCCTGATTAATTCATCCATCCGCAACACATATATAGACCCTTTGAAGAATTCAACTTTATTTGCAGTTTGGGGTTCGCGCGTTGTTTTATTAAATAATTATTTCGATCTCTCCGGTAATCATATCGGATATACGGCAATTGATAAAGGAGTAGTGGCGGGGAACACTTTTTCGCGTCCTGCTTTTGGAAGAACTGCTTTAAGAATTTGCGGCTTTCAGGAAGAAGGCGATGATTGGAATACTAATCTTACAAGCAATAATGTTCAAATTTCCGAAAACTATTTTCACGGCTGGATTGACCCCGAAACCGAAGGCAGGGCGCATAATGGGGAAGGGAATCAGTATAATTATCTGCTTGTTCAGTTTTCCCCGAACGGACCCTGGAACCAGATTATCCGCGACATAACTTTTGAAAGAAATGTTATAACTAACGGAAACGGGTTGCTTAATATCGGCGCAGCAGAAAATATAACTGTGCGGAATAATATTTTAATTTCCAATACGCCAACCGGTTATCAAATTGCAATTTCGGATGCAAACAAACCGAGTAAAAATATTAAAATTTTAGGAAATACATTTATTGCGCGAAACGCCCAGTACAGCGGAAATATTTACGAAATGAGCGGGATGATTAAAATACTTAAAAACAATACGCAAACTACCCATCCTTTCGATTATACTAACCATCAGGAAATAAGCATAAAAAATAATATTTTCTATATCAATGGCACAAATAGTTTTTCCCGCTTTTTATATATCGATGATATTGATGAAGTTTTGCCACAGGTTAAGTGCGATAATAATTTATATTTTGTAAATCAGGGCTCTTCCGGTGGTGAGTTCTTCCAGATTGGAAACTCGGCTTTGGCTGCCCCCACAGCACAGTATTTAACATTGCAGCAATGGCAATCGCAACAGAATCAGGACATTTCCGGCATTTATGCCGACCCGCAGTTTGTAAATCTTTCAGGAACAGACGGGCAGTTCAGTGAATACGGCTTTGATGCCGATTTAAGATTACAGGAAACGAGTCCTGCCCGGGGAATAGGAAAAGTTGATAAAGTAAATTCATTTTATGATTTCAATAAATTCCAGCGGTTTGGGAATAACGAAACAATTGATATCGGCGCATTGGAATACGGTTCGGGCAGCGTTGTATCTGTAAAATCAGAAAGTGAAACACCAGCAAACTTCTCACTCTCACAAAACTACCCGAATCCCTTTAATCCGATAACTACAATTAAATACGTAATCCCGGCAACTCACTCGTCCCCCGTCCCTCTTCACGTTTCACTTGTTGTTTACAACCTCCTTGGTCAGGAAGTAGCAACACTTGTAAACACCCAGCAATCCGCAGGAAATTACGAAGTGAAATTTGATGCTTCGAATCTTTCAAGCGGAATTTATCTTTACAAATTGCAGGCAGGGGATTTTTCTTCTATAAAAAAACTGATGCTGATAAAATAGGAATTACTAATAATG
>CAYTFZ010000034.1:0-23143 GCA_964437215.1 uncultured Melioribacteraceae bacterium | reverse complement strand
ATTAAAACAACCCTGTAATTTTACCGTTTTCGTCGATATCAACATTTTCGGCGGCTGGGAAGGTCGGAAGTCCCGGCATACGCATAATTTCGCCTGTAATAGGTATTACAAATCCGGCTCCGGCAGCAATTTCAATTTCGCGCACTGTAACAAGAAAATTCTGAGGTCTGCCCAAAAGTTTCGGGTCGTCCGAAAGTGAATTTTGCGTTTTTGCCATACAGACGGGCAGTTTGCTTAGTCCAAGCTTTTCAATCTTTTCGAGATCGGTTTTTGCCTTCGAAGTAAATTCCACCGCTTTTGCACCATAAATGTTTTTGGCAATTGTCTCAACTTTTCTGGGAATATCCCAGTTCCAGTCGTAAGTAGGTTTATATTTGTTTTTACATTCTGCTGCAACCCGGCAAACCATTTCGGCAAGTTCCTTCGCGCCTTCGCCGCCTTTTCCCCAAACGTCCGCCACCGAAGCCTGAACACCGAGTTCGCGGCATCTTTCTTTTACGTAATTTAGTTCTTCGTCGGTATCGCTTGCAAATTTATTAAGCGCAACAACCGGCTTAATTTCGAAAGCGAGAATATTTTCGATGTGTTTTTCTAAATTGCCCAAACCTTTTTTAAGCGCTTCCAAGTTCGGCTGGTTAACCGATTTAAGTTCTGCTCCCCCGTGATATTTAAGCGCTTTTAAAGTTGCTACAAGCACAACTGCTTTAGGCGATAACCCGGAATATCCGCATTTTATGTCGAAGAATTTTTCCGCACCCAAATCGAAAGCAAACCCCGCTTCGGTAACAACATAATCCGAAAGTGAAAGTCCCATTTTAGTAGCTATCACGCTGTTTGTTCCCTGCGCTATGTTTGCAAAAGGTCCGCCGTGAATAATTGCAGGATTTCCTTCAATTGTCTGAACAAGATTCGGCATAACTGTATCTTTAAGCAAAGCTGTCATTGCTCCGTTTGCTTTTAAATCGCGTGCGTAAACCGGCTGCTTATCGAAAGTGAATCCCACAAAAATATTGCCGAGTTTTTGTTTTAAATCGCTTAAGTTTTCGGCAAGGCATAGTATTGCCATCACTTCGGAAGCTGCGGTAATATCAAATCCTGTTTCTCGGGGAATTCCCATAAGCGTTCCGCCAAGTCCTACAATAATTTTACGGAGCGAGCGGTCATTCATATCCATTACGCGTTTCCAGTGGACTGTGCGGGGGTCGATGCCGAGATTATTTTTTTTATTCTGAATATTATTATCAATTAAAGCAGCAAGAAGATTATGAGCTTTTTCGATAGTTCCGAAATCGCCTGTAAAATGAAGATTTATATCTTCCATAGGAATAACCTGCGCGTGCCCGCTTCCTGTAGCTCCGCCTTTCATCCCGAAAACCGGACCCAGCGAAGGTTCGCGTAATACGACTGTTGTCCTTTTCCCGATACGGTTCATTCCCTGCGTAAGACCAATAGAAACAGTAGTTTTACCTTCGCCTGCAGGAGTTGGCGAAATAGCGGAAACTAATATTAAGTTATTCTTTTCGTATTTACTTTTATCAATATACTTCAACGGCAATTTAGCCTTGTAGTTTCCGTAAAGAATAAGGTCGTCTTCGGAAATATTCAACTGGGCTGCAATGTCTTTAATTTTCTTCATTAGTAATTCACCTGAAATAAAATGTTTTAAACACCGCCAAATTTAATTAACTAAGCCGAAGTAAACAAACTTTAGTTTGATAAGTAAATTAATATTAAAAGTATAAACCCCTTTGCTTATTTTTACATTTGTAATTACAGGAGTTTATTTGGAAGAATATTTACAGCTTTTTCTTTTGTTTTTGCTTGGAATTATTGCCGGAATAATAAATGTTGTTGCCGGGGGCGGTTCTCTTCTTACAGTTCCGGCGCTTATTTTTATGGGACTTGAAGGAGCTATGGCTAACGGAACCAACAGACTTTCGATACTTATTCAAAGCTTAAGCGCGGTTTCCTCTTTTAAAAAAGAAAATGTTAGCGATTTCAAAATGAGCTTGAGGCTTTCACTTTTTACTTTACCCGGTGCGGTTGCCGGCGTTATTGCTGCTGTAAAAATAAGCAGCGAAGCTTTTCAGCAGACTTTGGCTGTAATTATGATTCTTGTGCTTATTTCTATGCTTATTCCCAAAGCAAAAAACAATACCGGAAATAAGGCAATTAAAAAATTTCCGCGGCTTATTTATCCCGTAATGTTTTTTATTGGGTTTTACGGCGGATTTATTCAGGCAGGTGTGGGTTTTCTTTTAATGGCAGCGCTTCATTACATAATGAAAATGGATTTGCTTACAGTTAATATGCACAAAGCTTTTATTGTACTTGTTTTTACAATACCGGCAATGCTTGTGTTTATTATTTCGGGAAATGTTAACTGGATTTACGGACTTACTCTTTCAGCCGGAAATGGATTGGGCGCCTGGTGGTCGGCAAAACATTCTGTAAGAAAAGGAGAAAAGTTTATCAAAATTTTTATGTTTGCTGCTGTTATAATTATGGCTGTAAAACTTTTAAATATTTTTTAACGATTAAAAATTTAGCTGAAACAATCGACAATTTAATAAGATATAATTACAAAAAAGTTTTATCCGATGAAAAATAAAATTCTTTTTGCTGTAATAATTTTCAGCATTCCGCTTTTTGCGCGAAAACAGATTAACGATTCACTTGTAAATGCCGGAATCAGGCAGATTTATAATCTTCAATTTAAAACAGCCGAAACAACATTTGCCGAAGTAATAAAGCAAAATCCCAAAAGTCCGATAGGATATTTTTTTGATGCGATGGTAATTTGGTGGAAAATATCGCTTGACATGGAAAACGAAAGATATGACGATATATTTTATGATAAGCTGGAAACAGCAATAGATGTATGCGATGAAATATTGGATAAAAACCCGAACGATGTAGATGCTTTGTTTTTTAAAGGCGGGTCGCTCGGTTTCCGCGGAAGACTTAAATCTATCCGCGAAGAATGGTTCGGCGCAGTGCTCGACGGCAAAGATGCTCTTCCGCTGGTTCATAAGGTTTATGCTGCCGACAGCACAAATATCGATGTTCAATTAGGTTTTGGAATATACAATTATTATGCTGCCGCTGTACCCGAAAAATACCCCTTCGTAAAACCCTTTATGGCTGTTTTTCCCGGAGGAAACAAAGCTAAAGGAATCAGACAGCTTGAGTATGTGGCTAACCGCGGGAAATATGCAAAATACGAATCGCAGTTTTTTCTTCTTACTTTATATTACGGGTTCGAAGAAGATAATCTGCAGGCATTAAAATATGCCGAAAGGCTGTTTAACGAATTCCCCGGTAATTCGCTTTTCGAAAGATATATCGGAAGAATTCATTTCAGACTTGGGAATAAAGATGTTTCGACTTCTGTTTTTAAAAGCATTTACGAAAAAGCTGTTAGCAAAAAAAACGGATATAATAAAAACTCTCTTCGCGAAGCTTCGTATTATGTGGGACTCGATTTTATAAAACTCCAGCCGGCAAAAGCCATTGAATTTTTTGAAGAATGTGTGAAAATTTCGAAAGAATTGGATGCTGATGAAGAATCGGGCTTTCTTATAAACGCAACACTCTACCTTGCGCGCCTTTATAAAAACGATAAAAATTATAAAAAGGCATCAGAGTATTACGAATCTGTTCTCGATTACCGCGATTACCGCGATTCGCATCAAAGTGCAGAAACCGAATTAGACCAGCTCGAAAAGCTGATTAAAAAGAAGTAGAAACTCCAAAACGGTGCAAAGATCCGACTTTTCCGTAGGACGATAAACCGTAATCGATTCGGTAATCGCTTACATTAATTCCTAATCCTACGCTTACTCCAGCCAGTCCGGCAGTAGAACCGAATTTATAATCCTTCCGTTTCTGGTTATCGTAACCAAGCCGGGCACATAACACTTTGCTGAAAGTAATTTCTCCGCCGAATGTGAAAGCTTTAAATCTTTCAAAGAAATTATCCTGATCATCATTCAGGCGGTTAAATGAGAAAAACAACTTAACAGGAATATGTGCCATTTTTTTTGCAACACCTAATCTTACATCAACAGGCAGATTTTCTTTTGTGTCTCCATACGAACTGAATTGAGAACCGGCATTAAGAATTACAAACCCGAAGTTCCAATTGCTTTCGGGTATTTCGTAATGAAGTCCTAAATCGGCAGCAAAACCGGTAGAACTGTATCCGGCAATTCCGGAATAAATAAATTTCACATTTGCTCCGTAATAAAAATTTTCACCAAGCAAATTTGCGTAACCTAATATAAAAGCCATTTCATTTGCCGAAAATGTGCCGTTCTCATTACCGAACTCATCTCTTTCCGTGAAACTTCCGTAATTAATAAATTTAATTGCCGCTCCGAATCTTCCGATGTTTTCAAATTCGTGCGAGGCAGAAATGCTTGCCGAGTTAATATCGAGAAGATGTTTTAAAAACGAGAATGATACTGGTGTTTCCGTAAGCAATGCAATGCCTGCGGGATTATAAAATATTATGTTGGGATCGTCGTTGCCAGCTACAAAACTTTCTGCAAGAGCAGCGGCTCTGGGACTGTTTTCGAGCCGCAGGAATTCATAAACATTCTGGCTGAATATATTCGCTGCAAAAAATAATATTAAAGTAACAGCATATTTTGTTTTAATCTGCATAAAATCCTCATTTTGAATGTGGATTTTAAATATATTTGATTTTAAAGGCAAGGCAATTATTAAAAGTGTAAATGTTAATAAATTGTTATTAGGAACAAAAAAAATTATGTTTGTGTTAAAGATTTCAAAAATAACCAATATTAGGAATAAAAATGAATGGTATGAAAACTGCCTTTTTGATGGCTTTAATGATGATAATTATGATAATTGTCGGCGATTTCCTTGGCGGTCAATCAGGAATGATGATAGCGTTCATAATATCGCTTGCGCTTAATTTCGGTTCTTACTGGTTTTCAGATAAAATAGTTCTTGCAATGTATAAAGCTAAACGGGTTGAACAAAATGACAGTCCCGATTTATTTAATCTTGTAGAAAAGCTTTCCTCTTCTGCCGGATTGCCTATGCCGAAAGTATATATAATTGATAATCCCACACCAAATGCCTTTGCTACAGGAAGAAATCCTGCTAACGGCGCAGTTGCTGTTACAACCGGTATTTTACGGATACTCGGCAAAGAAGAGCTTTCGGGTGTTCTTGCTCACGAATTATCGCATATAAAAAACCGGGATATACTTATAGGAACCATAGTTGCCTCTTTTGCGGGTACAATTACATTTATTGCAAGGATGGCAGGCTGGGCTGCAATGTTCGGCGGCAACAGAGATGACGACAGAGACAGCAGTCCTATTGTTTCTCTTGTTTTAATGATAGTTGCGCCTATTGCTGCAATGATGATACAAATGGCAATTTCACGATCGAGAGAATATGCTGCCGATTCCGGAGGAGCCTCAATTTCGGGGAATGCCTTATCCTTGGCTTCGGCTCTTAAAAAATTAAGTATGTCCAATGAAAGAATTCCGATGACTGATGCTGGTCCGGCAACAGCTCACATGTTTATTGTAAACCCTTTAAGCGGCGGAATGATTAAAAGTCTTTTTTCAACTCATCCGCCTATGGAAGAACGGATAAAAAGACTTGAAGAAATAGCTGCCGGAAGAAGAATTTGATTTGATGAATGAATATATTTACAATTCGAATAATTTAATTTTGTAATAATGATAAGAAATAATGTTATTATTTTATTTTTTGCGTTGCAGATTTTAACTTGCGAAGCGCAGCCGTTAAAAAATTTAGATATTTTCTTTAATCTTACAGACGAATTATTTGATGAAATTAATATAAATATTCCAGATACTGTAAAAACCGAATTCACCGGAGATAATAGTTTCACTACCCTTAGAAACCAGTTTATTTTTAAATTATATGCTTCAGGCAAAACAGAATCTTCGGCATCGGATAATGTTTTATCGGTAAATATTAGAAACGCCTCTGTTAAATATGAATATTCCGGAGGAGCTAATATTATAGGGTCTTACGATATTAAAAGACATATTCTTTTAAATGGTACATATATAATATTTAAAGATGGCAATTCATCTTTTTCCAGCAAGTTTGAAAAAACTTTTTCGGATACATTGGAATTTGAAATGATTGAAGGCGTGGAAACGCAAGGTATTGATTTTACCAAAGGAGAAAAACCCGGCGGTAATTTTTTCAGCAGCATTGCAGAACCTTTGGTTGCTGTTGCTGCAATAGCAGTTAGCATTTACTTATTATTTACCGTAAGAAGCAATTAATCTTTTTAAGCAATATTATTATGATTATTTTTGTTTTTTGTTTTTAAAACATATAGCAGGTATTACTTTATGAAAAAAATGTTGTTTGCGATTATTCCTTTTATATTTTTTGGCTGTTCCAATTCGAAAGACACTTCCGTTATGAGCCCTGAAGAATATTTTTCTTACGCTATGGAACTATACAATGATGAAGAATATCTTGAATCGATAAATGAATTTAATAACATACTTCTTCAATTCCCAGGAAGCACTGTAAATGATGATGCCCGTTTTTATCTGGGAATGTCGCATTTTAACAGAGAAGAATATCTCCTTTCGGCGTATGAATTTTCGAAGCTGATTCGCGATATGACTGCAAGTCCTTTTTTGGAAGATGCACAGTATATGCTTGCGGAATCTTATTATCAGCAGTCCCCTCCCGTTCCGCTCGATCAGAAGAACACATCTAAAGCCATCGACGAATTTCAGGAATTTATTGAATTTTTTCCTGCCAGCTCAAAGGTTGTAGAAGCTGAAAAAAAAATAAAGGAATTAAATTCGAAACTTGCCGAAAAAGAATTTAACAATGCAGGTATATACGAAAAGATGGGATATATGAATGCAGCAATTAAATACTATTCAATTGTTGCAAATGATTATCACGATACACAGTTTGCTCCTATTGCTTTATATAATAAAATAAATATACTGAAAGACAGAAACAGAAACAGCGAAGCTCTTAACGATATTGACACATTTCTTTTACGATATCCCAATGACGAAAATGCTCCTGAAATACAAAAAATTCAGGCTGCATTGCTTGGAGAATAATGAAAGACATTACAAATAGGACGGTAAGTAATTCTGTTATTACGATGACAGAATTGGTCTTGCCGAATCATACAAACCAGCTCGGCAATTTGCTTGGCGGTCAGCTTATGCATTGGATTGATGTTTGCGCCGCACTTTCAGCATCCAAACATTCAGGCAATATTTGCGTAACTGCATCAGTGGACTGCATTGTCTTCCATCATCCCATAAAGTTAGGAGATATGGTTATACTGAAAGCCTCGGTAAACCGTGCTTTTAATACTTCAATGGAAGTGGGAGTTACCGTTGAATCGCAGTCGCTTTTAAAAGGAAATGCAGTGCATTCGAACAGTGCATACCTTACATTTGTAAGTGTAGATACAAACGGCAAACCAGTTAAAACTTTTGAAATTATACCAGAAACTGAAGATGAAAGAAGAAGATATATGCAGGCATTATTACGCAGGGAGGAGCGCCTCAAAAAGCGTAACTGATTTTTTATATCTTTGTTTGGTCTTTTTTACTATTTTTCCGCTTGAAGCGCAGACAAACATCCGTGGATTCTGCAAAACAGAAAATATCAAAGCTGTTTCGGGTTATAATAATTTTCTGCTTGCTAATTTGAATAACGACATTTTGCCCGATTTTGTTTTATTCGATCCTCAAAAAAAAAGTTACGTTTCATTATTCTCATCGGGATATAAATACAATCTGTCGCGTAATAACCTTTTCGGTAATATTACAGCTTTAAAAGAGTTTACAGTAAAAAATAATTCCAAATCTTTTCTTTCAATTTCACGCCATAATAAAGCCTGTTCCGAAATAGCATTTGAAAAAAGCGGAAATTTAAAAGTGTTGAATGAAATTAAATTCGATACATTTCCTGAAATACTTAAAACAGCCGATGCGGATAATAATTTTAGAAACGAAGCCTATATTTGCGGAAATTCATTTAACGGCATTGTAAAAATAGAAAAGAAAAAAGAATCGCTGCAAGTTACACAAATTGCCGCCAACAGGTTGTTTAGCGATATTGTTATTGCCGATTGGGATTACGACGGCTATAAAGATATTTGTGCAATCGACTTTATTGATAATGAAATAAAATTATTTACTAACGATGGCAAAACAAATTTTTACGAAAGCAGAAGTGTAAAAACACGGGATTTACCCAAAAAGCTTATAATGGAAGATATTAATGGCGATGGATTTACCGACCTTCTTTATGCTGCATACGATGGAATCGGGTATTCGCTCGGCGATTCTGTTTCTACATTTAAAAAATTCCGCAAAATTGTTACAGGCTTTGAACCATCGGATATTATAATCAAAGATTTCAATAACGATGGCAGAAAAGATTTAGCCGTTCTCGATTATCAATTTGGAAGACTTACATTTCTCTTTGCCGAAAAAAGCGGCTACAGTAATTTTCAGCCTGATCTTACTGAATATTCAGCTTTTGCAGCTGATGCGTTTAATAATCTTTTTCTGCTTTCAAAATCCGGAAATATCCGGAAATTCAGCCGGATTAATCAACCTTCCGGTAATTTTCAAATTTTACTTTCTGAAAGCTGCGAAAGTCTTGCTGGTTTTAATATTGGGACAGATTTGTTTCAGGATTATGCTTTTATTGATAATATAAATTCTGAATTGAAAATTGTTGTTTCGGAAGAAAGAAGACCTTTTAAAAGTATTTCCGCGTTTAAATTGTCAAGCAGTTTCAGCAGACTTTTCATTTTTGAGGAAACTGATTTTAATAAAGAATTTTATCTCTTTTCTCCAGGTGAAAAACTGATTGAAATACTAAGAGTCGATTTCCTTAGAAATTCAAGTAAAACGGAACAATTGTATTCTCTTTATCCGGTTTGGGATATTAAAGCAGTTAAAAGCAATGTTTCGGGGAAAACTGATTTACATTTGATTTTAAAAGATAAATATTTTACCGGTAAATCTGTTTATTCAACTCGAGGTTCACGTTTTCATTATTCGCAGACTGACACCATCGCTTCGTTTCCTTCATCAGCTGTTTTTTCTGTTTCCGACAGTCTTTCTATAATTTATAGATTTAAAAATAAAGGTTTAAACCGGATTTATAAAACAACGTTTCTTCCGCAAAAGGAAAAAAAGACCGAAGATTTGTCAATAAATCTAAACCACGAGGTCTTTATTACCGAAATGAAATCATATAGCAAATCATCCGATTTTTTCTTTTCCCAGTCAGCCGATTCTGTCTGGCAGATTTTAGATTCGGGAAAGTCTGTTAAAATGCTGATTGATAGAGAAATGCCCGACAGTATGCTGATTGGCGATACTTTCGTAAAACTTGAAGGCAGGAAAAAAGGATTATATACAAAATCAGATTCTAACTATAATGAAATAATTAACATAAAATTAATTGAACCGGATAAAATCAATGATTATTTTGTAAGTCGGTTTGGTGAAAAATATTTCTTAACTTTTACCATCAGCAGCTCAAATAAAATAATCTTTCGCGAGTTGAAATGAAATTTTCCTGTTTATACTTTTTTACAATTATTTATTGCATTCTTTTGCCGGCACAAAATACCGATTCGCTTTTTAATGTTTTTATAAACAGACATCAAATTGCAAATACTCAGAACATGGAATCGTATAGAATTAATAATACTCCTGTTAAATGCGGATTTCCTTTGACGATGCAAATATTTGCAAACTTCAATAATTTCAATGAAACACAGAAAAGCTTAATTAAGCGGATGGCAGATCGTCCTGTGATGCACAAAAGCATTGTTTCCCCTTCAGGATTCTTCAGAATTCATTACGATACAACCGGAATAAATTCGCCGGATTTTGATAATGACGGGCTTACTGATATAGATATTTCGTGGATAGGTCTTTCTGCAGATTCAGTTTACGATTATCAGGTAAATGTACTTGGATTTTTACCTCCGCCGTCAGACGGAAACCTTGGCGGAGACGATAAATACGATATTTATCTTATGCCTGCAGGCTATGGTGAAACTATGATGGATTGTATGGATTGCAGTACAAGTTCTTCATATATGAAAATTGACAATACATTTAACAGCACTTTCACGCGCGGCATAAACGGCGGAAGAGTTACAATTGCTCACGAGTTTCAGCATTCTATTCAGCTCGGCTCTTATGTTATCCGGTGGGAAGATTTATTTTACTACGAAATCTCTGCCACTGCCATGGAAGAATTTATTTATGACAATATAAACGATTATTATCAGTACTTGCCTAATTATTTTAATGCACCTCATGACAAATCTTTTTTAAGAGTGTCAAGTTTATCTGACGGATACGATCTGTCAATCTGGAATATTTTTCTTGTTAATAGATTCGGATCAGATATTCTAAAAAGAATCTGGGAATTTATGCGCACCGAAAGGGCAATGAATGCTGTTGCTTTGGCAATTCAGGAAAAAGGTTCGTCATTAAAAGAAGAACTTTCGGAATTTGGAATTTGGACTTACTTTACAAATAAAAGAGCTTTAGAAAACAAATATTTTAAGGAAGCAAAAAATTATCCTCTGATAAAACCTTGTGAGATAATTGAGAATATTGAAGGAAGACAGCTGAATACTCCTTGCGTTTCTAATACTTTTTTAGAATACAGATTTGAGAAAAATGGTTTTCGCGATTCTTTAACAGCTATTATTTCCAATTCAAATATAGAATCCAGTCTTTCAAATCCAGATGCTAAAACGCAGGTTGATTTGCAGTTAAGCGACAAATGGTTTGAAAATTCGTACCGGATTTCGGAATATGCTGATATTTACGCAAACCTTAGCAACAAAGCGGTTTTCACCGATATTTATATTTACAACAATATTCCTATAAAATTTTTCTTCAGGGAAATTGTCTCTTCACCTTATCCTCAGCCATTTAAAAATTCGCAGCAAATTATAAACTTTCCTGCCGAACCAAACGGAACAAATGATGCAGAATTACACATTTACAATTTAAATATGGTGCAGATTTTTTCTGGAAACGAGTCTATTAAAAATACCGGGCAGACAGTTATAAGCTGGTTAGCCAGAGATAACAGCGGAAACAAACTTTCATCCGGTATTTATTTTTATGTAATTAAATCCGGTGATAAAATTTCTAAAGGAAAATTTGCGGTAATTAATGATTGACATCACTGTATCTGCTGAAAATTTAAGCAAAATATTCGGAAGACGTCTGGTATTTAGAAACCTGAATTTTACTTTCGATAAACCTGGTATTTACGGAATTGCCGGACGAAACGGATCAGGCAAAACCACGCTTACAAAAATAATTGCCGGCGTTTTAAGTCCTTCTCAAGGAAAGATTCATTACACTATTAATTCGCTTCGAATAAAACCGGAGCAAATACAAAAATATATTGGCTTTGCAGCGCCGTATGTGATCTTTTATGATGAATTTACTGCTTATGAGAATCTGAAAATGCTGACGGATATTCAGGGCATCGATTTCCAAAGCAGCCGATGTGATAATTTGTTAAGTGAATTCGGGCTTTATGAACGGAAAAACGAACATCTTTCAAATTTTTCTTCGGGAATGAAACAAAGAATTAAAATAGTCTTTGCAATGATGAATAACCTTCCTTTGATAATATTTGACGAACCTGTTACAAATCTCGATTCTGCGGGAAAAGAAATTTTTTACAGGTTATTAAAGCAGCAAGGATTGAAATCGTTAATTATCATTGCTTCAAACGAAGAAACAGACCTTTCTTTCTGCGATGAAAAAATTGTTATGGAGGATTTTGGAAAGTGAAATCCTCAATTATTATATTTTTAAAGGACTGGAAAAGCGAGCTGCGTTCAAGGTATTCAGTTAATTCGCTTGCAATGTTTATTCTGGTTGCAATCTGTGTAATTCTTTTTTCGGTTAAAGATGAACCTTTATCGCCTTACCTTACCGCTGGTTTGTTATGGACAGTTGTTTTTTTTTCAGCGATGTCGGGACTGTCCCGTACTTTCGTTTCGGAAGAAGAGCGCGGAACATTTTTGATTTTGCAAATAATAGCCAAACCCCTTAATGTATTTTCCGGGAAATTGCTTTTTAATACATTGCTTGTTTTTTTAATGAACTTTGTAATTACATTGCTGTTCTCTTTACTGTTTTCTGCTTTTATAATTAAAAATATTTATTTATTTACTGCTGTTTTTTTATTAGGAAATTTTGGAATAGCAATATCTTCCACTATTATTGCAGCAATTATTTCTAAAGCCGGAGCAAAGGGCACACTGTATCCGGTGTTGTCGTTTCCTGTTTTGCTTCCGCTGATACTTATACTTTCGGAACTAACTAATTTTTCGATTGACGGAAAAACTTTTGAGGAATCTTTCGCAGAAATTCTTATAATAATCTGCTATGACGTTATAATGCTCACTGCCTCGGTTATGCTTTTCGATTTTATCTGGAAAGACTGATTTTTTTCATTCTTTTTAAAAAAAATAAAACATAAAATTGCGGAAAGAAAAATTTTTTTTTACCTTTTAATACCTTCAGGGATTGTTTTTGGTACAAGTTAATGAACTGCAGAAGGGTTGTATGTATCCAAACAAAATAGAAGGAAAAATAATGGAAAACGATTTACAGGTTCTAGAAGAAGAGCAGGAAGTTTTATTTATACCAAAACCGTTCAATATTTTTATTGCCGGCGAAGTTGCAAGCAGAGACGAAATAACAGAATCTCTAAGGAAATATTTTAAACAGAAAGGTCTTACCGACAGAGAATGGAGCGTAACTTTTTTCAGTAATACTAAACTCCATAATCCTTCCGTTTGGAAAATATTACGCAAAGACAGAAGCCGATATAACATAATTTTAACCGGTCAAATTACACAACACAATAAAGACCCGCGCAGTGTTGATATTTTATCGGAACTGAGTACTGATAAATATGTTTTGTATTTTGGCGGCAGCGACCCCAAAAAACGCCTTGAAGCAGAACGTTCAGTAGAACTTATAAATACTTATCTGCTTAACTGCTGACAAAAACGAAACTGATTTATTAAAACATCCTTTTTACAATTTTGCAATCCAAGATTTCAGGAAAAAAGATAATAACTCCGTAATATTTTTATTTCTTATATTTCGTCCGGTTAAAATATTAAACAGAGGAAAAAATGGAAACCGGTTTAACCCGCGCAAAAATTGAAGAAAAAGTAAAAAGCATGTCTGTTGATTTTAATTATTCATTCAAAGAAACAGCTGTAATTCTTGCAGCGGGACATGGAAAAAGAATAAAATCGCAAACATCAAAAATGCTTCACAAAATATGGGAAATACCCACGGTTGAACGTGTTTGCAATGCCTGCAATAAAGCTTTGAACCAAGTAAATACTGTTGTTGTAGTCGGAATTAAAGCTCCTTCTGTTATGGAGGCAGTAGGTTCTAAATCAGTGATTTTTGCATATCAGGCTGAACAAAACGGAACAGGGCACGCAGTTCAGGTTGCGCTGCAAAATATTGATAAAACCAAATATGAAGGTATTGTTTATGTTTTTCCTGGTGATATGGGGCTTATCGATGAAGCAACAATCCGTATGTTCCGGCAGGAATTTATAAATTCGGGTTCTGATATGATGGTGCTTACCGGACTTTACGAAGGGAATCCAACTGAAAATAGTTACGGACGGATCGTAAGAGCCAAGCAGAAAGATGATTCGGGAAATTCTTCGGGAAGCGATGCCGGCAAAGTGATTTGCATAATTGAACATAAAGATATTCTTAAAATACATGATAATGAGCCGCTGGTTCTCACATTAAACGGAAAGAAATATTCGTTTACGAAAAAAGAACTTATTGAAAATAACGAATTCAATTCCAGCGTTTATGCTTTTAAGTATAAGTATCTTGCAGAACTTATTGATAAAATTGAAAGCAACAACGCTCAAAAAGAAATTTATCTTACTGATTTAATAGACCTGTTTAATAAAAGAAATTTAAGCGTCGGGGCTGTAAGTCCGTTAGACCAAACCGTCATTATGGGATTCAACAACAAATCCGTTTTACGCCAGATGGATGATATTGCAAGATCGAAAGTTTATGAAAAGTTAAAGGATATAATAGAAATTGATGACCCTGAGGATTTTTTCATAGACGAAAACGTAGTTGAAGAAATAATAAAAATGGATAAGGAAATAAACACTCTCGATATTAAAATTGGGAAAGGGGTTTACATCGGGAAAGGCGCTGAACTAAATACTAATCTTACATTAAAAAAGAATGTTTATCTATCGGGAAATATATATTTCGGAAGAAATGTTACTATTGCCGAAAATGCTCAAATATCTTGTTACGATGAACAGAAATTGCATATTAAAGATAATGTTACAATTCTTCGGGGTAATATAATTAAAGGGAATACAATAATTGAAGAAAACTCTTTAATTGAATCGGGTGTAAATATAACAGGAAGCGATGAATTCCCGGCAATAATCGGGAAAAATGTTACAATAAAAGGAACAAGCTATATTTTCGGTTGCATTGTTGACAGCGATGTATTAATTCAGCACAGTGTTTTGATAAAAAAGAAAGTTGACAGACTTGCTAAAAAAGACGGCACTGTTCAGCCGGTTAGATTTGTTCTGCCTCAGCCTGAAGGCGTTGACGCAATTGAAAGCCTTTGATTCCGACCAAAATAAAACCCGAAAGCAGCGGGTTTTATTTTTTAAAACAAAAAAAGGCAGCACGGTAAACCGGACTGCCGATATATAAGTTTGAAACTTTTTAAGCTAAATTATTAACGTGTTTCGTTAATGTCGATTTTTTTCTTGCAGCGTTGTTTTTATGAATTCTGCCTTTTGCTGCAGATTTATCTAATGCTGAAACTGCTTCTTTAAGTGTTTTTTCAGCAGATTCTTTATTTTTTTCAGATAAAACCTTTTTTGTAAGAGTTTTAAGAGCAGAAATAGAAGCTTTGTTTTCTAAATGTTTCTTTTCATTTGTCTTTATTCTTTTCTTTGCTGACTTATGATTAGCCATTTCAATCCTTAAATGTTAATTTTTACAGACGCTAAATATAACATTTAATAGCGATTATGTCAAATATTCAAAAAGCATTATATTTATATTTCGTTTTACAGAAATTAGATAACACAATGAAAATTGCAAAAGAATATAGATGGGAGATGGGACACCGGCTTACTTTTCACACAGGCGGCTGCGCAAGCCTGCACGGACATTCATATAAAGTCTGGATTGAATTAGAAGGCAATCCGGATAAAAACGGTATGCTGCTCGATTATTTTGAAATGGATAAAATTGTTTTCCCATTATTAAAGCAACTTGATCATAGTTTTGCTGTATATGAAAAAGACATTGAATTGATTGAATTTCTCACTAAAATTCAATCGAAAATGAATATTTTCCCTTTTCACCCCACTGCAGAAAATTTGTGCATAATTTTTCTTGAAAAGCTTGAACAAGCCGGTTTCCCCAAAAATATAAATAATATAAAAGTACGTCTCTCGGAAACGGAAGATGTATATGCTGAAGAAACTAAAAACTTATAATCTCAAAATAGGTTTTACTTTTTTTTATTAAGCAGTTTTAATATTTCTGGCAGTATCTCTCCTGCTTTTCCCTTAATTGAGTAATTTACGGTTTCAGAAATATCAGTCTCGTCCACATTTATTTCAACAAGATAAGCGCCGCCGCTTTTTGCATTTAAAGGAATATATGCAGCGGGGTAAACAACCGCAGAAGTGCCTATAACAAAAAACATATCGGATTTCCTTGATATTGATTCGGCTTCGGCAAAGATTTCCTGCGGAAGCATTTCTCCGAACCACACAACATCCGGACGTATCAATCCGCCGCAATGACGGCAGCGCGGAACATTTTGCGATTGATTTAATTCAGGAGTATAATCGAATTTTTGGCAATCCACACAAAAATTCCTTTCGATGTTTCCGTGAAGTTCCAGTACTTTTTTACTGCCGGCTCTTGTATGAAGATTATCCACATTCTGGGTTACAACTGTAACTTTTTTAAAATATTTCTCCATTTCGGCAATTGCAAAATGTCCTGCATTAGGCTGGTTTTGGTTTATAATATTCCGGCGGTACTGATACCATTCCCAAACCATATCCGGATTTTTCATAAACGCGCTGAAATTTGCCAATTCTTCTGGATTAAGCTTATTCCATATCCCGCCTTCGCCGCGGAAAGTTGGAATACCGCTTTCGGCTGACATTCCGGCACCCGTAAAAAACACGACCGATTTTGCAGCCTTTAATTTCTCGATAAAATCTTTACGAAATTCCATTTATAAAACACTTTTATTA
Source organism: uncultured Melioribacteraceae bacterium (assembly GCA_964437215.1). GTDB lineage: Bacteria > Bacteroidota > Ignavibacteria > Ignavibacteriales > Melioribacteraceae > JAAYAN01. Next base: position 6,756 of record CAYTFZ010000034.1, on the reverse strand, counting down.
ATAAAATTATCCAAAAAGAGTTTCGGGATCTTTTCCTTCTTTATCTTTTAAGGAATTCTTAAGCTTGTTTGAAATATATAATGTATTGTTTGCCAATGGGAGAAATTTTGTCCATCCCGATTCGGAATTAATTTCCTTAATCATCGCATATTTGTAAGCATTAACTTTTGCGCTTAATTCATCTGCCTGATAAAGAACAATTGCTTCAAGCGTTTTTGGTTCAACAGGAGATGCAAATTCCATCTTTCCCTGATGGCTTAAAATTAAATGCAGAACCTGATTTCTCAGAAGCTCCGGGAAACCTGATATTTCTTTAATTTTCTGGTTTATTTCCATTGCTGCAATTGAAATATGACCTAAAAATTTTCCTTCGTCAGTATAATCGAAACCTTTATCAAAACTTAATTCGTAAATTTTTCCGTAATCGTGCAGCATAGCTCCCGTTAAAAGCAAATCTTTATGTATTTCCGGATGAAACCGGCACATCAATTCGCAGATATTTATGATTTCCAGCGTATGCTCAAGCAATCCGTGAATATAAGCATGGTGCCATCCTTTTCCGGCCGGAACTTTCGAATAACTTTCAAAAATATTATCGTCAAAAACTTTTTCTAAAAGAGCTTTCAGATGTTTGTTTTTCATTCCGGAAATGCGGTCAAAAAATTCGGTACGCATTTCTTCAAGATTCCGGGAAGACCTTGGAAGAAAATCATCGGCAGAAATATTATCAGCCGGTTCTGCCGGTCTTATTTTTTCAATCCTGAGCTGTGGCGACCCCTGAAAATCTTCGATTGTGCCGCGGACTTTAACAACTGAGGTTTTCGATAAATCGGTAAAATCTTTAATATCCCACATCTTTCCGGAAATACTTCCGGATTTATCGCCGAGTGTTACATCAAGGTAATTCTTGGCATTTTTAGAGGTTTTAATTTCCCAATTTAAAAGGAGAAAATAATGTTCTATTTTATCTCCTGTACTGAAGTTTTTGATTTCTGTCTGCTCTGTCATTTCACTATTCTTTATGTTTTATTTTTTATAAATAATTAACCTTTTTTTATCTGCCGATTAAATTCACCGAACTTTTAATTAAACTGAGCAATATGTCCGAATCAACAGGTTTAGGCAGTATATGTTTTACGCCAAATCCAAAATATTCCTCCTGTAGCTTAGGAGTAATTTTTGCCGAAATAATGATTACCGGAATATGTCTGTTTTCCTCGTTTTTGTACATAGCTTCAACAAGCTGAATTCCGTTCATAAGCGGCATTTCGTGATCGGAAATTACCAAAGTGGGTGTATCTTTAAGCACAAGGCAGATAGCTTCGTAGCCGTTTTGAGTTTTTATTATTTCGTAACCCGGCATTGCTTCGGAAACAAGTTCTGCATAAAGTTCGCAAATATCCGCATTATCTTCAACAATGAGAATCGAATTTTTCGATTCCGGCACAGTAAAATGAAATTCGCTTCCTTTGTCTGTTTCCGAATAAAACCATATTTCGCCGCCATGTTTGCTTATTATTTCTTTAACCAGCATCAATCCCAATCCGGTGCCTTTTTCTCCGTCAGTTCCCGTATGTGAAACTTTTTCATCAATTTTAAACAATTTTGACTGATTTTCCTCGGATATTCCGGTTCCCTCATCTTTTATTACAAATTCAATAAAACCTTTTTTAAATCGGTTGCACGATAAATAAACATTTTTATTTTGCTTTGTAAATTTCAAAGCATTGCTTAAAAGATTGTTGATTGACTGAAGCAGCAGCCTTTCATCTGCATTTACAAAAATATCGTCCGGGCAGCTTATCTGTATATCGATATTTTTTTTTATAGCAGCTCCGGCAAGCTGTGCAGCGCTTCCCGAAATAAGCATTTTGGCATTTAATCTTCGCGGTTCAACTGTAAGTTTTCCGGTTTGAAGACGTGACCAATCCAATAAATAATTTATTAATTGAAGCTGATTTTGAGATGCTTCGCGAATATAACCGAGATATTCTTTTTTTTCGCTATCGGGAAGATGCTGTTCGTTCAGCAGGATTTCCGAAAACCCGAGAAGCGATGTAAAAGGCGCCCGCAAATCGTGCGAAACAATTGAGATAAATCTGTCCTTGGCATGGTTTTTTTCGCGCAGCACGTTATTTTCTGCCAAAAGGTTTTTAATAACCAAATGAAGCTGTGAAACATTTTTAAACAAATTAAAATATTTTATAATGTTCCCCTTTGCATCGCGGGTTACATTTATAACTCCGTCGAGCCAAACATTTTCGTTGTTGCGGTTTATTATTCTGTACGAAAGATTTAGCGAGAATACATCGGGAGTTTCTTCAAATTCGGTTATTTTCTTTTTTACATCGAGAACATCATCCGGGTGAATGAGCGATATTAATTGACCCGGACGGCTTTTAATTTCTTCGGGATAAAAGCCCGTGATTTTTTTTAACGAATCGCTGAAAAACAAATCGGATTTGCTTTTATCGGCAGAAACCGACCAGAAAAGAAAATCGCCTTCCGAAAAAAAAGAGCTCACAGCATTTTCATCCCGGTTTATCGGTGTAATTGAGTTAATAAGTTCAACAATTTCCGAAAATGATTTTTCGTCTTTGGCAAGCTGTTTTAATTTATCGGCAATACTTATCATTAATTCCTGAATAACATTTTTTGTTGCAATAAATATAATAAAATATATTCCAAAAAATTTTAATAGGTTTCTAAAATAAGAACTTAATTACATGCTAAATCGTTATTATTAAAATTAAAAAAAGAGATTTCAGATGAAAAGAACATTTTTTGTTTTTTTTATATTTGCCGGAATAATTCTTCCGCAAAACAAAGGTAAAATTGCCGGTAAAGTAACCGATAAATTTACCAGGCAGCCTGTCCCGGGAGTAAATATTCTTATTGAAGGAACTTCCATAGGGGCAGCAAGCGACTTAAACGGAGATTTTTTAATTGAAGGCGTTGAACCGGGAAGTTACAGACTTAAGGCAACAGCTATAGGATACGAATCTCTTATTAAAACCGATATTGTTGTTAATACTGCACGTCCGGTTTTTGTTACTTTCGAAATGCTCGAATCGGTAATTGAACTTGAGGGAATTACAGTTAAATCCGAGTATTTTGAAAAAAATCCCACTGAAGTTAACAGTATTGCAAGTTTCAGTTACGAGGAAATAAGAAGATCCCCCGGCGGTTTTGAAGATGTTGTAAGAGCTTTATCCGTTCTTCCCGGCGTTGCACAGCAAAGTGCGGGACGAAACGATCTTGTTGTAAGAGGCGGTGCTCCTTCGGAAAATTTATATATTGTGAACGGTTTTATAATTCCTAATATCAACCATTTCGGGAATCAGGGAGCAACAGGCGGACCGCTAAGTTATATAAATCTGGATTTTGTACAGCAAACCGAATTTTCATCCGGCGGTTTTTCAGCCTTGCACGGCGACAAACTTTCATCTGTTCTTAAAATTGATCTTAGAAACGGAAGAACAGACAAAATCGGCGGGAAAGCGACAATTTCAGCTTCTCAGTTCGGACTGAACCTTGAAGGACCGGCAGGAAGCGGCAACAGCTTTATATTTTCGGCGCGCCGAAGTTATCTCGATTTCATATTTAAAGCGGCTGGATTCGGATTTGTACCGGAGTATTGGGATTTCCTAGGTAAATTTGATATGAAAGCTGACAATGCAAATCAATTATCTTTTTTATTTATAAGCGCTATCGACAGAGTTAATTTTAACAACAGCGACCGCGATAAAAAGTTTGACAATGCAAGAATTTTAGGCAGTAATCAAAATCAGTACATTGCAGGGATATCATATAAACATTTTTACAGTAACTCACTTTTAAATATAAGTTTAAGCAGAAATTTTACCGATTTCGATTCAAATCAAAGGGACACGCTTCTTAATCCTGTTTTTCAAAATAAATCAACAGAATCGGAAAATGAATTAAAAGCTGACTATGTTTACAAACTTTCTTCATCTTCCGAGCTTAATGCAGGTTTATCTGTAAAATACATTCAGTTCAGCGGAAATGTTATTCTCCCGTCTTTCATAACAAGTTTCGGCGATACACTGAGTATAAATAACCTGAACGTTAAAAAAGACTATTTTAAAAATTCGGCATTTGTACAATATACAACAGTATTATTTAACAGACTGAATGTTAATGCCGGATTGCGTTACGATTATTTTAACGGGATAAGCGATGGCAATACTTTAAATCCAAGATTATCGCTGTCTTATATGGTTTCCGATAAATTTACTTTAAGCGTCAGCAGCGGAATTTACAGCCAGTTTCCTTCATATATATGGCTTTCTGCCGAAAAGTCTAATAAAAATCTAAAACCCGTAAGAACTTATCAATATATTCTTGGAGCCGAATATAAACTGATTAATGATTTACGCATAAAAGCAGAAGGATTTTTAAAAGATTACTCAGATTATCCGGTAAGTTCTTTAAGGGAATATCTGATTCTCTCCAACACGGGAGCGGGTTTTGGCGGCTCGGAAGATAATTATGCTTCTTTCGGTCTGGATCCCTTAGTAAGCAAAGGAAAAGGAAAAGTTACAGGAGTTGAAATTTCGCTGCAGAAAAAAGCTTCCGATACTCCGCTTTACGGAATTTTAAGTTTTACTTATTCAAAATCAAGGTTCAAAGCGCTTGACGGAATTGAACGACCAGGGAACTTCGATCAGAGTATAATTTTAAGTTTAGCCGGCGGTTATATTTTCAGCAAAAATTGGGAAGCTAATTTTAAATTCCGATATGCAAACGGAAAACCTTATACTCCATTTAACGAAAACGGACGCCAGGCTGCTTCCGAAATAAATTCCGAAAGACTTCCTGCTGCACACAGTCTGGATTTACGCGTTGACCGCCGATGGAATTTTGAAGGATGGAATCTTATTGCTTACATCGACGTACAAAACATTTACGGCAGAAAAAATGTCAGCAATATCCGCTGGGATTTTAAAGAAAATAAACCGGAAGAAAACCAGGATATAGGTCTTCTTCCGTCTATAGGCATAAGTGTTGAGTTTTAAATTTTACGAAATTATTACAGTTTATCGAAACTTTTTTGCAAATGATTTATTGCTGAAGTTATGTTAAAATGAAGATCAAAATTTTCACCTGTTTTTTCATCAGTGCATTTCATTAAGTCGAATGCGAAACCGTCTTTATTTATAAGACTCTGACTTTCGAATTTAAGATTTACCCAGTAAATAAAAATATATTCTTCGGAGGTGGTGAAAACAATAAAAGCGGTTTCGGGTGTTTTGCCGTCGCCGGAAAGATATATTGAATTTAGCAGATTGTTGTAATTATCATAATGATATTTTGCTTTCTCTTCTTTATTAAGCTGTTCGCAAGCATAACCTGCATACATCTGCGCTTTTATTTCGGTGAAAGATTCCGATAAAACAGATTCGGCAAGTTCAAGTCCTTTTTTAAAATTTCCGGCTTCAAAAGCTTCTTCAATTTTTGCATATGTTTCTTTAACCTCAATTCCATATGGTTCATATTTACCGGTTTTCGTAAAAGCCAGCCGCAGTTTGAAATAGTCGCTTGAAGTCCCATTTTTAATGCTGTCCAGCAGTGAATAATAATAATTGCTGTCAATTTTATTCAGCAGATTAAAAAGATAATAATTTGAATATTCAGATGATGAATCGGGTTTTTCCGTTTGAGCCGAAAGGAAAACAAAACATACAAAAAATAATATAATCGGAAAGCGCATTTTATCTCCTTAAATTTTCTGCCTAAATATAAACCAAAAATAGTCAATAGAACAAACAATATTATGGCTTAGCTTATATTATTGGCTATTTTGGGTAATCCCGACTTAGAAAATCTTACATTCTGTTTTTCAGGAATGTATAGATTTTGTTAGTCGATCCGCCATTATTTTGTTTTCTAATGGCGGATTTGGGATAAATAAAAGTAAGCATTTAGCAGCTAATTGAAAAATAAAATTCCTGATTATGCAGATGCCGGATAAAACTTATACATTATTTGTTTAACATCGCGGTTTTCTATAATTTAGAATTCAAAAAATATGGAAGGTTTGCTTTGAATAAGAATGAAATCCGTAATTTATTTCCTTTCCTAAGTACGGGAAAGATATATTTCAATCACGCCGCTATCAGTCCGTTTTCATCTGTAATTGTCGAGGAATTCCGCAGATATGCTCATCAGCGCAGCGCAACTGATGTAAACAACTGGCCCGGAGTAGGAAGAACTATCGCAGAAGCAAAAGTAAGGATTGGCAGACTGCTAAACGTTAAATCTGATAGAATTGCATTTACCGAAAATGTTACAAACGGAATAAATCTTTTAGCTTCTGGAATAAAATGGGAAAAAGGCGACCGAATAATTCTGAACGATCTTGAATTTCCGGCAAATGTTTATCCTTTTATGAATCTGCAAAAACAAGGTGTAGAAATAGATTTTGTTAAATCCGCCGATGGGAAAATAAGACTTGAAGATATTGAAAAAGCAATAACAGAAAGAACTAAACTTCTCTCAATTTCGCACGTGCAGTTTTTAACCGGTTACCGCGCCGATATGAAAGCCATAGGAGAAATTTGCATGAAGCACGGAATTATTTTCTGCGCGGATGTTATTCAAAGCGCCGGGGCAATGATGATTGATGCCCAAAACTGGGGAGTTGATTTCATTGCCGGCGGAAGTCAAAAATGGCTTATGGCAATGCAGGGATTAGGTTATGTATATGTTTCGGAAAAATTGCAGGAAATGATT
>CAYTFZ010000033.1:7952-23236 GCA_964437215.1 uncultured Melioribacteraceae bacterium | reverse complement strand
CTTAAAACTTATAACTGAAAACTTAGAGCTGATTTTAAAACTCTTCTTCCAGCAGCCATTCTTCTGCAAGATTTTCCGAAATCCCTTCGATAAAACGTGAAGGTTTACTGAAAGTTACACCAGAATGCCGTTCAAAAATCTGCTGAGGGTAAGTAATGTGCAGATTTTGCTTTGCCCTTGTTGCAGCAACATACATCAGTCTTCTTTCCTCCTCTAATCCGTCGGTGCTTCCAAAGGACTGAGCCGATGGGAAAAATCCGTCCAGCGCGTGAATAACAAAAACCGAGTGCCATTCAAGTCCCTTTGCCGAATGAATAGTTGAAAGTGTAAGAAATTCATCTTCTTTCGACTCTTCGTCCACATCCGATATACTGTCGCGCGGAGGTTCAAGCGCCATATCAGTAAGAAGCTCGTCCATAGTTTCGTATTTTTCAGTAATTCTTAAAACAATATCTAAATCCTTTTTCCGCTTATTAAAATCGTCATAATTTTCTTTGAAAAGAGGATAATAATACTCGTAAACAACATCTGCTTTATCCGCGGGAGTTTTATTACTATTGTGAAGTTCGTAAACAAGCGAAAAAAGATTTCCCAGTTTATCATACTTTCCGGAAATAATTGCTTTCGGGTTTGCTTTAAAACCGATTTCGTTGTTGCTTATAGATTCAATTATTTTCTGCGCCGAAACAGGTCCAATTCCTTCGTGCAAAAGAAGAACGCGGTACCAGCTTACAATATCTTTAGGGTTGGCGGAAATTCTTAAAAAAGCAAGCATATCTTTTACGTGGGCAGCCTCAATAAATTTCATTCCTCCGAATTTTATGTAGGGAATATTTGCTTTATTAAGCTCAATTTCCAAATCGAAAGAATGATAAGACGAGCGGAATAAAACTGCTATATCGCTAAGCGGAACTCCTTCTTCACGTAATTCGAGAATACGGTCGGTTATAAAACGGCTTTGCATATTTTCATTAGCAGCGCAGATAATGGAGGGGAGTCCGCCTTCTTTTCTTTTAGTGAAAAGATTTTTAGGATATTTTTCCGCGGCATTACTGATTATAAAATTTGTAAGATCCAAAATAGACTGCGTGCTTCGGAAATTTTCTTCAAGCTTTATAAGCCTTGCATTAGGGAAAAGCTTCGGGAATTCCATTATGTTTTTAAAGTCAGCTCCGCGGAAAGAATAAATCGATTGGGAATCGTCCCCTACAACCATTACATTATTATTAATTTGCGCAAGAGCTTTTACAATATCTGCCTGCAGTTTGTTAGTGTCCTGATATTCGTCAACCATTATAAATTTGATATCGTTCAAAAAAGAGCGGGCGGCTGGCGACATTTCCTGCAAGAATTTACGGAGAAAAACCAAAAGATCGTCGTAATCCAAAAGGTTATTTTTCCGCTTATAGGATTCAAATATTCCGCCGATTTTAAGAATTTGATCGGTGAATTCAATAAAATGGGGATATTCGTCCCGGATAATTATTTCAGGATTTACCCCTGTATTCACTGCCAGACTGAGAATATTGTTAATTGTATTTTTCTTAGGAAAGCGCTTTTTTATGCTTGCCACATTCATCTGTCCGCGTATAAGATTTATAATATCTTCGCTGTCACCCTGATCGAGAATGGTAAATCCAGAATCGATTCCAGCAGATTTTGCGTGCTTGCGCAAAGTAAGATTTGCAAATGAATGAAAAGTGCCGCCGTTTACTTTTGAACATCTGTCATCAAGCAAAAGGGAAGCGCGTCCCATCATTTCGCGGGCGGCTTTTCGCGTAAAAGTAAGCAGAAGAATCGATTTCGGGTCGTAACCGGATTCAATAAGTCTGGCAACCCTGTAAACTAAAGTCCGCGTTTTTCCTGTTCCTGCTCCGGCAATTACAAGAAAAGTCCCTTCAATAGCCGAAGCTGCTTCAAACTGCGCTTCGTTAAGTTCGGATTTGTAATTAATCGAAAAGCGGGATTCATCAATTTCTTGTTTGATACTTCCCGCTTTATCTATACGGCTGATTTTATATTTTTTTGTCATTTAACGGCGGAGCGATTTTGGTTTACCAATTATTTCGGATATCAAAAAATAGTTTTTTAAAGATTCTTTTTCTTTCAAGCTTTTACGGATAAAAGAAGTCTTTAAGCTTTCTTTACTAGCGATTTCACCTTTGTCGGATAAAGGTTTTACGTTATATGCGGCATTAATTTCAGCTGCAAAATTTACTTTCTCCTTAATAGAGCGGTATTTCTCTTGTTCTAAAGCATATTCCTGCTTTTGTTTTTCAAGCGAGTTAAGCATTAATTCCTGATCGCGCAAGGCATTATTGCTTGTACTTGTTTTGTCACTGTAAGATTCTCCGCTATTTTCAGGCTCGTTTTTTTTGCCGAAAAAAATATCAAAAACATCGTTTATGCTTTCAGGCTGCTTCTCGTTCGAAGTTTTATTTTCGGGTACGCGGCTGCTTTGGTTCTGGCGTTCTTTCTTTTTCTTCCATTCATTCAATAGGGATGAAATTATGCTGAATAAAAGAAAAATTACCAGAAATATTATTTCGCCAAAGTCGGCTTTCATTATTTACCTTCTTTTTTTTCTTTATCTGTGCCGGCTATCGAATTTCTCATTTCGGTATCGGACTGTATGTTTTTCATATTATAATAATCCATAATTCCTAAATTGCCAGAACGGAATGCTTCTGCCATTGCTTTAGGAATTTCGGCTTCTGCTTCAACAACTTTTGCGCGCATCTTGGCAACTTCGGCAATCATTTCCTGTTCGCTTGCAACTGCAGCGGCGCGTCTTTCTTCGGCTTTAGCGCGTGCTACTTTTAAATCGGCTTCAGCCTGATCAGTCTGTAAAATCGCTCCGATGTTTGTTCCTACATCTACGTCGGCTATATCAATCGATAGAATTTCAAAAGCGGTTCCGGAATCAAGACCTTTGGAAAGCACTACTTTCGAAATGCTGTCGGGGTTTTCGAGCACGGCTTTGTGTGAATCGCTTGACCCGATTGTAGAAACAATTCCTTCGCCAACGCGGGCAAGAATAGTAGCTTCGCCGGCTCCTCCCACAAGTCTTTCAATATTTGTTCTTACTGTAATTCGGGCAATTGCTTTAAGCTGAATGCCGTCTTTTGCAACTGCAGCAACCAAAGGGGTTTCAATTACTTTCGGATTAACAGACATTTTAACGGCTTGGTCAACATCTCTTCCTGCAAGATCAATAGCCGCAGCTTTTTCAAAATGAAGTGGCAGATTAGCTTTGTTTGCAGAGATAAGTGCGCTTACAACTTTTATAACATTTCCGCCGGCAAGGTAATGGGCTTCCAGCATACCAATATCAAGTTTTAAACCGGCTTTTGTTGCAGCAATCAAACTTCGTATAATAACAAAAGGTGATACTTTACGTAAACGCATTCCAACAAGATCGCGGAATATTTTTACTTTAACTCCTGAAAAATAAGCTGTAATAAACAGACCTATCGGAACAAGCCATAAAATCATTATTAAAGCAATAACTGCAAGAAAAATTATTACTATTGAAAGTAATCCTCCGGCAACTGGCATATTATATCTCCTTTTATAATTGAATTAAATTAGCATTTTTAATGTTAGTTCGTGAAGATAATTATTTTTACTTAAAAAAACACACTAAATAAAAACTTAAGTAAATTGTTTTTGTAAATTTAGAAAATAAAGTTTTTATATATAAGATATAACCTTGAATAATAAGAAAACTGTAATTATTTTTTGTATAATTGCACATTGAAATAATCTCTAACAGGTGAAATATGGACGGAAATTTTTCGGAAAGAGTACAAGAGGTAATAAGATTAAGCCGCGAAGAAGCTTTAAGGCTTGGTCACGATTACATAGGTACCGAACACTTGCTATTAGGAATAATAAGAGAAGGACACGGAATTGCAGTAAGGATATTGCGCAATCTCGAAGTTGACCTTTCGAAATTGAAAAAAACAGTTGAAGATACAGTGCGTTCATCCGGCGGCACGTTAACAATAGGAAATATTCCGCTTACAAAACAAGCCGAAAAGGTTTTAAAAATTACGCAGATAGAATCTAAAATCTATAAATCCGATGTAATCGGCACTGAGCATATCTTATTGTCGCTTTTAAGAGATGAAGATAATATTGCCACTCAGATTCTTCATCAATTTAATATAACATACGATGTAGCCCGCGCCGAGTTGAATAATATTTTAAGCAGCAAAGGCAGCAGTCCAATTGATAAACCGGGTCAGTCAATCCCCGGAGGCATTGGTTCGCAGAAAAAAGTAGAACGCACTAAAACTCCGGTTTTGGATAACTTCGGCAGGGATTTAACAAAACTCGCTACCGAAGATAAGCTTGATCCTGTAATCGGACGCGAAAAAGAAATTGAAAGAGTAGCTCAGGTTTTAAGCCGCCGTAAAAAAAATAATCCGGTTTTAATAGGCGAACCGGGCGTTGGAAAAACTGCCATTGCCGAAGGTCTTGCTCTTAGAATTATCCAGCGGAAAGTGCCGCGGATACTACAGGATAAACGAGTTGTAACGCTCGATTTGGCGGGATTGGTAGCAGGAACAAAATATCGCGGTCAGTTTGAAGAAAGAATGAAAGCTTTGATGAACGAACTTGAAAAAGCGGAGGATGTAATTCTTTTTATCGATGAACTTCATACGCTTGTAGGAGCAGGAGGAGCATCAGGTTCGCTTGACGCATCGAATATGTTTAAACCAGCTCTTGCTCGCGGGGATATTCAGTGCATTGGCGCAACAACATTGGACGAATACAGAAAATTTGTTGAAACCGACGGCGCTCTCGACAGAAGATTCCAGAAAGTAAATATCGATCCACCGGGAGTTGATGACACGATACAAATTCTTCGCTCTATAAAGTTTAAATACGAAGAACATCATCACGTAAGATATTCAGATCAGGCTATTGAATCTGCCGTAAGATTAAGCGACAGATACATTACGGACAGATATTTCCCCGATAAAGCTATTGACGTGTTGGACGAAGCCGGTTCAAGAGTACACATGGGTAATTTCTCCGTTTCCGAGGAAATACTTACTCTTGAGGAAGAAATTGAAAATATTAAAAAAGAAAAAGTGAACGTAGTAAAAAGGCAGGATTATGAAGAAGCTGCCAGATTGCGCGATAAAGAAAGAACGCTTCAGGCAGAATTGGAAATGGCTAAAAACGACTGGGAGCAATCGCAGAAAGATGTTGTTTATGACGTTTCGGAAGATGACATTGCAACAGTTGTTTCGATGATGACTGGAATTCCGGTTACCCGGGTTGTTCAGGCCGAATCCGAAAAACTGATGAAAATGGAAGATGCTCTTAAAGGAAGAATTGTTGGACAGGATGAAGCAGTTATAAAACTTACAAAAGCTATAAGAAGAACTCGTGCAGGTTTGAAAAATCCTAAAAAACCGATAGGAAGTTTTATTTTTCTTGGTCCTACCGGAGTAGGTAAAACTGAACTGGCAAAGGTTTTGGCAAAATATTTATTCGATAGCGAAGACGCGCTTGTGCGGATAGATATGAGTGAATATATGGAAAAATATGCCGTATCGCGCCTTGTCGGGGCTCCCCCCGGATATGTGGGATACGAAGAAGGCGGACAGCTTACAGAAAAAGTAAGGCGGAAACCTTATTCGGTTGTGCTTTTTGATGAAATTGAAAAAGCTCATCCCGATGTTTTTAATATTCTTCTTCAGGTTTTAGATGACGGAAGACTTACAGACAGTCTCGGAAGAAAAGTCGATTTTAAAAATACAATTATAATTATGACTTCGAATGTAGGAACACGGGATATAAAATCGACAGGCGGTTTCGGGTTCGGCGGGGATGATTCTGCCGGATATTACGAAAAGCTAAAAAACACAGTTGAAGATGCGATGAAAAAACTATTCAATCCCGAATTTCTTAACAGGATTGATGAAACAATAGTTTTCCGCAATCTTGAAATTGACGACATGAAACAGATTATTAAAATTGAAATGAAAGATATTATCAAAAATCTTTCGGAAAATAAGATTACGCTGATGCTTGAATCCGATGCAGAGGAATTTCTTGCAGTTAAAGGATTTGATCCAAAATTTGGAGCGAGACCTTTAAAAAGGGCAATACAGACTTATCTTGAAGATGCTCTTGCCGAAGAAATGCTTATCGGGCATATAAAAGAAGGCGATAAAGTAACAGTTAAGCATCAAAAGGATACTGATAAGCTTTATTTTTTAAACGAAGAAGATAGTATACAGAAAGACAGCGATACGGAAAAAAAACAGGATAACACAGCAGATAAAAATGCTGAGTAAAATAGTGTAAGAAAAATTTAACTCCCTTAAAATGGCGTAAAAATAATACGGCATAATAAGGGAGTTTTTTTACTTCTTTTGTTAACTCTATTTGTTTTAATATGAGCCAGATCACAAAAATTGTTTATTTTTGGAACATTGAAAAGTTAACCTTAAAGTAAATTCTTAAGAAAAACGCTGAATCCCTTATGGCACTATTATTGAATTCGATTATGCTGATGTAAAAACCGAGAAATAATGGAAGAAAAAAAAATCAGCCGATTCAAAGTTACGTTTAATAACCGAGAAAAAGAGCCCCCTAAACGCGATTTCCTTTTAGAAAAAAAACGTTTGATAATAGTCAGCGGAATTTTATCGCTTATACTTACAATGGTGATAATGATTACTCTGCCTATGACAGTTCTTTCGTTCAGCGGATTGATTGTTTATTCTTCGGTTGTTTCGCTTGTTATATTCCTTTTTGTTTTGCTGTTCCGCTATTTTTCAATTTTATATCTGGCATATTTTTACAACACAAAATATACCGTTCAAAGTGTTTACGGATATTATCCTTTTGTATCTATCATTGTGCCTGTTTATAACGAAGGAATTGTGCTTAAGGATTCTATAGATTCTTTGCTTGAGCTTGAATATCCCAACTACGAGATAATAATTGTAAATGACGGAAGCACTGATAACACAAAGGAAGTTGCTGAAACTTTAGTTGGATACAGAAAAGGCAGAAATACACTTGTAAAAGTTTCTTTAATCAGCAAACCGAACGGCGGCAAATCGCGAGCATTAAATGCCGGGATTCAGTATTCGAAAGCTGATTTTGTTTTATGTATGGATGGAGATACAACTCTTTCGACCGAAACATTAAAATTAGGTGTAAGATATTTTACCGATCCTTCTGTTGGAGCAGTTGCCGGAAATGTTAAAGTATTAAACAGAAGAAAATGGCTTACAGATCTTCAGTCGCTGGAATATGTTGAAGGTCTTAACCTTGCACGCAGCGCTCAGGGATTTTTAAGGATGGTGAATATAATTCCTGGTCCGATTGGAATATTCCGAAAAAAAGCTATAATTGATGCCGGATATTACGCAAGCGATACCTTTGCCGAAGATGCAGATTTAACTTTGAAAATATTGGCAAAGGGATGGAAAATAAGTTACGAACCGAACGCTATCGCATATACCGAAGCCCCGGTGAAACTTCATCAGCTTCTTAAACAAAGATACAGATGGACGCGCGGAATATTACAGGCAATCCGTAAACATAAAAATTATCTATTAAATCCTACTTTGAATTTTAACAACACGCTTGTTATGTGGTCGATGTTTTACGAAGCTTTGATTTGGCCAGCAATGAATATTTTTGCAAATCTGTTCTTTATCATTATAGCTTTAATTTACGGAATGTCAAATCTTGTATTTTTCTGGTGGGTAGGGATTGCTTCTCTTGATATGATGGCAGCTCTTTACTGCATAGCCGCGGAAAAAGAAGAGCTGAGGCTTGTTCCGTATGCATTGTTTTACCGTCTGGTTTTTATTCTTCTCATTGATATAACAAAAGCTATGGCAACAATAGAGGAATTTATAGGAATTCAAATGAATTGGGGAAAATTAGAAAGAGTCGGCTTATCTGCCGGAAGTAAATAGATTAAAGGAGTAAAAATGGAACTTGTTCCGATATTATCAATGATAGTTTTAGTAGCAACAATAATGACGTTTTTCCTTTCGATAGGAGCATACGTTTATTATAAAATGCGTGAAAAGAAGGGAAGAGCAGCAAAAGCAGTTCAGCCCATAGCAATTGAAGCCGAGTTGGTTGCACCTGCTCCGTTGATGACTCAGAGAAGACTTGGACAGACTGGATTAAGAACTTACGCGGAAGAACAATATACAGAGGGAGAGAAAAGTCCGGTATCCGGCTCGAACGACGAAACACGGATAAACGAAGGCGCGCGCATTTATAACAGAGCATCGGAGCCAAAACAATATACTTCTGATCCAGGAATTGGCAGGTTAACTGAATCGGGGAAGAAAAAATTTATGCGCTATACAACCGAAGGTTTTGTTGACACAGATGAAGAAAGCAAACCAAAAGAGGAAAAATTACGGTGGCGGTAACACCTTCCAAAAACTTAAAAATAAATGCAAGCGTGCTAATAGCAACGGGACTTGTATTGCTTTTTATGTCGGTTTTGGTTTTCTTTATGATACTTAAATTCATTTACGGCGATTTTACAATTGAAGAAATCCTGCCTACAAAAGAAAACCTTACTTTAATCAGTGAAAAAAGAGAAAAAAAAGCTGCAATACTTTATTCGCGTTATACCGAAAATATGCTGCCCGAAGGAAATACCTGGCTGGCAGAAAATGTATCCGCTTGGGAAAGTTATATACGTTCTATAAGAATGCCTTACGATTTATTGAGCGACTTAGAGCTGGAAAACGGTGAACTTGATGACTACGGGCTGCTTATTTTACCTGGCGTTAAATCGTTAAGCGACCGGCAGATTATACAGGTTAAAAAATATCTTGAAGACGGCGGAAGCGTTTTGGCAACCGGAGGCACTTGTACTTTTTCGGATGAAGGCAAATGGCGCGGCTGGGAATTCTTTTCGGAAGTTTTTGGTCTGAAATTTACAAAAGAAATTAAGCCTTTTGAAAAATATAAACATCATACCTTGCGCGGCAACTTGCCGGTTACAGCGGGAATTCCCGCCGGATATGAATTAACTATTGCCACTTGGGACTTGCCGATTTACGCCGAAATTCTTGACCCCAGAACAACTCAGGTTAGCAGCTGGTACGATTTCCGAAAAGAAGAAGGGCTTGTGCGCGAAGAAATAAAAAAGAGTGCAGGAATAGCTTACGGTAAATACGGCAAAGGCAAATATTTCTGGATGGGTTTCGAAATAAATTCGGTAATAGGAAACAGCAGCGATTATATTTATTTTGATAAGCTGCTTAATAACGGTATTAATTGGCTTACAGGACTTCCCACAGCGTCAGTAAAAGAATGGCCGGCGGATTATTCATCCGCATCGCTCTTTATCCCGGCGGTTACTGAAAACCAGAACAACATAAATAATCTGCTTAATATTTTAAGGACTTACGAATACTCCGCATCATTTTATTTAGATGAAAATGTAATCAGAAATAACAGAAACCTTGTTAAATCGCTTTTAAAATACGGCGATATAAATTCAATAATTGATGTAGGTTTTAAACTTTCGGCTAATGATACAATTAACCAGCTTTTTTCGCGGAAAGAACAAGAAAACAAGATGAGTGAAATAGGCGGAATTCTAAAAATAATATCAGGGAAAAATTCATACGGATTTATGCCTTTATCGGGATTTTATGATGAAAACACGCTGCAAGCTGCAACTTCAAATAATATTAAATATATCTTCACCGATTCGCTTACCGGAAGAGCAGTTCCTAAACTTGAAATACGGAACGAAAAACCTGTTATGATAATTACAAAAACGGCCCGCGACGATAAAATGATAATAGGTAATTACGGTCTGAAAGAAAAGAATTTTCAGCTTTATACATATCAGGAAGATATAGACAGAATAATATTTGAAGGCGGATTATACGTTCTCAAATCGCATACAGATTATCAGCTTCGTCCGGAATATGTTGATGTAATTAAAGATGTATTTAACTACATTAAAGCAAACAAAATTTGGCATACATCAATTCAGCAGCTCGATAAGTGGTGGACTTTCCGTTCGAATATAGAGTTAAAATATGATATCCGAAGCAATAAGCGTATGTTCCTCGAAGTATCGAGTCCCGATTACGAAACAAAAGAAAAATTTGTTATAAAACTCAACATCAACAAGCCTGTAGAAAATGTGATAGTTTCTTCAGATATAATAAACACTGAAATTCCTGCTTACGAGTTCAAAGAAGATGAGCAAATTTTATATCTTTATTTTAACGGATTTAAAGAAGGCGAGTCGCGTTCGTTTTTAATTGACTATCAAAACGTAAATTAAAACTGTAAAATGAAAAAATACACAGCAATCATTTTGGCTTTAATATTCATATCAGGTTGTGTGAATAATATTACAGATGAACCTGAATCGGTAAAAAAAGCAGAAATAATTTCACCGCAAAACGGAAGCACAATTTTTGTTGGAGAAAATGAAATCTCTTTGGAAATTGAACCTGTTGAAAATGATAATGTTTATTCTGTGGAATTTTATATCAATAACGAATTGGTTCAATCTAAATCATCCGGAAAAAAAAACAGCTTTTACATTACGGTTCCGGAAAAGTTTAAAGGACAAAATGTAAATCTTTATGTTAAAATAGCTTACAATTCGGGACTTATAGCAATAAGCAGCACAATATCCGGCCTATTTATTAATCCTGAAGGAACTGCTTTACTTGCTCCCGGCGATTTAGAAATTTATGAATTTAAGGCCGGAGAGCTTTACGGATTAAAATGGAAACTGAATTCAAAGGACGAAACGGGTGTTGAAATCTGGCGAAAAGATTATACTTCGGGCGGAATTTACAACTTATATAAAATGCTGCCGCGGCAGTTTGCATACAACGATACAATAAAAGAAAAAGGGAAAGTGTATTATTATAAAATACGCGCATTCCGCGATACTGTTTTTTCAGCTTTTTCGAATGAAGTAAATACAACTCTCAGTTCAAGCGGTATTCCAAGACCTACAAATCTGCGCGTTAAAAATGTCTCACAAAATTCCGTTTCACTTGGATGGAACGATAATTCGACGAGCGAACTAGGTTTTGTTCTTGAAAGAAGATACACAGGATCAGTCAGTCCGCATAAAAGATATATAATTGGTCCTGATATGCAAATTTTCAAGGATAGTTTAAATATATACCGCGGAACAGAGTATCAGTATCAAATAAAGGCGTATTCGGCAACCGACAGTTCGGACTATTCGAATACTGTAACAATAAGAACAGAATACTAAACTGGAAAAACTATGACAGATATTATAATGCAATCGCACCCGCAGCCTATATTTATATACGATTCCGAAAATCTTCAATTCCTGGAAGTGAATGCTGCGGCTATAAAACTTTACGGATATTCGCGCGATGAATTTAATCAGATGGATTTGACGGATCTTTATTCGCCCGAAGATATACAGTCGCTTATTCAAACAACCGGCGGCAAAGGAAAGGACGGTGTTTTTACTGGTCCGTGGAGGCATAAAAAGAAAGACGGAACAGCTATAATAGTTGAACTTGCAAAATCTAGCTTGCATTACAAAGGCCGGAATGCCCATATAAATGTAATTTGCGATTCAACAAAAAAATATCAGAATGAAACAAAGCTAAAACATTATAAATCGGTATACGATCTTACCGGTGAAATGGTTATGTTTACAGATCCGGAAGGGATTATAACAAACATAAATGATGCTGTAATAAAAAAAATAGGGCAGGGAAGGCAGGAAATTACCGGAAATTCAATTTTAAGTTTTCTTAATGACAAAGATAGAGGAAGCATAATTTCGGGGATATTAAAGAATGACAATAATGATTTAAAATCGTTTGAAACAGAAATAAAAAGAAAATCGGGGAATAATCTTCCTGTTGAAATACGGGCGGCAAAAATATTCGATTCTTTTGGGAGAGTTGATTCGTTTGCAATAATTCTAAAAATAATTGAAGAAGACAGAAACGGCGAAATTTCTGCGGGACAAACTAAATCAGATTCACCTGGTGTTGTTGATGCCGAATTTTTATCTAATATGTTCCACGAAATTCTTACGCCTATAAATGTAATAATCGGGTTCAATCAGGAATTGTACGAAAGCATTGATAAACCGAACGACGAGCAAAAAGAAGCCATCGAAATAATTTCCGAAAACCAGAAAATGCTTTTAGGAATTATGGATACTGTTGCTGAATATGCTTACTTAAAACAGAATCAGGATAACTTTAAAATAGGGACGTATCAATTTATAGAAATACTTAACAATCTTGAAAAAGAAATAAAAACTTCGGCAGAAAAAAACAAAGTTGAATTGAATTACGGAAAAATATCTTCGTCGCTGTCAATAGAAACCGACCTGCAAAAATTTAACTTATTCCTAAATTTGTTCTTCGATTTTGGAATGAGGCTGACTAAAGAAGATAAAATTTACATATCAGCTGTCTATTTAGATCAGGAAAACTGTTTTGTGGGAATAAGAGATAAAAGAATCGGTATTTCTGAAAGCCTTCTTTCTGCATTAAATGATATCTTTGTGAAAGATGAAAATACATTGCGGAAAAATTACGGCATTTCGCGTCTTACTTACAAGCTTATAAATTTACTAAAAAATATACTTGATATAAAAATTCACACTTTAGAAAAATCAGGAGAAATTATAGAATTCGGGATTTCTTTGCCTATAAAATTCAGGAAGGAAATTCTTCAATCTGCTGATGAAAATGAAAGTGAAGTATCCGAAGTTAAAAAAGCTGCTGAATATATAATTCCGGAAAATATATCCTCGTTTGTTACCGAAAGAGAAGTTAAATCAGAAAAATCTGTTTCCGAAATATCTTGTTTGTATCTTGAAGACCAGATAGACTCGCAAATTTTATTTAAAACCCAGGTTAAAGAAATCAGCTCAATCGATTTTTCGGTCAGTCTCGAAGAAGCGATTCCTCTAATAAAAAGCAAAAAATACGATTTGGTAATTATGGATATGAATTTACAGGGAGAATATAACGGACTTGATGCTTTAAGAATAATCCGGAAAATGCCTGGTTATACAAACACTCCTGTAATAGCCTGTTCGGCTTATGTTCTTCCTGGGGACCGAGAAAAATATAAACAATCGGGTTTTACAGATTTTATTTCGAAACCCCTTATGCGCGAAAAGATATTAAAAGCTATTGAGGGAGTTTTTACAACAACAATTCAATGAAATGTAAAAGTTTAATATTTAAGTTCTTGACAAAATAAAATACCTTTTTTAATTTAGTACCATACAAATGTATGGTAAAGAACTAAGAGGTATATTTTGTCATCCGATCTTACTCTAACTCAGAAAAAGATATTTGATTTTTTAATAGAATTTAAAGCAGAGAAAGGTTTCCTGCCGACTCTTTCCGAAATTGCAAAGCGGTTTAATTATAACAACCGTTCAACTGTCCGCCAGCATTTGCAAGCACTCGAAAAAAAGAATTATATCAAAAGAAACACATATTCTGCCAGAGGGATAGAAATTGTTCAAAATAACCCTTTTTTTGAAACAAAACCGATCTTGGGAGAAGTTGCCGCTGGAATTCCTCTTACAATCTATCCCGATTCAATTGATACGATAGAGCTTCCTAAAGCAGCAAAGATGCCAAAGGATTCGTTCCTTTTAAAAGTGAAAGGGGACAGCTTAAAAGATGCTTACATTTTCAGCGGAGATGTTGTTATTGTTAATCCTAATGCACAAATAAAGGACGGGCAGATTGTAGTGGCAATAATTGATAACGAAGCTGCTGTTAAAAAGATAATCCGCAAAGAGGATACTATTGAGCTCCATTCCGAAAATCCTGAATACCAGCCGATAATAATAGAAAAAAACAACCCGGGATTAAAAATAATAGGTGTTGTTATTGGAATTTACCGGACAATGCAGCAATGAATATTAAATTAAATAATTACCGGAAAATTAATAGTATAAAAAAATAGAAATTATTATGTACATTCAAAAAGAAATTATTCTTAAGCCGCGAAAACGCGGTTTTCATCTTATAACAAGAGATATAACGGAACAGCTTCCGGAACTGGGTAAAATATCCATCGGTATAGCTCATATTTTTATTCAGCATACTTCGGCTTCGCTTACAATTAACGAAAACGCCGATCCGGATGTAAGGATTGATTTTGAAACTCACTTTAATAAGCTGGCACCCGAAAATGCTCCGTATTACGTCCACACGATGGAAGGATTTGATGATATGCCTGCGCATCTTAAATCATCTATCCTTGGCAGCTCTGTTACAATTCCCGTAACAAATGGCAGATTAAACCTTGGAACCTGGCAGGGTATATATCTTTGCGAGCACCGCAATTACGGCGGTTCACGGAAAATAATAGTAACAATTTCGGGGGAATAAGATGAATCCAGTTATTTATGCCGGCACTGCCGGATGGTCATATAAAGATTGGGTGCCTAATTTTTACCCGCAGGCTCAATCTGTAAAATTCGATTGGCTTAAATTTTACTCGCAATATTTTAATTGTGTTGAAGTAAACGCCAGTTATTACACGTATTTAAATACCAAAATTGTAGAAAACTGGATTGAAAAAGTTGAAGAAATTCCTGACTTTTTATTTACAGTAAAACTTCATCAGGATTTTACTCACAGCAGGAATATCGATAAGGCAAAAATTGCATCTGTAACCGGGAATCTTAATATTTTACAAAAAGCCGAGCGGTTTGGCGGATTGCTTCTTCAGTTTCCTTACTCGTTTGTTTTTAGCGATTCAAACATTCAATATCTTTCTGAATTGTTTAATATTTTTGAAACATTTCCTAAATTTGCCGAATTACGGCATTCATCGTGGAATAATCAAAAAATAAGCGAATTGTTCAGAAGCTGCGATGTTTCGTTTTGCACAATCGACCAGCCCGAAATAGGAAAGACAATAAGATTTGAACCGATTGTAACTAACAACACGGCATATCTGCGTTTTCATGGAAGAAATGTAACAGGGTGGCAGAAATCGATAAAAAATATCGGTAAAAAACAGACTTACGAAGAACAAAGCAGCCGTTACGAATATTTTTATTCACCGGGGGAATTTCACGAAATAGGCACTAAAATTAAAGAGGTTTACGATAAGGTGAAAAAAATATATGTTATAATGAATAATCACCCGACAGGATATGCCGTTGCCAATGCTTTCGAAATGCTGCATATCTTAAAATCCGGCGAAAAAATATATATTCCGGAAACAGTTTTAAATGCATTCCCAAGATTGAAAAA
>CAYTFZ010000033.1:0-7852 GCA_964437215.1 uncultured Melioribacteraceae bacterium | reverse complement strand
GCGAAAAAATATATATTCCGGAAACAGTTTTAAATGCATTCCCAAGATTGAAAAACATAAGATGATTTAACAGTTATCGAAAAACAACTAAGGAAAAATGAGTGACTTACGAGGAATTCTTAAAGCTTCAGCAGCCAGAAATAACTGAAATAATAAATAGTAATTTAAATGTTAACCCATCGGAATTTGCACTTAGATATTCAAATAATAAAAATTTACCAGTACGCGCTATTGCCGAACAGATTAAACTGAAACAAAAGGCATCCGAAAAATTCCCTGAGCTGAGCAAAACTGATATTATATACGAGCAAAAATTATTTGAACAGGCAAGCAGCGAATATACCGCTCAATACAAACAGGAAATTGCCCGAGGAATAAAAGGTTTGGATTTAACCGGGGGAATGGGGATTGACTCAATTTACATTTCTCAAAATTTTAAGGAGTTTTATTATTGTGAAAAAGATGAGCTCGCTGCAGGAATATTAAGCTATAATTGCAGAAAGTTAAACATTTCCAACATAAAAATATTTAACGGCAACAGCATCGGTTTTCTGGAAAACATTAAAGATAATTATTTTGATTTAATTTATGCCGATCCTGACAGAAGAGCAGGAGGAATAAGAAGCGTAGATATAAAATTTTGCTCTCCCGATATTCTTGGCAATATGGAATTATTCAAAAAGAAATGCTCCCATATGCTTATTAAATTATCCCCTGCATTCGATTTTGCAGAATGTATAAGAATTTTTCCTGATATGACTCAATTTATTGTTGTTTCTGTAAAAAACGAATGCAAGGAAGTTTTAGTAAAACTTGATTTCAAAAATTCTGATAGCAAAACTGTTAAAGCTGTAATTGTTAATGAAAACGGAAAAAAGGAATTTGAAAAAGAAAAAGGAAAAAAATATTCGAAAATAATATCTACCCCTCGTAAATATTTTTACGAACCTGATCCGGCAATAATAAAAGCGGGATTATCGGATAAGATTGCTGACGGATACAAAATGAATTTTCTTAACAATGAAACTGATTATATTTCATCTGATATTTTTGAGGAAAGTTTTCCGGGAAGAAAATTCACTGTAATTCACTCGGGCAATTTTAAACAAGATATAATTAAAAACTATCTGGAATCAAACGGAATTAAAAAAGCAAATATAGCACGCCGGGCTTTTCCGGGTACTCCCGAAGAAATAAAGAAAAAATTGAAGATTAGCGACGGCGGAAGCGAATATCTTTTTTTTACAAAAAATAATGAAGGAAAATTAATTTTTATTCATTGCAGAAAAAATATTTTTGAAAAATAAAATTTGTTTATTATCTTAATTGCAAGTTTTATAAAAGTTTCCCACCTCATGACCGGTCGTGCTCTCCGCCCAACGTTCTAACGACCGGTTGCTTTTTAATTAAGAATGAAGAATTAACAATTAATAATTTGATAGAAGATTATTTGTGTATATTTTTCGGTTATGGAAAAACTGATACTTAAAAACATAACAAAGTATTTCGGCGGTTTCAGAGCAGTAAATAACGTATCGATGGAAATTGAGCCGGGTGAATTATATTCATTTCTCGGTCCCAGCGGATGCGGAAAAACAACATTGTTACGGATGATTGCCGGATTCGAAACCCCATCTTCGGGTAAAATATTTCTCGGGAAAAACGAGATAACATCACTTCCGCCTTATAAAAGACAGGTTAACACGATTTTTCAGAATTATTCATTGTTTCCGCATAAAACTGTTTTTGAAAATGTAGCTTTCGGACTTCAGATTAAAAAAATTCCTAAAGATGAAATACAGGAACAGGTTATGGAAATGCTGAAACTTGTTAAAATGGAATCGGAAAGGAATAAATATCCCTCGATGATAAGCGGAGGACAAAAACAGCGTGTCGCAATTGCACGGGCTTTAATAAATAAGCCGCAGCTTCTTTTACTTGATGAACCTCTTGCAGCGCTCGATTTGAAACTCAGGCAGCATATGCTCATTGAATTAATGAACATACACGATATGGTGGGAATTACGTTTATTTATGTTACTCACGATCAGGGTGAAGCCATAAGTATTTCGGATAGAGTTGCTGTTATGAATGAAGGTGAAGTAATTCAGGAAGGTGCCCCGGAAGAAATATACGAAAAGCCTAACAGTATTTTTTCGGCATATTTTATCGGAGATACAAATCTTATAACAGGTGAAGTTTTGGATGTTAAGGATGAATATGTTGAATTGAAGTGCAAGGGC
Organism: uncultured Melioribacteraceae bacterium; assembly: GCA_964437215.1. Taxonomy (GTDB): domain Bacteria; phylum Bacteroidota; class Ignavibacteria; order Ignavibacteriales; family Melioribacteraceae; genus JAAYAN01. The sequence continues at coordinate 5,609 of CAYTFZ010000033.1, read as the reverse complement.
AGCGATAATTTTTATTTTGAGATTGACAGCGCGTATCATTTTATTCCAAATGTAGGCGATAAAGTTACAGTATCGTTACGTCCCGAAAAAATCGCTATTTCGCGTCATGAACCGAAACGTAAAGATTATTTTAATATTGTTCCCGGAATTGTTGAAGATATTCTTTATCTCGGAACGCATACTCAATATATTGTAAGAGTCGGCGACCATAAATTCAGGGTTTTCAGCCAGCATAAAAAAGTATATGTTGATGAAAAGGAGTTAGACTGGGAAGAAGAAGTATTTTTATTTTGGCATGATACAGATTCATACCTTATAAACGAAGTAAAGGAGGAAATGCCCCCTATAAAAAATCACGAGATTGCCTTATAATGATTGATAGAACTTTAGAAAAAATTGAGGAAAAGCGGAAAGACAGGTTAAGCTGGATTTTAGCAGCTCCTGTTCTGTTGTGGCTGGTTATCCTTTTTCTTATTCCGTATCTTATTGTAATTATTTACAGTTTTTTAACCCCTACAATTTATGATATTCAATTTGCTTTTTCCCTCGAATCTTTTAAACGTCTTATTGATCCGATATATTTGCGATCGTTTTACATCTCTTTCCGTCTTGCTGTTATTACAACAATTGCCTGTATCTTTTTAGGATATCCTGTAGCTTATTTTATCGCGCGTAAATCCGATAAAGTTAAAAACATATTGTTGCTTCTTATAATCATCCCATTTTGGACAAATTTTATAATCAGAATTTTTGCGTGGAGAATTTTCATCTCGGCTAACGGACTACTTAACGAGCTGCTGATGTTTGCTGGGATTATAGATGACCCTTTAAGAATATTACGAACCGATCTTGCAGTTGTTCTGGTAATGATATATGTCTATTTGCCTTATATGATATTGCCCCTGTATGCAAACATCGAAAAAATAGATTTTACGCTTATTGAGGCAGCAATGGATTTAGGCGCTAACAGATTGAAGTCGTTTCTAAAAGTAACTCTTCCGCTTTCAAAGGAAGGTATTTTTGCAGGCTCGATACTTGTTTTTATTCCTGCGCTTGGTGCATATATAATTCCTCAGCTGGTTGGTAATCAGGATTATTTATATGTTGGGCAGATTATTGCTTACAAAATAAAAAGCATACCCCGAAACTGGCCTTTGGCATCTGCTTTATCGCTCGGGCTTCTTGTACTTGTAATTGTAATGCTGATTCTTTTATATTGGTTTTATAAACGCGTAATTAAAAAAGAAAATAAACTATTCTTTAATGAAAAGTAAAAAGACAAACATATTTAATCTTACAGTTTTTACGTTTGTAATGGCATTTCTTTACATTCCGCTGGCTATTCTTATCCTTTTCAGTTTTAATAATGCAAAAATTGTTACCGGCTGGAAAGGTTTTACGTTGAAATATTATTTCGAATTATTTGCAAATAAAGAAATACTAACAGCCTTTTGGAATACAATTCTTGTGGGAATTTTATCAACTATTATTTCCACCGTTTTGGGTGTGGTTACAGCCTTGGCAATGGAAAACAAAAAGTTTACCGGAAAGAAATTTCTTTCGGGTCTTGTTTTTATGCCGCTGATAATGCCCGATATTTTAATGGGCGTTTCGCTTGCGCTTCTTTACAATTTTATGAAAATCCAAACAGGGCTGTGGACTGTTTTAATTGCTCATATTACATTCTGTGTTTCTTATACTGTAATTGTAATACAATCACGGCTTGAAGGTTTTGACTATTCTTTGGAAGAAGCGGCGATGGATTTAGGCGCAAATAAATGGCAGATACTTACAAAAATTAAACTCCCCATAATTATGCCCGGAATTATAGCAGCGGCATTGCTTGCGTTTACGCTCTCCATTGATGATTTTATAATTACCTTTTTTACAACCGGAAGAGGATTTAACACACTGCCGATTTATGTTGAAGGTGCAATAAGACGCGGTACAATTACAACAATAAACGCGCTTTCCACTTTAATGATAGGTTTCACATTCATTTTTGCAGTTGCCACAACCCGCTTCCGCTCGCTAATGTTGAAATAAAATAAATATTTATTTTTAGTTAAGTTAATAGTCCGGAGGTTTAGTGAACAGAAATAGCATTATCAAACTTACAAACCTTATATCGCTTATAAGTATAATATTGCTGCTATACTGGGTATTTATTTTCATCTCCATTCAAGTTTTCGATCTTAAAATTTTCCGCGAAAATACTACAGAAATATTTTCATTCAGCATTCTCGGAATTTTATCGTTACTTGCTGGTGCTGTAATTGTTAACGTAATGTTTAATCTAACAAAAATATCGGATGTTGTAAGCGGGGAATATAAAAACAAAGAATTTGAGAACCAATCTTTAAGAAAAATGCTTCTTTATATTTTTGTTGCTTCATTTCCGGTTGTTTTCGGACTCCTGTTTTTTGGAGATTTTATCTCTACAGCCGATAAAGAAAAAAAACTGGTGGAAACCGCTGAATATATTATGAAAGAAAATGAAAATGAAATCAATAAGTTTTGCAGTTTAAAATTTGATTCGGTTTACGTAAATGATGCAAGTGATTTTCTAAAAATAGTTTCCGGCGAATTTAAGGAATTCCCTTCAATTTCTTTAATATATATGATTAATAAAAACGGCAGGAACATATTTGTAAATATCCAAGAAAATACAAACTGGTACAGTAATTCAAAAATAGAGAATCAAATATTTACCTGTTCAAAAGAAGAAAACGAATATTTGAAAAACGTATTTCTGAAAGAGTATTATAACCATAAATTCATAAAGGAAAATAGTAATTACAGACTTTATTTCCCGTTTAAAAAAGGCAAAGACATTTTTGTTATTTATTTTTCCGATTATCAGAGATATGGCAAAATTGGTTCTTAAATTATAATTTAAAACAAACGGAGTTTCTATGAAAAAAGATTTCTTTATACTGTTTGTTATATTATTTGTGTTTCCAGCTTTCGCCCAATCTTCAAAAGGCAAAATAATTGAAGGAATAAAAATTAAAAGTGAAATTCTCGGTAAAGATATCCGCTATACTGTTTATCTGCCTTACGATTACGACACTTCAAACAAATACTATCCAGTTGTTTATCTGCTTCACGGCTATACAGATAACGATATGGGCTGGGTCCAGTTCGGAGAAATTGACCGCCTGGCAAACGATGCAATAGAAAGCGGAGAAATTACTCCGATGATTATTATTATGCCCGATGCTGGCGTTTCGTGGTATATCAACAATTTTGATGATTCCGTAAGGTACGAAGATTTCTTTATTAAAGAATTTATGCCGCAAATTGAAAGCAAATACAGGATAAGGGCAGAAAAAAGATACAGGGGAATTGCCGGTTTGTCGATGGGCGGTTTCGGAACATTAATATATGCGCTTAAACATCCCAATTTGTTTTCAGCCTGCGCTCCTTTCAGCGCTGCCGTTTATACAAAAGAATTTGTTAAAAATATTAGCGAAAGCCGATGGCAGAAAGTAGAATCTGTTCTTTACGGACCTGATTTAAATGGTGAAGAAAGAATAACAGACCACTGGATTTCCTATAACCCTTTTGAAATAATAAAAAATGGTGATGTCGAAAAATTTAAATCTGTAAGATACTACATTGATTGCGGAGATGATGATTTCCTCTCGGAAGGGAATTCGGAGCTGCATATTTTAATGACTGAGAAAGAGATTCCGCACGAATACAGAGTGAGAGATGGAAAACATAATTGGACTTACTGGCGAACTGGAATTATTGACGGGCTTAAATTCATCGGACAAAGCTTTCATCAGGAATAAATCTAGAGACAAGAGTAAGAAGTAAGAGTAAGGAAAAACCGGTTGCCTAAAATACTGCATTTGCTTATTTTAACAAAAGTTCTTTTTATAATGAAGAAAAAATAATGGTACCCGCTTTGGAGCCTGTCCCGATGTTTTTTTTCGGGAACCCCGCTCTTGGCAGATGCCTTGCCCGCCGCAGCGAAGCGGAGGAGGGGCACACTATGGACCCGGTGGATGAGTTTAACAGCCCCTATGTTTATGTGGGGAATAACCCGGTTAATGCGGTTGATCCTGATGGAATGGAACAATGGGAATTTAATCAAGACGGTGAATATATGGGGAGGTTTGATGATGGGAAAAAAGCAATTACAGGTGCAGTATATAATTACCAAGATGGGACTAAAGGTGAATTGATAACCTCATTTGTTTTTAATAGTATAGAAAGTGAAGACATTCAATATATTATAAAAGCTGATGAATTAATAAAATACGGGTGCCCTAGTGGTGTTAAAATAGATTTAAATTTTTCTGAAAAAATTATAGATATAGCAAAACAAGGTATTGGAGATATAGATAAAGGCTTTTATGGTATTGGTAAATGGGTTTACGCTTTTTTTGAAAGTGATGATAAAATGGACTATTATGTCACACATTTAGATAAAAATCATCTATTTTTTCTTGCTGGAAATACTGCATATAACCCAAGAGATGCGGGTAATTTATTATGGGGTGCTGGTATGCGTTTGTTAGGTTTTGATTATTCAAGTGCTAAATTGGGTTCTGAAGTTAATAATGTATTTTTTGGAAACAGACAAAACAGTAAGAATAGTAGTTATTGGCCGAATTTTAAAGGTGATGATAAAGCTGATCAAAATGCAATAAAAGTTGGTTTCTTTTGGGGTCAAATATGGGGTAAATGAAATGAGAAAAATTAGTTTATTAATTATTATAATTATTCTTTTCCAAGGTTGTAATAAAAAGGAGTACGAGGAAGATATTGCATCAGATTTTTATTATAAATTTAAAAATAAAGTAAATCCTTCATCATATGAAGGTGTAATTATCAAAAGAATTAGAGATAAACTTTGGCAGGTTAAATACTTTAAATATTGCGGATTTCAGCTTATTATTGAGTCTTTCAATCATGATGATAAAGAAAAATTGGAATTAAATATTAAACAAATAATAATTTGCGATAGCCTAATAAAAAAATATAATCTTTCCACTTCGGAATTTTACAAAAATCTTGAAGAGATGTTAACTCTTTGCGCTGAGATGAAAGTTATATTTGTTTCAGGCTCTGGTCCATTTGAATTTATAGAATTTTTTATTACAGATGAAATTTCTGTTGTCTATATTTTTAATAACGAAATGATAACTGAGAAATCTAGAAAAGAACTAAAAGAAATGAAGAAAAACACGATTAAAGACTTTGATGCAAATTGGTTTGCTTATAGATTAAAAAAGGCGTATAAACATTAAATATTCGTTGCGGCAAGATTTACCTACTTGTTTGTTAATGTATTTTACGTCCCGTCAGATGTCACCACCTGACTGAAAGCAGTTCTTCACAAAGATTAATATTTACGTGGCGGCAGGAGTTATCTCCTTGCCGCAAAATAATAAGTTTCAGAAGTTTTCGCTTTTCCCGCGGAGAGCAGTTCTTCAAAACTCTTAATGAATGCGGAAGTTAATGTATAAAGTATAATTTATAATGCCGTGCCTGCCAGTCAAAAGCCTGGTTTACAAACCGGCAGGCAGGTAGAATACCGAAAACCATTTGTTAGTTTTAATAATAGCCCGGTGATTTATCGCCGGGATTGCTGA
>CAYTFZ010000032.1:2360-24044 GCA_964437215.1 uncultured Melioribacteraceae bacterium | reverse complement strand
CGGTCAAATATACTTGGTATTTTAATAATTACATAATTTGTAATGACCGATCTGGATTTAAGTTTTACCGCACCCTTAACAGGTGCGGTTTATATCTCTGTTTTAAACAGATTCAACATTTTTTGCAGAAAACAACTTGTAAATTGCAGGAACAACTAAAAGCGTAAGGCAGGTAGAAACTGTTAATCCGCCAATAATAACCCAACCCATCGGCGCCCACATTGTACCGCCGGTTAAGGTTAACGGTAAAAGCCCCCCTATTGTTGTGCTGGTTGTAAGTATAATAGGAGTAAATCTTGTTTTTCCGGCTTCTATAAGAGCTTCCATTAAATCTGTGCCTTCCTGCCTCAGCTGATTTGTATAATCAACAAGTATAATTGAATTATTTACGACTATTCCTACAAGACTTGTAAGTCCGATAAAAGCTGCAAAGGAAAAACTGTTTCCTGTAAGAAATAAACCTAAAACAGCCCCGATAATTGCAAGTGGAATTGCAGTAAATACTATCCAAGGCTGGCTGTAGGATTTAAACTGTAAAACAAGCACTCCGAAAATTCCCACAATTGCAATAATTACAGCCTGCATCATACCGCCAAAAGATTCTTCCTGCTGCTCCTTTTCGCCGCCGATATAAAAACTCATATTTTTCGGCATTTCGTATTTTTCCAATTCCGAGATTATTTCTTTTGTTGCTAAATCTACTGTTGTAGTGCTGTTTACATCAGCAGTTACCGAAACATTTCTTTGAAGATTAAAGTGATTTATTATCATCGGCGAAGCTTTAAATTCAATTGAAGCAAGCTGATTAAGCGGAATCTGCGTTCCGGCAAACGATGATACAAATATTTTATTGAAATCATCAACAACTGGTTTTTCGTTAACGTCGAGTTTCATAATAATTTTATATTCTTTTCCTTCGTTGTCCCTGAATTCCGACACCGGCATTCCGGCAATAGCAGCCCGTACGGTTTTATCAATTTCCGCTAAAGGCACACCATACATTGCTGCTTTCGCTTTATTGATATTAACGTGCAAATCCGTCTTCGATGTTGTAAGCGGATTATTAATATTTATAACTCCTTTTGTTTTCCTGAATATTTTTTCTGTATCGTTTGCAACTTTTTCCAGTTCCTTTAAGTCATCGCCAATTAGTTTTATTTCGATAGGCGCAGAAATTGGAGGGCCTTGTTCCAATTCTTTAACACCTATTTTTGCCCCAGGATATTCCTTAAATATTTCGCGCAGACGGAAAATAAGATTTTGTTGTTCGCCCAAACTGCTTTCATTCAGATTCACTAAAAACTGAGAATGATTTTCGGCTTCGCGTTTCGGGAAAACATTATAATATATCCGTGGATTTCCATGACCGGTATTTACTGTATAATTTTTTATCAGCGGTTCTTCTTTCAGAATTTTTTCCACAAAATACGTAATACTCTCTGTTTTATCGATACTCGTACCGTCCGGAGCATCTATATTAACTAAAAACATTGGTTTTTCGGCTTTCGGAAAAAAGCTGATTCCTACAAACTGAAATATTACAATACTTAGAATCAAAACTGAAAAAGCGTAAATTAATATTCTCTTCGGATTTTCAATTGAATATTTTAATGCACCTCCGTATTTGCCTTCAATAAATCTGTCCATCCAGTTTCTGAAACGGTTGTTTTCGTCCTTGTCCCCCGGTTTTACAAATTTGCTTGTTATGTACGGCGTTAAAGTAAGCGCAATTAATAACGAGGCCGATAATGTAAATACAACAGTTACAGGCATACTGCGGATAAATTCGCCTGTAATATTCTGCATCATAATAATTGGTACAAATGCCAGCAAAGTTGTAATTGTAGAGTTAACAACCGCCCAACCTATTTGCGAAGTGCCTTTTATGGCTGCTTCCTTCGGGCTGTATCCCAATTTCATAAATCTCGAAATATTCTGTGTTACAACTATGGAATTATCTACAAGCATTCCCAATGCTATAACCAGTCCGGCAATAGTCATTTGTTCAATTCCGTAACCGCTTAAATCTACAAAACCTATTCCGATAAAAATTGATGTCGGAATTGCCAGCATCACAACCATAGCCGAACGGAAATTAACGGCAAAAAACATTACAATTCCTACAAGAAGAAGTCCCTGCCACAGGTTTCCGAAAAAATCTCCCATACGCGTATTAACACTTTCCGATTGGTCGAATATTATTTCAAGCTTCATTTCTTCCGGAAGTTTTTCTTTAAATATTTCGGTTTTTTGTTTTACTCCTTCTGCTATATCAAAAATGTTAGTCCGTTCTTTTTGCTCAACTTTAATATAAACAGCTTTTTGTCCGTTAAACCTTGCGCGGTATTTATTATCGGCGTAAGCAAAATTTACATCGGCAATATCTTTCAGAAAAACAATTCGTCCGTTATTAGCTTTAATTATTGTGTTTCGTAATTCATCAATAGAATTGAAAGAACCGCTGGTTAGGATATTAAATTTCTTACCTCCTATATCAATATTCCCTCCGGGAATATTTTGGTTGCTTGCTAAAACTGAATTTGCTACACTGTTAAACGAAATTCCCATTTCTTTCATTTTCATTAAATCTGCCGAAATCCGCACTTCCCTTTCGGGATAAGCTTCAACCTCCGCTTTTTTTACCCCGGGAACTACTTCAATAAGTTTTTCGAGCCGCTCGGCTTCTTTTTGCAGAGAAAAATAATCCGCTTTATCCGAAATAAGAGCAAATTGAAAAATGCAAACATCCGATACGCTCCATTTTAATATTTCCAGATCTAAAATTTGTTCGGGCAGTTTATTACGTATGCTGTTCACTTTTTGAACTACATCCGAATATTTATCATCGGGGTCAGCTCCCGATTCAAATTCAACTTCAATTGTGGCATATCCGTCCCTGGCACCCGAACGGATGGTTTTTACTTCCTCCAATTCGTTTAATACTTCCTCAACAGGATCAACAATAAGCTGTTCAATATCTATTGGATTTGCGCCGGGAAACACTACAAGAACGCTCGCTCCAGCTTCTGTTACCTGCGGATCTTCGGAACGGGGCATTGTAACATAAGAAACAACACCCATTAAAATCAGTAATACTGTAATAATTATTGTAAACTGATGATTTTCTATTGCATATTTTGGAAGATTCATTTTTGTTCCGCTTTTAATTAATTACTTTAACTTTTGAATCCGTATTAAGATAAGCCGCGCCTTCGGTAATTATTTCTTCATTTTCCTTGATTCCGGAGCAAATATAAATTGCGTCGTTTCTAATCCCGCAAATTTCCACTTCAAGTTTTTCAACACCTCCGTCGCTATCCTTAACCTTAAAAATGAATCCTTTATTTTTATTTGCATCCTTTAACGATTCTACCGGAATTCTGCCTGCTTTTTGTTTTTGCGAAGAAAATATTTTTATCTCGGCAACAAATCCCGAAATCAACTTATAACCTTTTGAATTTATTGATATTTCAATTTCGTAAGTACCGCTGTATGGATCAGCAAATTGTCCGGTTTTTTTTACAACTCCGCTGAAAACTATGTTCGGATAAGCATCAAGTTTAATTTCGGCTTTATCATTAACAGAAATCCTCACAATATCTTTATCTGTAACGCCGGCCTTAATTACAAAATTGCCGTTTGTATTGCCGAACAAAAATATCGGGAAACCGTTAGAAACAAGCTCGTTTATTTCAGCAAGTTTTTTAAGAATTACCCCGGATGAAGGAGCCGTAATTTTTGAATATTTCAAATTAAATTCTGCTATCTCAAGATTCGATTGTGCTACCGAAAGAGCTGTTTCGGCGTTTTGAAGCTGTTCAAGTGTTGCAACACTGTCCCCGTAAAGATTTTCGGCACGCGAATAATCTCTTTTTGCCTTTTCCAGTCCGCGGCGTGCTTGGTTAACCTGTGCGCTTATTTCCGAAAGATCAAGCTCAGCTAAAACCTGTCCTGCTTTTACAGCATCACCTTCTTGAACATATATTGTTTTAATTAAGCCGCCGGTTTTAAAGGAAAGCTTCATTTCATTTTCCGACTGTACTTTTCCGCTTGTTTCTATTACCGGCATTATGTATTCGTTAACTACTTTAACAGTTTTTACCGGGATAATCGCTTTGCTGCTTTCATCCGGTTTTTCTTTATTGCACGATGTTAAAAGCAAAATTGTAAAAATGCCTAAAAAGAACTTTTTCATATATTTCTCCATTTTTATTCTAACTCCAGTTTTAATATTGCCGCTGCATATTCCAGCTGAGCCATTTTAATCCGGTAATCGAATTTTGCTACCGAAGCTTCAATTTGCGATTGTGTTAAGGTATTTCGTGCATCCAGAAATTCAATTTGAGGGGACATCCCTTCGGAATACTTCTGCTCTATTATTTTAAATGATAACTCGGAACTCCGCTGTCTTTTTGAAGTTGTTGTTACAGCCTCTTTAGCAACAATTAAATTATAATAAGCTTCACGGACCTGCAGTTTTATTTTATTTTCTGCTTCTGCTTTCTGCATTTCAATTTCCATCTTCGAAATTTTACTTTGTTCGGTTTTTGCTTTATCGCTCAATCCGCGGAAAATATTCCACTGCATAACTACCGAAGCCATCCAGTAATCATCTTTATCAGTAAACTTGTATTCTTCTCCCTGAAATCCGTAATCAAAAACAAGCGATATTGCCGGATAATACGATGATTTTGAAGCACCAATACCATTATCCGATGCCTGAATTGCCATATTTAAGGCAGATAATTCTTCGCGGCTTAACACTGCATTTTTTTCAAGTTCTTCAAATTCACCGAACATCTGCTCTTCTTCATAGGAATTGTCGTCAGTTAAAATTTCCTCTTCTAAATCTCTGTTCATTAAAAAATTCAAATAAGCTTTAGCCAGATTGCTGTTTTTTTCGGATTCGCTTTGCTGTTGAATAATCTTACTCAATTCCGCCTCGGCTTTGTAAACTGCATCTTTTGTTACTTTCCCGTTTTTAAAAAGACTTTCGCTTACGCGAAGATTTTCTTTTACCAATTCTTCTGCCGAGATCAAAAGTTTTTTTATCTCAACCGTTTTAAGATAATTGAAATAAGCTGTCTTCACTTCGGCTGTAAGATTTCTTGCAAACGCATCCCTTTCAGCTTTATAAACTTCAGTTAAATCGGATTTTGCCTTATAATTGTAATATATTGCAGGATTAAACAAAGGCTGAATCATTTCAAGTTTTGTTTCGTGTTCTTTTTCCCGTAAAAAATTTGTCGTCTGATTCGGTATATCCGTCGGAAATGAGTTGGTACCTGTTATCTGGTTTAACGCTCTGTAAACCGGATTAACCAAATCCCCTACCGGAATATCAATCTTGCGCCCTCCGCCGGCTTGTGTATATCGTGCCTCCAGATTCACAGAAGGGAAAAACATACCGCGGGCTTCGGAAAGAGATGCAAGGCTTTTTTCGTAAGAGAATTTTTTTTGTTTTAATGCCAGATTGCTTTCTAAAGCGGTTTTTACATAGTTATCCAAAATTCTTCCCTGTGCAGGAAGAATTAAAGTAAGTAAAAATAAATAAACTATTGATTTCATATAATCCCTTAAAATTTCAAATTTTAAAACGTTACTTCTGATTATTAAGACCGTAACCGGCAAATTCGAAAAACGATTCTATAAAAAGCTTTTTATCCTGGATAAGCGGCATACCGGTTTCCGGTATTACTTCATTCATAATCTGAATAACCCCTTTACTCATACCGTAAAGCATAATAGAAGTAATTTCCGTATCGAGTTCGGAACGAATGCTTCCGTCGTTTATTCCTTCGTTTACGCATTTTTTTAAGAGTCCTAATGTTTCTTCACCTTGCTCTTTTGCTTTTTTTGCTTCGTGCAAATTTTCGCAATCGCAAACTTTCATCGAATCGGCCCGCTTTATTACTTCGTAATATTCAGGGTAAATCTGCGAAAAGTCGTAAAAAGCCTGTCCTATGCTTTTAACTTTTAACAAACCGCTTTTTTTGTCCTTTATGCTTTCCTCAAACATCCCTAAAAGTTTTTTTCCGGCTCTGCTGCAAATTGCATGAAAAAGCTCTTCCTTGCTTTTGAAATAAAGATAAAGAGTTCCCTTGCTCAACTCGGCATCTTCGGCAATTTCATCCATTGTAGAGTTTTCAATTCCTTTCGAAAAGAACACTCTTTCGGCAGAATTTATTATCTCATTCCGCCTTTGCTCTTTTTCCCGCTCTCTTCTTTCAGTTGTTCCCATAACCACCTATACTTGTATTTATTTACTGACTATTAGTCATTTGATGTTCAAAATTATATCATTTCTATTTACAAATCAAGCGATTTGTTTTTTGGCGATTTATTTTACCAGTTTTTTTATCAAAAGATAAAGATTTTGATTTTCTGTTTACTTTTTATTGCAGATAATAATAAGAGGGATTTTCCCGAATAAATTCTATGTTGCTGCCTTTAAAACAGATTTACTTTATTTCCAAGACCGGCATATCAGGCTCTTTAAATCCGTATTTTTTATAAATTGGGAAACCCTCTTTAGAAGCATGCAGGTATATCTTGCCCAGTCCAAGTTCCCTGCCTTTTTTTACAAGCCTGTCTACAATTCCGCCAGCTATTCCCATCTTTCGAAATCCCGGTAAAGTGTACATGCTTAAAATATAACCTTCGCGTCCGCTGATTAAATTAAAATTGCCTGGAATCTGCTGAATTACCATCCCGCCGAAACCTGCCGGATTTCCGTCAATCTCCGCAACAATAGCAATGTAGATGCCATCGGATAATGATTTTTCGAAGTAGCTTATAAGCTCTTTCCGAAGCATTTGTTCTTTTTCGGCGGATTGTGCGCCCTGCAATTCTTTTAAAAATTCTATCCGATAATCTGTCATTAGGGTTACTTCATCTTTTCTGAGGTTTCGGAATTTTATTTCTGGTTTAGCAGTTTTCATAATAATTGTACCTAAATGCTTATTTAATTTGCAAAGTTAGCGAAAATGCTGTTAAAAATACATTTTCATATTTGTTTTTAATTTTATTCCTGCTTTCAAATACTGCAATTTTGTTATTCGTTTTTATTGCAAATATTCAGTAATTATTTCATTTTCTCGTAAATACTGACTAATTTTGCACAATTAAATTTTTTAATTAGGGAAAATTATGACTTCATCTGAAATACGCAGGAAATTTCTTGATTTTTTTGAAAGTAAAGAACATAAAATTGTATCAAGCTCGCCGGTTGTGCCTTACGACGATCCTACTTTATTATTTATAAATGCAGGAATGAATCAGTTCAAAGATGTTTTTCTTGGAACCGGTTCGCGCAGTTACAAACGTGCTGCCGATACGCAAAAGTGCATCAGGGTCAGCGGAAAACATAACGATCTTGAAGAAGTAGGTTACGACACTTATCATCACACATTTTTTGAAATGCTCGGGAATTGGTCATTTGGTGATTACTATAAACAAGAAGCAATTATCTGGGCTTGGGAGTTTCTTACCGAGGTTATAAAACTTCCGAAAAACAAATTATGGGTTACTGTTTACCGCACGGATGACGAAGCATTTAATCTTTGGAAAGATAAAACAGATATCAATCCGGCTCATATTTTGCGTTTTGATGAAAAAGATAATTTTTGGGAAATGGGTGATACCGGACCTTGCGGACCATGCTCCGAAATTCATATTAATTTAAGCGGAAATGAAGAGGATGGATCGCTTGTAAATGCAGGTTCTCCTGAATGCATTGAAATATGGAACCTCGTTTTTATTCAATATAACCGCGAAAAAGACGGATCACTAACCGAGCTGCCTCAAAAGCATGTTGATACAGGAATGGGTTTTGAAAGACTTTGCCGGGTAATTCAAAATAAATCATCAAATTACGATACAGATGTTTTTGTTCCGCTGATTAAAAAAATTTCCGAATTAAGCGGAATTCCTTACGAAAAAGAAGATGACCAGATTTCGATGCGAGTTATTGCCGATCATATCCGTACGCTTACTTTTGCAATTTCCGACGGAGCCGCTCCCGGCAATGAAGGACGCGGATATGTTTTACGCCGTATTTTACGCCGCGCTGCCCGATACGGAAGAAAGCTCAATTTGAAAGAACCTTTTCTTTATAAACTTACCGATGTTCTCGGCGAAACAATGGGAAATGTTTTTCCTGAAGTAGTTGAAAAGAAAAATAATGTTAAAAAAATCATTAAAGCCGAAGAAGAAAGCTTTAATTCCACCTTGGACAGAGGTCTCGATCTTTTCGAACAGATTTCCGGCAGAATAATTTCTTCCAGCGGAAAAGTAATTTCCGGCGCAGATGTTTTTAAGTTGTACGATACTTACGGCTTTCCAGTCGATTTAACTAATATTCTTGCTAAAGAAAAAGGTCTGCAGATTGATGAAAACGGTTTTAACACCTTAATGGACGAACAGCGTGAAAGAGCGCGTAAAGTTACTAAAGATAAACAAAACGCTGTTGTTATCGATAAAAAAAGTCTTGATGGATTTAAGCTTGCAGAAAGATTTAATACAACTTTTACCGGACACGAAGAGCTTGAAACAATATCTAAAATTACCGGAATAAAGACAGATGACACGAATACTTTTGTAATTCTTGAGAAAACACCTTTTTATGCCGAATCGGGCGGACAGGTTTCGGATAAAGGAAAACTTATTATCGACGGGAAAGAATATCCGGTAATTAATCTTTACAAGTTTGAAAACTGCATTATTCACGTAATTGAAAAAGCAAGCACTGCAAGTATAGGTACCGAGGTTACAGCTTCGGTTGACCGCAATTACAGATGGAATATAATGCGCAATCATTCCGCAACTCATTTTCTGCATAGAGCTTTGCGGCAGATTCTCGGAATTCACGTCCAGCAGTCAGGCTCGTATGTCGGGGCAGACAGACTCCGTTTTGATTTCACGCATTTCGAAAAGCTGAAAGACGAAGATATTTTGCAAATAGAGAAAATTGTTAACAATTCAATCCGGATGAATTACGATTTACAGCATCATAAAAATACACCGTTTGAGCAGGCTAAAAAAATGGGCGCATTGATGTTCTTTGGCGATAAATACGGCGACTCGGTTAATGTTGTTCAGTTCGGCGATTGCACTTTGGAGTTCTGCGGCGGTACACACGTAAAAAACAGTTCGCAAATAGGACTTTTCAAAATTATCAGCGAATCTTCAATTGCAAGCGGTGTAAGAAGAATTGAAGCTGTTACCGGCGAAGGAGTTGAAAATTATATTAACGAACAGAATAATGAAATCCGGAAGGCAGACGAAAAGATTTCTCAGTTAATTGAAGAAAAGAAAAAATTAGAGAAAGAACTTGCCGAATTGCATTTGAAAGAAAAACTTGGCGGAATAGATAATATTGTTAAAAATCCTGCAGATATTGAAGGAATAAAAGTATTTAAAGGGAAAGTTGATGCTGCTGGAATGGATGAACTGAAATCGATGGGCGATGATCTCAGAAATAAAATCCAAAGCGGGGTCGGAGTGCTTATTTCTGCATTCGAAGAAAAAGTCGGCATAGTCTGTGTCGTTTCGGATGATTTAATAAAAAGCAAAAATATGTCTGCCGGTAAAATTGTGGGCGAAGCTGCTAAAATTGTCGGCGGCGGCGGCGGCGGGCGTCCTCATCTTGCAACTGCCGGAGGCAAAGACATAAACAAAATTGATGAAGCTCTTGAAAATGTTGAAAAGATAATAAAAGGAATGAAGGTTTAAAACTTTTAATCTGATTTTTTTTGAAAAATAAAAGCCGGCTGGCATCAGCCGGTTTTTTATTTTAAATCCGAAATTTCAGTTCTGTAATTTGACCACCGGAATATTAATTTTTGTCATATATTTAATTCGTGCTTTTTACATTTATGATCCAAAGGTCTTTCACCGGATTCGCAATGACCGCCACCGCAGCAAGCAGATTTCCGTTTTTTATACTTACTAAAAGTTAAAGATAAAGCCATAAGCACAATTGCCACAGCAAATAAAACAAATACAATCAAAAATTCTGTCATCTTTATTCCAATCTATTTTAAAAACTTTTTAAATGATTCTGTCATTTTCTCTTTAAAACCGTCTTTTTCCTTAACAATAATAAATATCGGTAAATTCATTTTCTCTGCAAAAGCAAGTCCTTCTTCGGGACCCAGCACCATAATGGCAGTGGCGTATCCGTCTGCTGTCATACAATCCTTACTTATTACAGAAACAGAAACCAGCTTGTGGTTAATAGGCTTACCCGTCCGGGGGTCAATTGTATGCGAATATCTGATTCCGTTTTCTTCAAAATAGTTGCGGTAATCGCCGGAAGTTGCAATAGAATTTCCTGAAATGGAAGCAATCTTTTGAATTCCGTTTCCGCCGTTTGCCGAGGAAATGCCGATTTTCCAATCTTCATTTTTATCATTTTTCCCGCGTGTCCGCACTTCCCCGCCAATTTCAACCAAATAGTTCTCAATCCCGTTTTTCTCCAAAAATAGTCCCACTGCATCAACCCCGTAACCTTTTGCAATGGCGGATAAATCGCAGTAAAGTCCCGGAATTTTCTTTCTGATTTTTTTTGCCTTCGTATCAAGCTCAATTTTATCGTCCCCGATTTTATTTTTCCGGTTAGCAATTTCACCATCCGAAGGGATAATTTCAGGTCTGTTTTCGGGACCGAAACCCCACAAATTTACAAGCGGACCGACAGTAATATCAAAACAATTTCCGCTTTCTGCCGATATTTTTTTTGCTTCCGCTATAACTTTAAGAAGCCCTGCCGAAGCCGAAATCCATCCGGTATCGGTTGAACTGTTAAATTTAGAAAGTTCCGAAACAGGGATATAGGTTGACATCTGCAAATTTACTTCTTTAAGAACAGAATCAATTTTGGACTGAATATTCAGTATTAAATTATCAAATTCGTTGCCGTCTGATTTTATTATTGTAATATTATAGAAAGTACCCATTGTGGAACCGCTTAGTTTAATTGGTTCACATTTACTGCTGCATCCGGCATAAAATAAAATAAATAAAAATAGAAATATTTTTATGGTTCTTTTTACAATCACCTCTAAATCTCCAACTTTTTTGTTATTCCCATCTGACAACTGTAATTAGTTCTGAATGTTTTCTGTTATATCGGCGAAATTAAACTTGCTTGTGCTTTCGCCGGAAAGCAAATCAATAATTTCCGTGTCTTTTTTTTAAATGACACCCATTATATTTTCATTCATTACCTATTTTACATCAATATTTTCGCGAAATAGAAACCGGAGATAATACCTCGGCATTTTTTAAGTATTTCTTCAGCGGTTTTCGTGATTCCTCCTTAAAATGATTTGCACACTTTTTATGATAAAAAAAGCGGAGTACAGTTAAATCTGACTTAATGTCGATTATACTGCATCCGCATCATAATATCAATACAAAATCAGCCGCCAAAATCATCCAGCATAATATTTTCGCGCTCAACTCCTTGATTTTCGAGCATGCTGATTACAGCCGAATTCATCATAGGCGGTCCGCACAAATAATATTCGCAGTCCTCCGGAGCGGAATGTTCTTTGATGTAATTATTATAAAGAACTTGATGAATGAATCCGGTAGGACCAGACCAATTGTCCTCAGGCTGCGGTTCCGATAATGCCAAATGCCATTTGAAGTTCGGGTTTTCAGCTTGAAGTTTATCAAATTCATCAGCATAAAATACTTCGCGCAAACTTCTTGCACCGTACCAGAAAGTCATTTTTCTATCTGTTTTAATCCGTCTTAACTGATCAAAAATGTGAGAGCGCATCGGAGCCATACCTGCGCCGCCGCCTACAAATATCATTTCGTTATTGGTTTTACGCGCAAAAAATTCACCGTAAGGCCCGGATATTGTAACCTTATCACCGGGTTTCAGATTGAAAATGAACGATGACATTTTTCCCGGAGGAATACCTTGTGTGCGAGGCGGAGGCGTTGCAATACGCACATTTAGCATTATTATTCCATGCTCTTCAGGATAGTTAGCCATCGAGTATGCGCGTACAATCGGCTCTTCAACTTTTGATTTCAAATCCCAAAGTTTAAACTTATCCCAATCGCCGCGGAATTTATCTTCAACAGCAAAATCCTTAAAAAATACTTCGTGAGCGGGTGCTTCTATTTGAATATAACCGCCGGCACGGAAATCAACTTTTTCACCTTCGGGTAATTGAAGAACAAGTTCCTTAATAAAAGTAGCTACGTTCCTATTCGATTTAACAGTGCAATTCCATTTTTTAATGTCAAAAACCTCGGCTGGCACTTTAATTTTCATATCCTGTTTTACATTAACCTGGCAGGATAATCTGTAACCTTCACGTGCTTGTTTTCTGTTTATTTTAGAAGTTTCAGTTGGAAGAATATCGCCGCCGCCTTCTGTAACAATCAATTTACATTCGCCGCAGGTTCCGCCGCCGCCGCAAGCTGACGGAATATATATCTTCTGTTCTGCAAGAGCATTTATAAGTTTGTTGCCAACATTCACTTCAATCGTTTTATCAGGATCATCGTTAATAGTTACTTTAACTTTCCCGCTCGAAACAAGTTTGCTTTTAGCATATAAAATAATTACTACAAGCAGTAAAACAATAAGCGTAAACATAATTACGCCTACTAATATTAAATTCATTCCTTCCATTAAAATTCCTCGCTATAATTGAATACCGGAAAAAAGCATAAATGCTATAGCCATAAGTCCTACAATAATAAATGTAATTCCAAGTCCGCGCAAACCTAAGGGTACATTACTGTATTTCATTTTTTCGCGAATTCCGGCAAGAGCAATAATTGCAAGCGCCCAACCGGTTCCCGATCCTAATCCGTAAGCAATGCTTTCCGGGAAATTGTAATCGCGTTCCACCATAAATAAACTTCCGCCTAAAATAGCACAGTTAACGGTGATAAGAGGCAAAAAGATTCCTAATGAATTGTAAAGTGATGGCACATATTTGTCAAGAACCATTTCAAGAATTTGCACCATAGCAGCTATTACACCGATATAGGTAATCAAACCTAAAAATGAAAGATCTGCATCTGGAAGCCCAGCCCAAGCTAAAGCACCGCTTTTAATTATAAGATTTAAAATAAGATTATTAACCGGAACAGTTATTGTTTGAACGACTGTAACCGCAATACCTAATCCTACAGCAGTTTCAACTTTCTTAGAAACAGCTAAATAAGAGCACATTCCAAGAAAAAATGCAAGAGCCATATTTTCGACAAAAACAGATTTTATAAAAATACTTAAATAATGTTCAAACATAATTATTCCTCTTCCATTTGTTCTGGTTTAAAGGTTCTTACTACCCAAATTATCAATCCTATCAGGAAGAATGCGCTGGGAGCCAACACGAATAAGCCGTTTGCATTATACCAACCGCCGTCGTTTATTAAAGGTAATACAGTAAATCCAAGCAATTTGCCCGAACCGATAAGTTCGCGGATGAATCCCACAATCAGCAATATCATACTGTAACCCAAACCGTTTCCTATCCCGTCCAAAAAGCTGATAACAGGAGGGTTTTTTAACGCAAAAGCTTCTGCTCTTCCCATAAGGATACAGTTTGTGATAATTAATCCCACATAAACTGATAATTGCTTGCTTACATCAAAAGCGTAAGCTTTAATCAACTGGTCAGCTATTATTACAAGCGATGCCATTATTGTCATTTCAACGATTATACGAATACTGTTCGGAATGTAATTCCGGATGATACTTACAGAAAAGTTTGAAAATGCAACAACCAGTGTAACAGCTAAAGACATTACAATTGCAGTTTCAAGCTTCGAAGTAACAGCCAGTGCCGAACAAATTCCCAGTATTTGCAAAGCAATTGGATTGTTATTAAGAACTGGGTCTAAAAGAACTTTTTTAAATGTGCTCATCATTTCCCTCCTTGAATCATCTTATTAATGAAGGGACCGTATCCTTCGCTGCCTAACCAGAATTTTACAAGTTTATCTACACCACCTGTTGTAATTGTAGCGCCTGAAAGTCCATCAACTTTATGATTTGCATCTGCAGAAGCCGGGTCAACTTTTCCTTTGATAACTTCAATAATTACATTTCTGTTTTCATCATAAGCCTTTTTATTAACCCAAAGCTGCTGCCATTTGGGATTTTCTATTTCACCGCCAAGACCCGGAGTTTCACCATGTTCGTAAAATGTAAATCCTTTAATTGTAGAAAAATCTTTATCCAGAGCCAGAAAACCATACATTGTCGACCATAGACCCTTTCCGTAAACAGGAAGAATAATTTTCTGCAACTCGTTGTTCTCGTAAACCTTATATATCACCATATATTTAGGCATCTTTTTTATTTTGGCAATATCCTTTCCAGATTCAATCATTCGTCCCAATTCTTTATTATCCGAAACAGTTTTAATATCAAAATTTTCGGGTTTAAGTAGAGGGTTTTCACTTTTATACGGATTTCCGGTTGAAAGATCGATTACCTCGGTTTGTATCTTTTCGTTGAATATTTTTTCGATATCCGCCGTTTCGTTATAAAGTCCGGCAGCTAAAAGAATATTTTTAAGCTTATCAAGTTTCTTGTTAACCTCCTGAACAGGCCTCAATATAACAGTTGCAGTGGAGACCAGTACCGAACAAACAAGACATACTCCTAAAGCTACAATAATTGTACGTTTTGTGCTATCAGTTGACATTTCTTGCCAGCCTCCTTTTAATATTTGCATTTAAGAAAATCTTATCGATAACCGGCGCAAAAACATTCATAAATAATATTGCCAGCATCATTCCTTCGGGGAAAGCCGGATTTACAACGCGCACTAAAACTACAAGAACTCCTATTAGAAATCCGTAAATAATTTTTCCGGTTTCGGTATAAGCTGCAGTTACCGGATCGGTTGCCATAAAAACTGTACCGAAAGCAAAACCGCCCATTACCAAATGCCACATAGGCGTAACAGCAAACATTGTGTTTGTTGAACTGGTAATAAGATTAAAAAGCGTACTGGTAATTACCATTCCCAAAAGAATATTAAGCATTATCCGCCACGAACCGATACCTGAGATAATTAAAATTAAAGCTCCGATTAAGCAAGCCAATGTAGAAGTTTCACCCATCGAGCCGGGAATCAAACCGATAAAAGAATCCCACCAGCTGAATGTTGATTGTCCCGCTGCCGAAGCAAATTGTGCCAGAGGCGTTGCCTGACTGTATCCATCAACTGCAACCCAAACAGCATCTCCCGATATCTGAGCGGGATAAGCGAAAAACAAAAACGCACGGGCAGTTAAAGCAGGGTTAAGAATATTCATCCCAACGCCGCCAAAAACTTCTTTACCGATTACAATTCCGAATGAAATGCCAACTGCTACCTGCCACAAAGGAATATTTGGAGGAAGTATTAATGGGAATAAAAGGCTTGAAACAAGAAATCCTTCATTAATTTCGTGTTTTCGGACTACTGCAAAAACAACTTCCCAAAAACCGCCGGCTGCTAAAGTTACAATATAAACCGGAAAGAAATATAACGCACCGATAAACATATTGCTGAATATATTTGATGAATTGTAACCGGCGCCAAAAAGTGCAATTACCGCATCTCGCCAGTTGCCAAGTTCTGTTATCCCCGATTTTGCATGCGCTAAATTTGCCTGATAACCAGTATTATAAAGCGCCATAATTACTGCAGGAATTAGCGCATAAACTACCATCATCATCATTCGTTTTAAATCCATTACATCCCGCACGTGCGAAGCGTTTTTTGTAACTGTTCCGGTAGTGAACAGGAAACTTTCGGTAGCTTCGAATAATGGGAATAGTTTTTCTAACTTCCCGCCTTTTACGAAGTGCTTTTCCTGTTTATGTATTATTTTCTTTAAGAATTCCACTATCCTTCCTTTTCAATTAAATTTAAATTTCTTCTTAAATTGCCGCTGTGATCTATTTTTGAAGGACAAACAAACGTACAGAGGCTCAAATCTTCTTCATCAAGTTCAAGTGCGCCAAGTTTTTCTGCTTCTTCAATATCGTTAACAGCAAGCGAACGTAATAAATATGTAATAATAATATCCATCGGCATAACTTTTTCGTAGCTTCCGTTTGGTACAATTGCCCTTTCGCCGCCATTTTGTAAAGAGGAAAGATTAAATTTCCTGTTTCTGCCAATTAAAGAAGAAAGTACAATGTTTTTTGCCGAATAAAGATTTGAACCGGGTTTAAGCCATCCTAAAAATTCTTTTGTTCTTACTTCTTCTATCACACTGATCTGCTGATGAAATCTTCCAAGAAAATTCAAAGGATTTTCAGATTTTCTTCCCGATAGAACCGAGCCCGAAATTATTCTGTTTTCGCCTTCTTTTAATTCTCCCGCTGTAATTTCGTCAATAGATGCGCCGATTTTTGTTTTTATTAAACGAGGATTATTAACTTGTGGTCCCGCCAAAGAAATTATCCTGTCTGTCCATATTCTTCCGGTGGTAAATAATTTTCCTATAGCCGCTGCATCTTGAACATTCAAATGCCAGACATATTTATTGCGGCTAACAGGATCAAGAAAATGTATATGTGTACCTGCATTTCCAGCAGGATGAGGACCTTCAAAATTTTCGATAAAAATGTTTTTATTTGCCTGGTCAGGTATTTTTATTTCGGGTGATTTGCAAATAAAAACTTTGCCTTCTGTTAATTTAGAAAGAAGCAATGCGCCATTTAGAATATCTTTTTCATTTCCTTCAATAACTTTCGCCATATCCGGAGCTAACGGATTTGTATCGATAGCCGTAATGAAAATTGAGTGAGGCGCTCTCTTTGGATCAGGGACCTTTCCAAAAGGTCTTTCTTTTATCGATGTCCATAATCCCGATTGAAGCAATCTGTTTAAAACTTCTTCGCGTGAAATGTCATTTATTTTATTTTCGGCTATTATATCGAACGTTACTTCGTCATTCCCGCCGGCTTCAATAATTATCGACTGAAATACTCTTTTTTCGCCTCGGTTAATAGATTTTACTATTCCGGCAACAGGCGAAGTAAAAGAAACTTCAGGACACTTTTTGTCGGTAAAAAGAACTTGCCCTAACTTTACTTTATCGCCTTCTTCAACTTTCATTGTAGGTTTTAATCCATTGTAATCGAAACCTATAAGAGCAACAGTTTTTACGAATTTGTCTTCATGAACTATTTGCTTGGGTTCGCCTGCAAGTGGAATGCTCAAACCTTTTTTAATTTTAGTTAATCCCATAATATCCTTAATATATGTGATATTTATCTGATAATGCCTTAATTGTTGTTTAAATATCTAATTGCGAAATTTTTCACAATTAAACGCTAAATATAATTCTTTCTTCAATTAACGTCAATTTTTAAGATGCCCACATAATATTTTTTAATGGATAATTATAAAATTAATTTGGCTGATTTTTAAAGTTCAATTAAAGGATAAAATAACTTATATTAACACAATAAATGAATTACTTTATAATTGGAATAATTTTATGTTTTTAGGGCATTACGGAGTTGCGCTGGCAGCAAAAGGGCTTGATAAAAAAACCTCGCTTGGAACTATGTTTATTGCAAGCCAATTTATTGATCTTATATGGCCTTTGTTTGTTGTAACCGGAATTGAAAAAGTAAAAATTGAAGTCGGGAATACAGTTTTCACTCCGCTGAACTTTGTTTATTACCCTTTTTCGCACAGTCTTGGCGCAGTGCTGCTGTGGGCTTTGCTATTTGGGGCAGTGTTTTATGCAATAAAAAGGCGTATGCGGTCATCCGTTATTTTAAGTTTTCTTGTTATCAGCCATTGGCTTCTGGATTATTTAACACATAAACCGGATTTGCCGTTGTTTCCATGGACGCAGCAAAAAGTTGGACTGGGTTTATGGAATTCGTTTGATCTTACAATAATTGTTGAAATGTTTATTTTTACTGCTGGTGCTGTTATTTATTTCCTGAACACACATTCGCACAACGAAAAGGGTTTTATTGGAATATGGACAATGCTTGTTTTTCTGACTGCAATATACTTTTTAAATATTTTTGGTCCGCCGCCGCCCTCGGATATTGTTGTAGGCTATATGGGTTTTGCTCTTTGGATTTTTGTTGTTTGGGCCTATTGGACTGACAAATATCGAAGTCCGGGAAGATTCAGCAAAACACGGCATTACCGTTAATCCAAAATCTTTTAAATGTGTGATACCGTTTTGTATCGCTGCAATCGACATTTTTGTCGATTAAGCTCGTCCGAAATGTTGATATTTAACTTTCATTTTTTTTAATGTCAGCCATAACTTATTGTTATTTAAAGAATTAAACCTTTGCCACTTCATTGGCATAGTTTTTTAAGATGTTATTTAGCTTTTTTAATAACATAACTTTTTGGAGGACAAAATGAAACATTTAATTAAACTCAGCAGCATTCTTACTTTATTAGTTGCTTTTTCTGTTATTAACTTGTTTGCGCAAGATACAGTAAAAGTAAAAAACCAGAAAGGCAGCCAGATAAAAGAACAAAAGCAAAACGGCACAGCTAATCAGGAAAAAAACCAAGCCCAAGAGAAAAACCGCGCACAAGAAGGTTCTATGGCACAAGAACAAAACAAAAATCTTAACGAAAATCAAATAAAGCAGAAAGGTGAAAATGCTGCTATGGAAAAAAACCAAGCTCAAGAAAGCTCTATGGCTCAGGAAAAAAATAAAAATCTTGGCGGAGATCCTCAACAGACAAAAACTCAGCATGGAAACAGATTTGTTGATTTAGACGGCGATG
The DNA here is from genome assembly GCA_964437215.1 of uncultured Melioribacteraceae bacterium. Lineage (GTDB taxonomy): Bacteria > Bacteroidota > Ignavibacteria > Ignavibacteriales > Melioribacteraceae > JAAYAN01. Next base: position 5,283 of record CAYTFZ010000032.1, on the reverse strand, counting down.
GATATAACGATAACGCCCCCGACCACGACGGCGACGGAATTCCTAACGGACTTGACGAAGATTATGTAGGAGCTAACAAAGGCAAAAATAAATTTGTTGATCTTGACGGCGATGGAATTAATGATAATGCAAAACAAGGAAAAGGCAGTAAAGCTAAAATGATGAATAAAAAAGGTATCGGACCTAAAAACGGAACCGGCAGCGGTGTTGGAAACGGCAATGGCGCAGGTAACGGAGCAGGCGACGGTACAGGACAAGGAACTGCTCCTAAAGGTCAAAAAGGAAAAGGTTCCGGCAGAAACTAATAGATTTTTTTTCAATTAAAAGGGTACATTTTGTACCCTTTTTTTTAATTCGAGGTATATATGAAATCCAACAAAATTCTCATTCTTATATTAGCACTGAATACAATAATTTCAACTTTTGCTCAAACCGGATTCAGCGCTTCTGTAACATACCAAAACGACAGCAATCCTTTTCATCTGCCTGTTGCTTCCTCTTCCTCAATTACATCTTTCGATTTCGGCATTGATCAATCGTTAAACATACTTAACATAAGCTACTTGGGCAGTTATAATATTTATCATTCGTATGAAGATGCAAATTTTTATTGGCAGCAAATTGCATTATATTCCGATTCCGACAGTATTTCGTGGGGCGCAGTTTTTGATAACCGCATCAATAATGAAAAGACTTCATACTTAAATTATTATTCTGGCAGCGCTTACTTTAAGTATTTGTTTGAGGCTGCTGATATTTATTGGAAAATCAATGCTGATGCAAATATTATGAAGTATAAAGATATGACGGATTTAGATAATTATACTTTAAGTCTGTATTTAGGCGGAATAAAAAGCTTCGAAACCGGAACAACAATGATTTTAGGGACTGAAACAAATTATAAATCTTATTTGAATTCTTTTAATCAGTCCGATAAAAATTATTCCAGCGATATTGTACAGATGAATCTTATTTCCCGGATATCGCAAAAATTACTCGACAATCTGGGTGCCGCAGTTTTTTACACAAATAAGATTATTATAAATAATCCTTCGCTGAATCCATTAAAGTACGAAATGGGCTACGGCGATGAATCAATCTATTACGAAGATGCAAAAGCAAGCAAAGGCTATGTTGCCGGTACTTTGATTACAGGAATTTTTCCTTCGGATATAACTGTAAGAGGAGGTTTTAATTACTCGAAAGCAGATTATACCTCGCAGCCTATTTATATGAACAGCGAACTTATGGATTTTAATGTTTCCCGCTCGGATACAAAATATTCTTTTTCTATTTCAGCATCAAAGGAAATTCCTTTAACGAAGGATTATAGTTCCATATTAAATCTTTCTATCGATTTTCAGCACATAAATAATGAATCGAACAGCTACTGGTTTAATTATAAAACCAATACTTACACTCTGGGTGCAGAAATAGTATTTTAGTTTAGGCTGATTTTGTTATTTGAGTTTTTAATATTATTTTAGCCCAAAACGGATTTATATGGAAAATGTTAAATCATACAGCAGTAAACTTATCCGCACAAAAAGCCTTGTGATAATTTTTCTGTCGCTTCTTGTTCTTGTTATAATTTCGATTGCAGTTGAACTGAATCAAACTGAAAAAGAAACTTTTAACTTGATGATAAATCAATCAAATTCAATTATCGGAATTATAAAACAATCTGCAGAAAATGCTATAGTTTCTAACCGGAAAGTTGAGTATGAAATAAGAGAAAATCTTCTTAAGAATGCGGGTTATATCAAACTTCTGTATAACAACGGAAAAATCAGCAGTAAACTTCTGGAAGAAATTTCCGCAAATAACAATATTTCTTCGATAAATATTGTTGATAAGGCTGGCGGGTTTTTATTTTCATATTATAAAAATGACAATATTCAATTAGATAAAGACAACATGCTGGAAATCCTTTCGCCTGTATTTAATGATGAAACCGACACGTTAATAATCGGATTAAAAAACACACGATTCTCAAACGGAAATAGTTTTATTGCTGCGGTTTCGGCAAATAATAATTCGGGAATTTTAATAACTGTAGATGCAGAGCAGCATCTCCAATTCCGGAAAGAAATGGGTTTAGGAATTTTAATTAAAGAAGCTGTAAACAATGAAGGGATTATTTATGCGGCTATTCAAAACCGATCGGGAATTATTGCGGCATCCGGAAATGTAAGTATTTTGGAGCCGGTAGAAAACTCGGAGTTTTTAACAAACTCTTTTAACGATGCAAAATATCATTGGAGAATAACAGAATTTGAAGATGAAGAAATTTTTGAAGCTGTAAGTACGGTTTCAACAGAAGATTTAAAGGTAGGTTTATTAAGAATCGGGCTTTCAATGAGAAGTCTGGAAGAAGCAAGAAACAGAATTTTCTGGCGCAGTATTTTAATGGGTGCCGGAATAATTATTTTCGGACTTGTAATCTTTTCAGCAATCTTAATGAGATTAAACTATGAAATGCTGCAAAAAAACTTTTCTGCTATCGAATCTTTTTCTTCAAAAGTTTTGGAAAATGTTGCCGATGCAATATTAGTAGCTGACCTGCAAAATAAAATCACATCTTCCAATAAAGCGGCAAATGTATTATTTGGAATAAAAGATAATGATCAGGCAAACACCGGTTTATCGGATTTATTCGGTGAAGAAACAGCCGTCGAAATAATTAATCCGGATTGGAAAATCAAAAACATTGTCTGCACAATAAATAACGAAGTAAAGAATTTTTTAATAACAAAAAACCAGTTCAGAGATAAAAACCAGGAACTTAAAAAGGTAATAGTTATTAAAGATTTTACCGAGTTGAAAAAACTGGAAGAAAATGTTCAGAGAAATGCGCGGCTCAGTGCTATGGGCGAACTTGCTTCGGCAGTGGCTCACGAAATCCGGAATCCGCTTAATTCAA
>CAYTFZ010000032.1:0-2260 GCA_964437215.1 uncultured Melioribacteraceae bacterium | reverse complement strand
ATGGGCGAACTTGCTTCGGCAGTGGCTCACGAAATCCGGAATCCGCTTAATTCAATTTCTACAATTATTCAGCTTATTATAAAGGATTTTAAACCCGCTGATAATGAAAATGAGTTTAACGACCTTACAAAAATTGTTTATAATGAAGTCGGACGCATTAATAAAACCATTGTAAATTTTCTTCAGTTTGCAACTCCCGAAAAACTCAGTCCGGCAGAATTTCCGTTATCTATGTTATTGAAACAATTAAGTGTTCAATTTACAAAGCTGTTATCAGAAAAAAATATAAGTCTTAAAATAGATAATAACACGGATGCCGTTGTTATTTGGGATAAAGACAAAATTTTACAGGTTCTTATAAATTTAATCCGGAATGCTGCCGAAGCAATTAAGGAAAACGGCGAAATTAAAATATCGGCTGAGGTTTTATCCGAAAAAGTTGAAATAATAATTACTGATAGCGGACCGGGAATTCCGCCGAATGTTCTTCCTAAAATTTTCAATCTGTATTTTACAACCAAAACAACCGGCAGCGGAATAGGTTTAAGTTTAGTTCAAAAAATAATTGAAAACCACGGCGGAATTATTACTGTTAAAAATGCAAAGTCGGGCGGCGCAGAGTTTACCATCAATCTGCCAATAAAAGCCAAAACGGAGAATGAATGATATGGAAAAGATAAAGATATTATTAATTGACGATGAACAAAGCCAGCTGATTTCGCTGAAAAGTTTTTTATCGAAAAGGAATTACGAAGTTTTAACCGCCGAAAACGGACTTAAAGGATTTGAAATTGTTAAGAACGATATTATTAATATTGTTATAAGCGACTATAAAATGCCCGAGTGGGACGGGCTGAAAACGCTTAAAATGATTAAAGATTTTAACCCGGCAATTGATGTTGTAATTTGCACTGCATTCGGAAGTATTGACGATGCGGTAACAATTATGAAGGCGGGCGCATACGATTATCTTACAAAACCAATAAATCTTGACGAGCTTGAAAATCTTATTAGCAGAATCAGCGAAAAGCAGCAATTACAAAAGGAAAATAAAATACTTAAAGAACAGCTTCAAGAAAAATTCAGTTTTAGCGGAATTATTACACAGAACGAAAAAATGGAACAGGCTCTTAACTTGGCGGGGCGCGCAGCCCAAAGTACGTCGTCAATAATGATACGCGGCGAAAGCGGAACCGGCAAAGAATTAATTGCCAAAGCAATTCATTATGCCAGCGACCGGGCCGATAAACCGTTTGTTATTGTAAATGCAGCTTCCCTTTCCGAAAACCTGCTTGAAAGCGAATTATTCGGACACGAAAAAGGCTCTTTTACAGGAGCAATAAATCAGCGTTCAGGAAGGTTTGAAGATGCAGATGGAGGAACTCTTTTTATTGATGAACTGGGAGACATTCCGCTGCAAGTTCAGGTTAAGCTTCTCCGCGCAATACAATTCGGCGAAATTCAGCGGATTGGGAGCAGCAGCGTGATTAAAGTAAATGTAAGAATTTTATCTGCCACTCACCGGAATATTGAAGAAATGATTGCCGGCAAACTTTTCCGCGAAGATCTTTATTACCGTTTAAATGTAATTACAATAAACCTTCCTCCGCTGCGCGACAGGAAATCGGATATCCCTTTGCTTGTTGAACATTTTATTAAAAAACATTCCCAAAAGAATAACAAAAATATTGAAGGAATTACGAAACAATCTTTAGATATTTTGATGAGATACAATTATCCGGGGAATATCCGCGAGTTAGAAAATATGATTGAGCGGGCTGTAGTTCTTTCCCGAAACAAAGAAATAACTCCGGAATATCTTCCAATAACAATGGCTGCAAAATCTAATGAAACAATTTTCGACCCTTATAATCTTGAAGAAGGTTTTGAGAAAAAGGTTAAATCATTTGAAAGGGCAATTATTGAAGAAGCAATTAATAGAAACAACGGAAATAAAAGCGCTGCAGCCAGATTGCTCGGGATTTCCGAAAGACATATCCGTTCGATTATTGAAAGACTTGATATTAAAGAATGAAACTTTTAAATTAGATGTGTGTCTAACCTGCTTTATTTCTGGAGAGTTTATGAAGTTTTTTTCGCTGTTATTAATCCTTTTTGTTTCAATTCAGGCGCAAACCATCCAAAAAGATTCAATAAAAACAAATAATATTAATACTTCCGAAATTAACCCTGCAAATATATTTGAGCCTCCGGTTCAGCTTCCCTCGTTAAAAATTGATTCGAAATATGTTTTTTTTCA
>CAYTFZ010000031.1:5394-24223 GCA_964437215.1 uncultured Melioribacteraceae bacterium | reverse complement strand
ATATAAACAAAAAACCCCGGCTGACCGGGGTTTTTGATCAGGTTGAATTAACCTGATTTAAAAAACTATCTTTTTAAATATTTCATATTGCTGTTTTTAACTTGTAACATATTATTTTCCAATTTAAACTGTTCTACCAGGTCCTGAAGTCTGTTAGCAAGCTGGTTTAAATCTTCAGCAGCTTTAGCAATTTGTTGTGTACTTGAGGCAGATTGATGAGTTACACTGCTTATACTTTCGATATTTTTACTTATTTCTTCGGCAGTAGTAGATTGCTGTTCGCTAGCTGCTGCTACTTGATTAACCATATCAGATACTTTTGAATTAACTTCAAGAATTTCATGCAAAACATTTGCAACTTCTTCAGTGAGAGCCATTCCGTGTTTAACAGATTCTCCAGCTTCAATCATAGAATTATCAGCTTCTTTTGCTTCCATTTGAACGGATTTAATTGTGTCTGCAATTTCTTTTGTAGCTTTTGTGGTTCTTTCAGCCAGTTTCCTTACTTCATCGGCAACAACTGCAAAACCCCTTCCTTGTTCACCGGCTCTTGCAGCTTCAATAGCTGCATTTAATGCCAAAAGATTTGTCTGATCTGCTATTTCATCAATTACCTGTGTAATCACGCCAATTTGATCAGTCTTAACCGCTAATGATGAAATAATTGAACCTGTAACTTTAACCGAATCAACTATTTTCATCATTCCTTTTTTGGTTTCATTAATTTTTTCTGCTCCTTTTTTTGCATTCTGGCTGGCTTTTACTGAGCTTTCGGCAGCAATACTTGCATTTTGTGAAGTTTCTATAATTGTCTTGGTCATTTCTTCAACTGCGCCGGCTATTTCAGAAGTTTGTGCACTTTGTTCCTGCGTTCCTGCAGCCATTTCTTCGGAACTGGAAGAGATTTGAGCCGCAGCGCTTGCTGTTGCAGCAACAGCTTCATTTACTTGCGATAAAGCTGTATTCAAAGACTCCGAAACCATATTTATACTGTTTTTAATTATCTGATGGTCTCCCTTGTATTCACCTTTCACTTTTGCAGTTAAATCGCCTGTCGTCATAATTTTCAATACTTCCGAACCTTCTTTAATTGGCTTAAGCACTTCATCTAAAATTGAATTTATCCCCATAATTAGTTCTGCCCAAATACCTGCGTATTTTTCTGCATTCCCTCTTGTATCAAGTTTCCCTTCTTTTGCTGCTGTTAAAAGAACCCTTGTATCATTTAGTAAACCAGAAATCACTTCAACTTCTTTATTAAATGCAATTCCAATTGCGTCGTTGCCAGAAGCGAGTGCAACTTGTTTAATTGTTCCTGAAGCTATTTCTTCGGCTGCTTTTACTTTATCTTTTTGAGTTTGAATCATCCGGGTAAATGAAGAAGATAACTGACCTATTTCATCTGTTGAATCATTTTTTAAATCCACATTTATATCGCCTAATGCCAGTTTTTCTGATATTCGTACAAGATCGTTGACTGGCACGCTAATTTTCTTTGCAATATAAAATGAAATAAATATGCCTAAAAAGATAGCTATACCCGATGCAAAAAATGTAAACCAAATTAAAAACTCTGATGAACTCTCTGCATCAGCTTTTCTTTCATCATTCAGCTTGCTCTCAATTCCAATAAATTCAGCAACAATTCCACGCATTCTGTCCATTCCTTGCTTACCCCTTGCTTTTTGTTCTTCTTCAATCAACATTTCTAAGCTATAAGTCCCCGAAATTACATCCCTTCTTAATTGAATCATTGGGTCAATAATATCTTTTTTCCAAGTAGCATGTTCATCAGATAATGAGTTTAATCTTTCAACCTGAGCCGGGTTATCACTTACAGTGTTTTTTAATTCCTCAATTGATCTTTCAAAATCAGTAATTCCATTATTATACGGAGCTAGAAATTCATCCTTTCCGGTGATTAAAAATCCGCGTGCACCTGTTTCCTGATCCACAAGCAATTTTACTAAATTATTTGCCTCTGCAATTACCTTATTTGTATGATCAACCCACTTGAAAGTATCTATCATTGATGTTGTGCTTAAGTAAACGCCGATGGAAACTGATAACATCAGTATTAATACAACTGAAAAACCAGCGAAAATTTTAGATTTTATCTTGAGATTTTTAAACCACATAGTATATGTTCCTTATATTATTCTATATTATTTTTTATTGCGAGAAGTACAAAAAGCTATGAGTATTAAATAATTAGGATAACCTGAGGGGTTAACCTTAATATCATTATTTATTTAGAATATCTTGAAATATTTGTACATATTAAATTTTAGAATTAAGTATCGAATAAATACCTTTTTTTTTAGGGTATTTTTTAGGGGATATGTTTTGAGGAATCAATTATAAATGAAGATAAAATCTGCTATACAATACTGGTTTAAATAACACAAAATTTTCATTAGAAATAATATATTATAAATCGACTAACAATATCTAAATATATATCAATCGGGATAAGAATTTTTTAGACGGAATTAAAGAATAATTTTCTAAAGAAAATATAAATGAATTATCTTAATACTAAGTATAAATCCTTTATGCAAAAAAATCAAATTGTAACAGCAAATATTAAACCGGAAATATTCCTATAAATATGAAATAATAAAATAGACAGGTAAGAGTTCATCCTGCAAAAAAAAAAAGACCTGAAATAATGAATAAACTCAATGAGCTTCAAGCCAGTTTTCGCCTATTCCGGTTTCTGCTATTACCGGAACATTTAACGGGAAAGCATTTTCCATCTGATATTTAACAAGCTGTTTAATTTCTTCAACTTCCTCTTTAGGAACATCGAATACAAGTTCGTCGTGCACCTGAAGAACCATTTTAGTTTTATATTTACCTTTTGCAAGCTCGTTGTGGATTTTAATCATCGCCAGTTTTATCATATCGGCGGCGGTTCCCTGAATAGGCATATTTATGGCAACTCTTTCTTCAAACTGCCTTACCAAATGATTTTTGCTATTAATATTCGGCAGAAATCTTCTTCTTCCTAACAGAGTTTCAGCGTAACCTTTCTCTTTAGCTTTGCCGATGCTTTCATCCATAAAAGCTTTTACTTTTCCGAATGTAGAAAAATATGTTTGGATTATTTCTTTCGCGTGAGTTTGTGTAATTCCCAAACGGGTTTTAAGTCCGAAAGCGCCGATGCCGTATAAAATTCCGAAATTTACTTCTTTCGCTTTGCGCCGCATATCTGTCGTTACGTTATCCGGATTAACCTTAAAAACTTGCGCTGCCGTGCTTCTGTGAATATCCTCGCCATTCAGGAAAGCTTGAGTTAATCCCTCGTCACCGCAAATGCTTGCCATAATCCGCAGTTCAATCTGACTGTAATCGGCGCTTAAAAGCAGGTGATTTCCATCCGATGGAATAAAAGCTTTTCTAATTTCTTTGCCAAGTTCTGTGCGGATTGGAATGTTTTGAAGATTGGGATTTATGCTCGAAAGTCTTCCGGTTGAAGCTACAGTCTGGTTAAAAGTTGTGTGAATTTTTCCTGTTTTAGGATTTATCAATTCAGGAAGGGCATCGGCATAAGTGGATTTCAGTTTTGCAATCTGTCTGTAATTTAACAGCACATCAATAATTTCGTGTTCGCCCCGTAAATTTTCCAGGGAACGGGCATCGGTTGAAAAACCGGTTTTGGTTTTCTTACCGGGATTAAGTTTTAATCTCTCGAATAAAACTTCCTGAAGCTGTTTTGTGGAATTTATATTAAAATCAACTCCTGCGAGTTCAATAATTTTTGCAGAGAAATTATCGAGAAGAATAAGAAGGTCGTTTCCGAATAACCTTAGATTTTTCACATCTATTTTTATGCCTGTTCTTTCCATATCTTCAAGTACTGCAGCAAGCGGAAATTCAACTTCGTAAGCGAGTTTTTCAAGATTTTGTCCGCTGATTTCTTTTTGCAGAATTTCAAAAAGCCGGAAAGTTACATCTGCATCTTCGGCTGCGTAATTTTTAAGTTTTTCAAGCTCCACGCTGAATATTTTTGTCGGGTCTTTTTTCTCGCCGATAAGTTCCGAAAGGGGAATCGGTTTGTAGTTAAGATATTTTTGCGAAAGCTCATCCATCCCGTGTTTCTGATCCGGGTCAATCAAATAGCTTGCAAGCATTGTATCGAAATAAAAATTATTTATGGTAATTCCGTAATTCTGCATCACTCCGATATCAAATTTTCCATTCTGGCAAATCTTTTTAATTTGCGGATGCTCGAAAACCGGTTTAAATATTTTTATGAAATCTTTAATAGGAAGACGGTCGTTTAAATTTTGCGAAAACAAATCTTCCGAAGTCCCGAAAGGATTTACTGCAACAAAATAGCCTTCTCCATTTTTAGTTGAAAAAGATGCTCCGGCAAGATTTAAACTGTAAATATCAAGCCCGTCGGTTTCGGTATCAAAAACAAATAGTTCGGATTTATTCAGAATTGAAACGAGTTTATTTGCTTCTTCAACATTTTTAATTAAAATGTAATTTGCTTCTTTTTCATTAAAACCGGTTAAAGCCGGTTCATCAGCTTTCAAATTATCGGGTATAATTCCCAAATTACTTTTTTCAAACAGACGTGCAAGCCGGGTGTTGAATTTTGTAAGTTCAAGTTCAGCTAAAAGTTTAATTAGCTTATCGATGTCTTTGGGAGGAGTAAGTTTTGCTTTCTCAATATTAAAATCGAAATCGACATCGGTAACAATTGTTGCAAGCGTTTTTGAAAGGAATGCATTTTCTTTATTTTCTTTAAGTTTTTTTCTGACCGGTTCTTTACTTACAAATCCCAATTTATCATACAGGTTTTCTAAATTGCCGTAACTCTGTAAAAGCGGCGCTGCGGTTTTGGGTCCAATTCCGGCAACACCCGGAATATCGTCGGAAGAATCGCCGATTAAAGCGAGATAATCAATCATTTGTTCTGGTCTTATTCCAAGTTCCTCAATAACTTTTACCGGGGTTGTATAGACAAGTTCATCCGTGTTTTTCCCGGCTTTTATAAGAGTAATATTTTCCGTGACTAATTGAATGTAATCTTTATCTGGTGTTACTGCAAAAACTTGCAATCCGGCTTCTTCAGCTTTTTTACAAGCCGTTCCAATTAAATCATCAGCTTCAAATCCGGGCTTGATATAAACGGGAAAATCGAATGCTTCAATTATCTCTTTTATTTTTTCTATTTGCGGAATCAAATCTTCGGGCATTGCCATTCTGCTTGACTTGTATTTATCGAACATATCGTGCCTGAAAGTCTTTTCTTTGGAGTCAAAAGCAACAGCAAGATAATCAGGTTTTACTTCTTCAACAACGCGGAAAAGTTGATTAAGAAATCCGAAAACTGCTGATGTCGGGAAACCGGAGCGGGTTTTAAGCGGTCGGTTGATAAAAGCATAATAAGCTCTGTAAGCAAGTGCTAAGGCGTCAATTATTACAATTTTATTTTTCAAAGCGTCATCCTTTCAGGAAATTCTTCAATTTTCTTATTTAAATAATAACTTAATAATTGTAGATTTGGTAATTAAAATTAAAATATTTGTATAGTTTTATGCGGTTTTTTATTTTCTTGATTTTATCAGTGTTCTTTCTGGCTGCGCTGATTTATCATTCTTCAAATGAAATTAAATATGTCTCGGTAGCTTCTTGGAATCTGGAAAATCTTTTCGATACAGAAGATGATCCGCTTACGGAAGACGAGGAATTTACTCCGGACGGTTCAAAAAACTGGACAGAAGATAAATTGGAAAACAAGCTTGATAATCTGCACAAAGTAATAAAGTTTATTAACAACGGAAAAGGACCTGATGTTATTGCCGTTCAGGAAGTTGAAAATTTAAAGGTGTTGCAGTCTCTTATTAAAAAGTGCAATTATTTCCGAAAATATGAGGCAGTACATTTCGAAAGTCCGGATAAAAGAGGAATTGATGTAGCATTGCTATATGATAAAGATGTTTTCAAACCGGTTAAAAAATTTGCTCACAGAGTTGATCTGGAATTTGAAACACGTCCTGTGCTGGAGGCTGTATTGAAACACAAATCAGGTGATACAATTTCTTTTTTTGTAAATCACTGGCCTTCGCGAAAGGGCGGTAAAGATGAATCTGAAAGACACAGAATGAAAGCTTCTGAAACATTAAAAAGTGCAATTGAGAAGAATTTTAATAATTATCAATCGGGCAATATTATAATTATGGGTGATTTCAACGATGAGCCTGTTGATAACTCAATCAGTAATTTAATTGAAAATAATTCTTTTGATCTTCTTAATTTAGCCGAAAATGTTTTTCTTTCAGATTCAGGCAGCTATCTTTACAAAGGTAATTGGGATATGCTTGATCAGATTATTATTTCCGAAAAAATGACACGATGCCGAATAAAGTATTCTGACAATTCATTTAAAATAGTTAAACCTGAATTCCTTGTAACAAAGAGCGGAAAATTTAAAGGGTCATCCATTCCAACATTTGGAGGAAAAGATTATCTTGGCGGATACAGCGACCACTTTCCGGTAACTGCAAATTTTTTAATTTGTAATTAGAATATGAGAAAATATTTAATAATTTTCGGCGCATCGGGAAATCTTGGCAAAGGAGTAACTGCTTCTTTAATAAAAAAGAAATACGATAGTATAACTCTCCTCGATTTTGATATATCATCTCTTATAATATCGCAGCAAAACGTAAACGCAAAAAGAATAAAAGACCTTTCGCTGGAGGAGAATGTAGCAGAGGCTTTTGAAATATTTACCACCGACAGAAATTCAGAGTATTTTATTTTTTCTACAATTGGAGGATATTCCGGCGGCAAAGAAATATCGGAAACTTCTTATGATGAATGGTTAGCTATGCAAAAGCTGAATGCCAATATATCTTTTCTTATAGCAAAGTATTCTGTAAAACTGTTACAAAAATCATTCGGCGGATCAATACTTTTTACAAGTGCAATGACATCTATCAATCCTGAAATAGGAAAAGCTGCATACGGAGCCAGCAAAAGTTTGTTGAATTATCTGGTTAAATCACTTGCTCTTGAAGGCGCTAAATATAATTTTACGGCCAATGCTATTGCTCCCTTAGCTCTCGATACAGAGGACAACAGAAAGTGGGCTGGTGATAATATTTTAACGAAACCTGAAGAAATAGGAGAATTTATCTCTCTTTTGTTTAAAAAATATAAAAAAGTCAATGGAAATATTTATGAAATTAAAGGTAATATATTACCAAATTTATGAGATAATAAAATTATTTATTGACTTTTAAGCTCTAAATAGTTAGACTTACACGACTATTTTTAAAGAAATTGAACTTTAATAATAAATAATAATAATAATCACTCGGAGGTTACCTCTTATGTCAGTAATATCTATGTTAGGCTTTGTAGTTGCTCAGGCTGAACAGAGTACTATTTCCTACTTGCAAACTAAATTCTTTGAAGGCGGTCTTTTTATGTGGCCTATTTTAGCTTGTTTGGTTATAGGACTTGGATTCTCATTTGCTAAACTCTATACTTTAATTAGAGCTAGTACTAATACAAAAAAATTCATTGTTGATGTAAAGAACGCTTTAAATAAAGGCGGACTTGAAGAAGCAAAAAGATTATGTGAAAACACACGCGGTCCAATCGCATCAGTATTTCATGCTGGACTTTTAAGAGCAGACGAAGGTATTGAAGCTGCAGAAAAAGCTATTATGACTTACGGCGCTATTGAAATGGGTTTTCTTGAAAGAGGAATGATTTATATTTCTACTTTTATTACACTTGCTCCTATGCTTGGTTTTACTGGTACAGTACAAGGTATGATCCAGTCATTCGACGCTATTAAAGAAGCTGCTCAGATGTCTCCTGGTATAGTTGCAGGCGGTATTTCAGTTGCTTTGTTAACTACTCTTTTCGGACTAGTAGTAGCTATGATTCTTCAAGCATTCTATAATTTATTTATATCACGTATCGATAAAATAGTTGCTGATATGGAAGAAAGTTCAATTGAGTTAATAGATACACTTTATGATATGAGTACAGAAGAATAAAAAAAGAGATAACCAGAATGATAAAGATAAAAAAACGTAAAATGCAAGATGCCGATATCCCCAGTGGCTCTATGGCAGATATTTCATTCTTGCTTCTTTTATTCTTTATAGTTTCTTCCACAATAGATGTAGATACAGGTATCGGTATGACCCTGCCTGATTTCGTTCCCCCAGGTTCACCACCTCCTCCGGTAGTATCAAAAGAAAGGATGGCTACGCTTGTTGTGAACGAGAATGGAATGGTTTTATTAAGTGATAAAGTTATTGCTATTCCGCAAATAAAAAACAACTTGATTGAAAGAATTACAAGTAAGATAAATCTTCCAAGTAACAAGAAACTTATTGTTTCGATAAAGACAGACAGAAAGACTAATTATCATTTGTATATTCAAACGCTCGATCAAGTAAAAGCAGCTTATTTCGAAGTTAGAGATACATATTCGCTTAGTAAGTTCGGAAGAAAAACTATTGATTTGAATGAAGAAGAAATGGATGATGTAAAACAGGCAATACCAATTATTATTTCAATTGCTGAACCTGAAACTGTATAAATGAATAGGTACGAAAAATGAAATTTGAAAAGAAACGTGCTACGACTAAACAGGAAATTCCAACAGCTTCACTTCCTGACATTGTATTTATGTTGCTTTTATTCTTCCTTGTTTCTTCAACTTTAAGGGAGGTAGAAGTATTAGTGAAGTTTAAGCTTCCTGAAGCTAAAGCAATAGAAAAAATTGAAAATAAAAGACTTGTTTCCTACATATGGGTAGGAGATGATGGACGTATTCAGGTTGATGATAATATTGTTCAGGTAAAAGATATTCAGGATATCATGTACAAAAAAAGAGAAAATATGCCACAAGTTATTGTCTCTTTAAGAGTTGACCGTACGTCGAATATGGGTGTTGTTACCGATATTCAACAGGAACTACGAAAAGCATACTGTCTTAGAATTAACTACTCAGCAAGTCTGAAACTTTAATTTTATCAAAAATTATTATAAAGGCAGGCTTTTAGTCTGCCTTTTTTTTTGGAGAATTATATGAATTTAACAGAAAAAATAAATGAAGATTTAAAAAATGCAATGAAAAGTGGCGATAAATTACGCACTACAACGTTACGCTCAATAAGAGCACTGATTTTAGAGTTTGAAAAAAGCGGACAAAACAGAGCTATTACTCCGGAAGATGAAATAAAGATGCTTACTGCCGCAGCAAAAAAAAGGAAAGAATCAATAGAACAATTCCGAAATGCCGGAAGGGAAGAGCTGGCTTTGCAGGAAGAAGCTGAGTTAAAAATAATACAGGAATATTTACCAGCACAGCTTAGTGAAGAAGAACTCTATTTGAAAATCAAGCAGATGGCAGAAGATATAGGTGCTATAGATAAAACACACTTTGCCAAACTGATGCCAAAAGCTGCTGCAGAATTTAAAGGAAAAGCTGACGGTAAAATTATAAAAACAATTGTAGAAAAGGTTTTGAGTATCGGTTGAATTATATTGATTACATTATAATCGCTTTTGTTATAATTGCTTTTTTGCTTGGATATAAAGATGGCTTAGTACGAAAACTTATTGGACTTATAGGTTTTTTTACTGCAATATACGCTTCATTTAAATTCAGCAATGATGTTGCAAAAATAGTATCTCCGGTCTTTAATGATGATATTTATCTTTCTGAAATTGTTGCCGGAATTCTTATTTTTTTATTAGTTATTTTTATTGTAGCAATCATAAAACGCATTGTTCATCCAATTGATAAAGTAAACAGATTCTTAAATCAAATACTAGGTGGAGTATCCGGAGCTGTTCAGGCCGTGTTCTTCTTAAGCGCTTTGTTTTTAGTGCTTAACATTTTTAATTATCCGGATGAAGTTGAAAAAAATAATTCTATGCTGTTTAATGATATTTATTCAATTGTTCCTACAGTAATTGATTACATAATTGGAAATGATTCTGAAAAAATAGAGTTATTTGAAGATATAATAAAAAAGAATGATATTGATTCGTTAAATATTGAGAAATATATTAATAACAAGTAAGAATATAATGAAAGATATCAAAGATAAACTAGAATTTGAAAAGATATTAGAGAAAATTGCCGGAATTGCTTCTACTGAAAATGGGAAATCTGAGATACATAATCTTACTCCTTTAATAAATAAAGAAGAAGTTATAAAAGAAGGAGAAATTGTTTCCGAAGCTAAAACTATTTTGATTGAATCTGATTACCCGCCTTTTGAATATCTGCCCGATTTAACAGATTCTTTGTATAAAGCAAAAATTGAAGGTAGTATTCTTGATATAAAAGAAATAAAGTACATTCTTGTATTAATGCAGCTAAGTCGAAAAATATTCAATTATTTAAACAGCAGAATTAAAAATGAAACCCAGCTAACAAAAGTGATACAAAATCTTTTTATTGATAAAGTGCTGGAACATCACATCGAAAAAATATTTGATGAGAAAGGGGATATATCGGATAATGCCAGTGAAAATCTAAAAACAATAAGAAAAAAGATTATAGAAAAAAAGGATAATCTAAGAAAAATTGTTAATAGAATACTTAAAACGTACAGTGAAAAATATCTTGTTCAAGAAGAATATATTACTATGCGGGACGGACGGATTGTACTGCCTGTAAAGGTTGAGTATAAGCGGCAAGTAAAAGGATTCATCCATTCGGAATCATCCACTGGGCAGACAGTTTATATTGAACCGGAAGAAACGCTTGATATGAACAATGAAATATTATCTTTAACTTTTGCTGAAAAAAGAGAAATTGATAAAATTCTTTATACAATAACAAGAAAAATCGGAGAAAACACGCTATTACTTGTTCAAGCATTAAATACAATTTCTAAAATAGATTCTATTTTTGCACGGGCAAAATATTCAATTGAAATAATAGGTGCGTTTCCTTCTTTTGATAGTAGTTCAAGTTTCCAGATTATTAACGGAAAACATCCGAGCTTGGTAAAAAAACTTGGAAATGAAAAAACAGTTCCTCTTAATATTGAAATAAAGAATGATAGAGTAATTATAATAACCGGACCTAATGCCGGCGGCAAAACAGTGGCACTTAAAACTTTTGGTCTGCTTGTTTTGCTTGCGCATTCTGGAATTCATATTCCTGTACATCCGGATTCTAATTTCCATTTTATTGATAAAGTTTTAGCTGATATCGGCGATGACCAATCAATTGAAGACGATCTCAGTACATTCAGTTCTCACTTAAAAAACATTAAAAGCATAATTGACAATGCCAACGAAAATACTCTTGTTTTACTCGATGAAATAGGAACGGGAACTGACCCAGCAGAAGGTTCGGCATTGGCAACCTCCATTTTATTAAGTCTGATGAAAAAAAAAGCAATAGTTCTTGCAAGCACTCATCACGGAAACCTGAAAATTGTTGCAGATAATATTGAAGGATTTCAAAATGCTTCGATGGAATTTGATAATGAAAAATTAATGCCGACTTATAAGTTCAGACAAGGAATTCCCGGTTCCAGTTATGCTTTTGAAGTAGCAAAAAGAATTGGATTTGATGAAGAATTTATAAATACAGCAAAAGAATATCTCGATACAAAAAAAAGCAAAGTAGAAGAATTAATTATCAGCCTCGAAACTAAATCACACACTCTTGAGCAAAAATTAAAAACTTATGAAATTGAAAATACGCGATTAAGCGGTTTAACAAATTTATATGAAGGGCAGCTTAAAAAACTTAATCAGCAAAAAAATGAAATAATAAAGCAGGCTAAGGATCAGGCAGAAAGATATCTTAATAATATTAATAAAGAGTTTGAATCTACTATTAAACGAATAAGAGAAACTAATGCCGATAAAGAAGTAATTAAGCAGGAAAAACAAAAAATTGAAAAATTGAAAGAAGAGACAATCAAGTTTTCTAAAGAAAAAATTAAAACAGAAAACATTGAAGAAACAGTTAAAATTGCTTGCGGCGATTATGTTAGAATAAAAGATACTTCTACAGAAGGAATTGTAAGTGAATTGGTAGAAGAAAAAAATAATGCTGTTATTTTTGCTGGAAGTATAAAGCTAAAAGTAAAACTCAGTAATTTAATTAAGATTAAAAAACCATTATCCGAAAATACTAGTTCAAGTATTTACTCAAACATTTTTACAGGAAACGTTAATTTATCACTCGATATAAGGGGAAAAAAGCCTGAAGAAGTTGAGTTTGAAATTGTAAGATTTGTTGATGAAGGAGTTTTGGCAAATTCTTCGAGATTAGAAATTATTCATGGAAAGGGAACAGGCGTATTGAAAAATACTGTCTGGAATTTGTTAAAAAAACACGAATCTGTTAAAAATTACTATTTCGCAAATGTAGAGTTCGGTGGAGACGGCGTTACAATAATAGAATTAAAGTAACATAAATTGGAATTATTATTTTCATTTATTTATATTCTCATTGTCAATCTAAAAAGGTTACATAAGTATAAGAAGCTTAATAATCATTCTTAATTAGGAGGTAGCGTGTTAAGAAATATTTCTACAGTATTATTTGCTACAATATTTTCAGCCGGACTTTTTGCAAGCGGATTTCAAATAAATGAACATGGTTCAAGAGCTATGTCTATGGGTGGCGCTTTTACCGGTCTTGCTGATGACCCATCGGCAGTTTATTTTAATGCAGCAGGTATCACACAATTGCCAGGCACTAATATTAGTTTAGGTGCTACCTTAATATATCCCACAAGCACATTTACAGGTCCTGATCCTCAAAAAACTTCATCATCATTGGAAAAACAATTTTTCACACCTGTGAATTTTTATTTTACCCAGCAGTTAAATGAAAAACTTTTCATCGGTCTGGGTTTTAATAATCCATTCGGACTCGGCACAAAATGGGATGAAAATTGGGTTGGAAGATATAATGCTCTCGAGACAGAAGTGCGAACCTTCAATTTATCTCCGGTAATTGCATATAAGGTTACTGATAATTTTTCAGCAAGTTTCGGCTTAACTTTATCGTATGCAGATGTTTTGATAACCAGAAAAATTGCTGCAGCATTTACAAATCCTATGAATGGAACAGTTATTCCTTTAGATGACATACACCTGAAAATGACTGGAGACGCAATATCATACGGTTTTAATGCTGGCATTTTATATTTTCCTTGGAAAGAATTTTCCATCGGCGCCTCATTTAAAAGCCAGATACGTTACGAAATGGAAGGAGATGCAGAGTTAACTTTACCTAAAATACCAAGTATCCTTTCAGCTTACGAAAGTCTCATTTTAGGAAGAATGGCTGTCGGTTATCCTCACGGACCCATAAATGCTCCTTTAACAGTACCTATTGTATTTACTACCGGTGTTGCATACAGAAGTCCCGAAGGTCATAAAATTGTTGCTGATTTTCAATTTAACGCTTGGGAAAGTTATGATAAACTTGAAATTGAATTCAATGAATGGAAAAATCCGGAAAACGGCAAAAATATAAGTACATCTACAAGAAAATATAAGAACAGCTGGATTGCCAGAATTGGAGGCGAATATAAAGCCTTAGAATCATTCCGCGTACGTGGTGGAGTTTATTTCGATAAAAATCCTATTAGGGATGAAAGGCTTGATTTTACATTACCTGATGCCGACAGAATCGGGATGAATATTGGAGCAGGTTATGATGTTACAGATTATATGACAGTTGATGCATCGTATTTGTATATTTATTTCTACGACAGAGAAATAAATACTTCAGGGGAATTTATACCAATCAGTAAAATTCCCTTAAATGGTTTTTATGAAACCAGAGCGGATTTATTCAGCTTGAACCTATCATTTAAATTATAAAGAAAATTAACTGTTCAATTATTTATAAATAAATAATAGAGATATTCTTTTAGTTAAAAATACGGAGGTAGTATGGCTTTTTCTTTGAACAAAATTATGTTAATCGGCAATATCGGAAAAGATGCCGAAACAAGATTTACCCCGAATAATGCTTCGGTTACTTCATTTTCTTTGGCTACTACTCACAGTTATAAAAACAAAGACGGGCAATGGACAAATGAAACTACCTGGCATAATGTAGTAGCTTTTAACCTTTCGGATTTTGTAAAAGAAAAACTAATTAAAGGTAAAAAAGTGTATGTTGAAGGAAGACTGAGTAAAAGAGATTACGAAAAAGACGGTATAAAACAATATTTTACTGAAGTTGTTACAGATTCTTCCGGAATAATTCTTCTTGAAGGGAGAGATGAAAATTATAATCCGGGAAACAGTATATCCCACGTTGCGGAAACAAGCAGTGAAATTGGCGGAAGCACTGAAGAAAATAACGATCTGCCATTTTAAAATATGTATAACAATATAGGTTAAGTAATATTTGGATACCGATGGGTTTATTAATTTAGCGCTCTTATTATTATTTCTAGTTGCGTCCGGTTTTTTTTCAGGTTCCGAGGTTTCATTATTTTCAATTGATAATATTAAAATCAAAGATCTGAAAAAGGAAAACAATATTTTTGCAAAAACAATAATAAGTCTTCTTGATGCACCAAGAAGACTTTTAGTTACAATTCTGATTGGGAATACATTAGTTAATGTCGGTACATCCATAATAGCTGTTACTTTTGCTTTTACTGCAGCAGAATATTTTAAAATTAGTATTGATGTTGCAATTATTCTCCAAATAGTAGTTACAACAATTGTAATTTTAATTGTAGGAGAAATTACTCCTAAAGTCTGGGCTGCAAAACATCCAATAGGATTTGCAAAAATAGTTGCCGTTCCATTGTATTGGGTGAGTGTTATATTATTCCCGATTGCTAAAGTTCTTACAGATCTTATTAAATTTATAACATCAAAAATGAATCTGAATAAAGGAAATACAGCATTATTTCCATCAGAAATTAATGATTTAGCTGAAATCAGTCTTGAAAAAGGAACTATTGAAGAAGGAGAACAAGAACTAATTCAAGGAATTGTTTCTTTTAAAACTGTTACCGTTAGAGAAGTAATGACTCCGAGGGTTGATATTGTAGCGGTTTCGTCGGATACTGATTTTGATGAACTTATAAGAATTGTTACAGAATCTGGTCACAGCAGAATTCCGTTGTTCAAAGATAACATAGACGAAATTGAAGGAATTATATACGCAAAAGATTTGCTTCCATATTTTACAAGTTTAGAATTAAGAAAAAAACTTCTGCTTACAAAAATAGCACGCAAAGCTATGTTTATACCCGAAAATAAGCTTATAAGCGACCTGATGCAGGATTTCCAGAAAATGAATATGCATGTTGGAATTGTTGTTGATGAATACGGAGGTACTGCAGGACTTATCACGATGGAGGACATTCTTGAAGAAATTGTTGGCGAAATTAAGGATGAATATGATGACGATGAACAGGAAATATCGGTAATAAATGATAATGAATATCTTGTTATAGGAAAAGTATCAATAGATGAAATTAACAATCTTTTGCAAACTGATCTTTCATCAGAAAATGATGATTATGATACAATTGCAGGTTTTATTTTTAACCATTCAGGAAAAATACCGGAGCTGGATTATAAGTTTGTTTTTAAGGATTACCAATTTGCTGTAAAAGAAATTACTAATAACAGAATAAATAAAATTCATATTCTTAAAGTAATCAGCAAGGAATTAGATGCTTAAAGGGTGCACAATTAAAATATTCTTTATTGCTATAATTATTGCTGGCGCGGGTTATTATGTTTATTTAAAATATGGTAACGAAATTTATTCTTATGCAAAAAGAGAAGCTCTCAGCTATGTTTTTTCTGGGCTTGAAGAAAAAATAAGAGGTCTTGAATTAAAGGATAAAGAATTTTTAGAAAAGAACAAAAATGAATTTGTAAAAATACTTGAAAAAAAAGATATTTGGGAGTCTGTTAAAGAAGCAAAGAATTTTATTTTAATTTTAGAAAATGCTCTCAGCGATAAAAATTTAAGCAGTGAAGAAATTGAAAATATAAAAAACATGGCCGGAACAAATGAAAAACAGCAGAAAATCGGAAGTTAAAGTCGGAATTCTTACAATCATTGCAATAATTCTTGTTGTTTGGGTAATTGGGTGGGCAAAAAATATCAATCCCTTTGATGAAAAAGTTAACTTGAATATTTCATTCGATTCTGTTGCAGGATTAGAACCCGGAGATCCTGTTGCTTTAAATGGGGTTAAAAAAGGTTATGTAAATTTTATTAATATCAGTGACGATGGCGTAATTGTTAATGTTGTACTCGATAAAAATATTAAAATAAAAGAAGATGCGGAATTTTCTGTAATGATGCTCGACTTAATGGGAGGTAAAATAATTCAGATAAAGCAAGGATATTCCGATAGGTCAATGGATTTTAAAGTTCTGCAAAAAGGAAAATTTGCCGGTGATGTTTCCACTGCAATGGCAGCATTAAGTTCAGTACAAAGCGATCTTATTGATTTGGTTCATCAGTTAAAAATTGCTGTTACAGGAATTAATAAGTTTGCCGGCGATGAAGTATTTTTGGCTGATATGAAAAGCTCTTTTACCGAAATGAAACGTACAATAACAAATCTGAACAGTATACTGAACGAGAACAAAGAAGGTTTTAAAAACCTAATTGATTCGGGGAATGAATTTTTAAATGGAGGGAATGAACTGATTTCTGATACTAAAGAACCTTTAAAAAATTCTATTACTCAATTAAATTCGGTTCTTGTTAAATCCGATTCACTTTTAACTAAGTTAAATAATTTTTCGGATGAAATAAAAAGCGGGAAAAACAATATTGGCAAAATTGTATACGATGAGCAGATAGTAAACGATATGAAGAAATCTTTAGAGCAATTAAAAAAGTTAACGGAAATATTACTTGAACAAATTCAAGATAAAGGTATTAATGTTGATGCAAACATCGATTTGTTTTAGTATATGATAATAGGCGTAGGAATAGACATAATTGAAATTGAGAGAATAAAGAAAAGTGTAGATAAACTTGGCAGCAAGTTTTTAGATAAAATATACACCGAATTGGAAAAACAGTATTCTCTTTCAAAAGCAAATAAATATCAACATCTTGCCGCACGGTTTGCCGCTAAAGAAGCCATTATAAAAGCTTTATCTTCTATATACAATGAAGGTTTCCGCTGGAAAGATATTGAAATATTTAATGAGCCAAGCGGCATGCCAAAAGTAAAATTAAGCGGAAAATTAGAATCTTTAATTAATTCCGAAATGGATTTAAAAATTTCAATGAGTCATTCCGAAAATTATGTAACTTGTTTTGCCATTTTATATTCAGTCAAATAAATATCTCTTTTTTATAATATCTGCAGTTATTCATATATTTCCATATTAAAAATTAACTAATAAAAAAATGCTTAACGAAAAACGAGTGATTGTTGCAATGAGCGGGGGTGTCGATTCCAGCGTTGCTGCTGCCTTATTAAATATGCAAGGATATGAAGTTATTGGAATTACTATGAAAACTTGGGGCTTTATGGAAGTTGGCGGAGCTCCAAAACACGAATCCGGCTGCTGCTCTCTAGATGCAATATTTGATGCAAAAAATGTAGCGGATTCTTTGGGTGCTCCTCATTATACGGTTGATTTTACAAATGAATTTGAAGAACACGTTATTAAGAATTTCATTAGCGAGTATCTGGAAGGGAAAACCCCAAACCCTTGCGTTGTATGTAACAGAAAGATTAAATGGGAAGAACTCTTGCACAAAGCAGATTCTCTTGATGCTAAGTACGTTGCTACCGGGCATTATGCTATTGTAGATTATGATTCAGATAACAATAGATATCGCCTGAAAAATTCACCTGACAGTACAAAAGACCAATCTTATGCATTATGGGGATTAAGTCAGGAAAGCCTGAGTAGAACATTGCTTCCGTTAGGAAAATACAGCAAAATACAAATTAGAGAAATGGCAGCAAGTTTTGGATTAAAGACTGCCAATAAACCGGATAGTCAAGAGATATGTTTTATTGCCGATGATAACTATCAAAGATTTCTTCAGGAAAAAGTACCTGGTGAATTGCAGAAATTAGAAAAAGGGGATATGCTATTTAACGGTGAAAAAGTTGCTGAACACAAAGGCATTCCGTTCTATACTGTGGGACAGCGAAAAGGATTAGGAATTGCTTTAGGAAAACCGGTTTATGTAACAAAAATTGATGCAAACAAGAATATTGTGGAACTGGGAGAAAAAGAAGATCTTTTAAAGAAAGAATTAATTGCCGCAGAAGTTAATTATGTTTCTGTAAAGAGGTTAAATTTGGGGCAAAAAGTAAAAGCGAAAATACGATATTCCGATAAAGCTGCAGACGCAATAGTTACACAGATTGGCGATGACAGATTTGCAATCATTTTTAATGAACCAAAAAGTGCTATAACACCGGGACAGTCCGTTGTAGTTTATAATGATGAAGGTTTTGTTTTAGCCGGAGGAATAATTACAAAAGAAGATTAAATTATAGTGATAAATATTATTTATACATATAATTGATTACGTGAAGTTTATCACAATAAAAAAGATTATTTGTATTATTATATTGTTATGTATTTGAATTGAAAAACTAATTTATTAGATTTCATAAAGAATTAATGGTTCTGAGACACAAAAGTTTATGTTACTTAATAATTGCGATTGTATACACAGTGCAAAGAAAAACAAAATACTTAATAGACCTTGTCCGGATCATTAGCCTTCCTTGAAACATAAAAATGAAAATTTGAAAGGAGTTTATTATGTGCGGTATTGTTGGATATATCGGTGAAAAAAAATGTGTGCCGATTTTAATAG
>CAYTFZ010000031.1:0-5294 GCA_964437215.1 uncultured Melioribacteraceae bacterium | reverse complement strand
ATGTGCGGTATTGTTGGATATATCGGTGAAAAAAAATGTGTGCCGATTTTAATAGAAGGTTTAAAACGTCTTGAGTACAGGGGATATGATTCTGCCGGAATTGGAACAATTGAGGATGGCGAATGCAAAGTTTACAAAAAAACCGGAAAAGTATCGCAGCTTGAAGATAAAATAAACGGAAGAGAAATTAAAACCCCTTTAGGAATAGGACATACCCGCTGGGCTACACATGGAGCGCCTACCGAGACCAACGCACATCCGCATTTTAACGGGAAAAACTCAATTTTAGTTATTCATAACGGGATAATTGAAAATTACGCAACTCTGCGAAAAGCATTGATTTCAAACGGTTTTAAATTTATTTCGGAAACAGATACCGAAGTATTAGTTCATTTGATTGACAGTTTTAAGAAAAAAGGCTTTTCATTATTCGAATCAGTCAGATATTCACTTAACGAGGTTGAAGGAACATACGGAATTGCAGTAATATCGAGCGATGAACCTGATAAAATTATTGTAGCAAAAAAAGGTTCGCCTCTTGTAATTGGAATAGGAGATGAGGAGAATTTCATTGCTTCAGATGTTTCAGCATTAATATCATATACAAGCCAGATTGTATATTTAGAGGACGGCGAAATAGCAGAAGTAAAAAAAGATTCATTTTGTGCAAAAACAATATCTGCTGTTGATATTGAAAAAGAAATTCACGAAGTAACAATGAGTCTTGATGAAATTAGCAAAGGCGGGTATCCCCATTTTATGCTTAAAGAAATTATGGAGCAGCCAGAATCTATTCGTAATTCTATGAGAGGACGGCTTTTACATAAAGAAGGGACTGCAAAACTTGGAGGTCTTGTTGGTTTTGAAGATAGAATAGCTGAATCGAAAAGGATAATTATTACTGCATGCGGAACCTCCTGGCATGCCGGACTTGTTGGCGAATATATGATAGAACAATTTACGGGAATACCTTGCGAAGTTGAATATGCATCAGAATTCAGATACAGAAATCCGATAATCGGCAAGGGTGATACTATTCTTTTTATTTCGCAAAGCGGTGAAACTGCCGATACATTAGCTGCGCTTAAAGAAGCGAAAAGAAGGGGTGCTTTATGCTTAGGGGTTGTAAACGTTGTAGGAAGTTCAATTGCCCGCGAAAGTGAGGCAGGGGTTTATATCCACGCTGGTCCCGAAATAGGAGTAGCCTCAACTAAAGCTTTTACTTCTCAATTAATTGTATTTGCGTTAATTACTCTTTTAATAGCACGCAAAAAACAACTTAGTCACATAGATGGGAAAACTATTATTAAAGAAATTGAAATGCTGCCCGAAAAAATAGAGAGAATACTTAAATTAAATGATCATATTGAAAAAATTGCAGAAGAGTTTAAAGATTCATTAAATTTTCTTTATTTGGGAAGGGGTTATAATTTCCCGGTTGCCTTAGAAGGAGCACTAAAGCTGAAAGAGATATCTTATATACACGCTGAAGGTTATCCGGCTGCTGAAATGAAACATGGACCAATTGCATTGATTGATAAAAATATGCCTTGCGTTTTTCTTGCTCCCAATGATTCTGTTTACGAAAAAATTATTAGTAATATTGAAGAAGTTAAAGCTCGCAAAGGAAGAATAATTGCAATTGCAAGTGAAAACGACGATAAAATTGACAAAATAGTTGATTATACAATAAAAATCCCCGATACAATAAGAATGCTTATGCCGGTTCTTTCTGTTATACCTCTTCAGCTGCTTGCATATCACATTGCTGTTAAAAAAGGATTAAATGTTGATCAGCCTAGAAATTTAGCCAAAAGTGTAACTGTCGAATAAAAAAGGAGGCTTTTATGCCTGGTAAAAATGTTTTAATTATGGGTGCAGCAGGTCGCGATTTTCATAACTTTAATGTATTTTTCAGGAATAACAAGGAGTATAATGTTGTCTGTTTTACTGCAGCACAAATACCTAACATTGACGGAAGAATTTATCCTGCAGAACTTGCAGGAAAACTTTATCCTAAAGGCATAAAAATCTACGAAGAAGAAAAACTTGTTAAGCTGATTAAGGAATACAAAATTGAAGAAGTATTCTTTTCATATTCAGATGTCCCTTTTAATTATGTAATGACAAAAGCCTCCATTGTTAATTCTGCAGGTGCCTCATTTACTCTTTTAAGCCCTGAGCAGACGATGCTAAAAAGTAAAAAACCTGTGATAGCAGTTTTAGCTGTAAGAACAGGATGTGGCAAATCCCAAACCTCAAGAAAATTGGTTAAAATATTACGTGATGCTGGGAAAAAAGTAGTTGCTATCAGGCATCCGATGCCGTACGGCGATCTTCTGAAACAAAAAATTCAGAGATTTGCAGAAATTAAGGATTTAAAAAAGCATAATTGTACAATTGAAGAAATTGAAGAATATGAACCTCATATAGTTTTAGGAGGAATAATATATTCCGGCGTTGATTACGAGGCAATTTTAAAAGAAGCTGAAAAAGAGGCTGATATTATTTTGTGGGACGGAGGAAATAATGATACTCCTTTTTACAAACCAGATGTAACTTTCACAGTAGTTGATCCCCACAGACCCGGACACGAACTTTCTTATTATCCGGGAAATACTTCTTTACGGATGGCGGATGCAGCAATAATTAATAAAATCGATTCTGCAGCACCGCAGGATATTCTTGAAGTAATGAAAAATATTAAAAATGTGAATACGGATGCAGTAATCATAGAAGGAGCATCTCCTTTAATTGTTGATAAACCGGAACTGATAACCGGAAAAAGAGTACTTGTTGTTGAAGACGGCCCGACACTTACCCATGGTGAAATGAAATACGGTGCAGGGATAGTTGCGGCTCAAAAAAACGGAGCAAAGGAAATAATCGATCCGCGTCCGTTTGTTGTTAATTCCATAAAAGAAACCTTTAAAAAATATCCTTCAATAGGTACACTTTTACCTGCTATGGGTTACGGAGCAAAGCAGATTAAAGATCTGGAAACAACAATAAATAAAACCGATTGCGATTCAGTTTTAATTGGCACTCCTGTTGATCTTGGCAGGATTCTTAAAATTAACAAACCATCTGCAAGGGTTCAGTATGAATTGCAGGAAATAGGAAATAATACTCTAGAAAAAGTGCTTAAGGTAAAAGGGCTTTTATGAAAAAGCTTGCTGTTGTTGCGTTGGGAGGGAATGCTCTTGTAAAAGATGGTCAGCGCGGGACAATAGATGAGCAGGAACAAAATGTATATGAAACCTGCGAAAAACTTCTTGAGTTAATAAAGAAAAATTATAATCTTATAATTAGCCATGGGAACGGACCGCAGGTCGGTAATATTTTAATGCGTAATGAAGCCGGATATGAAGTTTATAAAATTGAAAAAATGCCTTTAGATATTTGTGTAGCAGATTCGCAGGGCGGTATTGGCTATATGATTGAAAGACAGATGCGGAATGTTTTGAATAAAGCAGGAATTTATAAGAATATTATAACGGTGGTTACTCAGGTTCTTGTAGATAAAAATGATTTTGCGTTTAAAAATCCATCTAAACCTATTGGTCCATTTTACTTAAAAGAAGAAGCTGAACTTCTTTCAAAAGCAAACGGATGGATATTTAAAGAAGATGCCAGAAAACGAGGATGGCGAAAAGTCGTTGCATCACCAAAACCTATCGATATATTAAATAAGAAGGCAATTGAAACAATGGCTGAACATGGAATAATTGTTATTGCGGCTGGAGGCGGAGGAATACCAGTTTACCGGCATGAAAATAACTATCTTGAAGCAATTGAAGCTGTTGTCGATAAAGATCTTGCCTCGGCACTTTTAGCAAAAGATATTAAAGCAGATGAATTTTACATAATTACGGATGTTCCGGCTGTTTACATTGATTTTAATAAGCCTGAACAAAAAATACTTAAAAATATTTCATTAAATGAAGTAAAATGTTATCTTTCGGAAGGTCAATTTGGTTCAGGCAGTATGGAACCAAAAATTGAAGCTGCCATAGATTTTATTGAAAACGGCGGAAAAGTTGCAATTATAACTGATACAACGGGATTGTATGAAAATAATTCTGGAACACGGATTTATAACAAGAAATTGGAATAAAAATGAAAATTAATCTCAAAGGGAAAAATTTCCTTAAATTACTCGATTTTACACCTGAAGAAATTAAATATCTTCTGGATATTTCAATACAATTAAAGAAAGAAAAAAAAGAAGGCAAAGAAATTCAAAGATTAAAAGGAAAGAATATTGTTCTTCTGTTTGCAAAAGATTCAACCCGAACAAGGTGTGCATTTGAAACTGCGGCAATGGATCAGGGTGCCGGAGTAACATTTATCGGTCCTACAGGTTCGCAGATGGGAAAAAAAGAATCGATGAAAGACACTGCAAGAGTTTTAGGAAGAATGTATGACGGAATTGAATACAGAGGCTTCGGGCAGGATATTGTTGAAACTTTGGGTAAATATGCCGGTGTTCCTGTTTGGAACGGACTGACAGATGAATTTCACCCGACACAAGTTTTAGCTGATTTTATGACGATTCTGGAATATTCCGATAAACCGTTGGATAAAATATCATTAGCTTACCTGGGCGATTCGAGAAATAATATGGGAAATTCTCTTATGGTAGGTTGTGCTAAATTAGGAATTAAGTTTTCTGCAATTGCCCCAAAAAAACTTTGGCCTAACGAAAATCTTGTTAATATTTGCAAACAAATTGCAAAAGGAACAGGTGCAGAAATTAATTTTACAGAGGATCCGGTAAAAGGTGTAAAAGGAGCCGATTTTCTATATACTGATGTTTGGGTTTCTATGGGTGAACCAGAAAGTGTTTGGGAAGAAAGAATAAAATTGATGACACCATATCAAATAAATATCGAAATGATTAAGGATACTGAAAATCCTAATGTAAAATTTATGCACTGTCTACCTGCTTTTCACAATAGGGAAACATCTATCGGTGAGGAAATATTTCAAAAATTCGGGCTTGAATCAATGGAAGTTACAGATGAGGTATTTGAATCGGAATATTCTATTGTTTTCGATGAAGCTGAAAATCGTGTTCATACTATTAAAGCAGTTATGGTTGCAACTTTATCAAATCTTTGTTGAATTACTTTGCCCGACGAAAAAGATATATAAAATTAAATACAATTATTATTTTCTGTTTGCAATATTCAAGAAAAAAACATTATATTTCGTTTCGTAATTTTTGAGGGCAGATAGCTCAGTCGGTAGAGCAAAGGACTGAAAATCCTTGTGTCGGCGGTTCGATTCCG
>CAYTFZ010000030.1:12699-24379 GCA_964437215.1 uncultured Melioribacteraceae bacterium | reverse complement strand
TTTCGGTTTTGGTTATAAAGTTGAATTCAAATCGATTAAGAATTATATAATTGATTTGAGAAACAAACTTTTATTGACTGAGTAATAGAACTGATGCTGCTGAAGTAATAAATAATCCAAAATTAAGAATTATTGTTTGCCCGGCAATTGCCAGCTTTTTTATTTATCAAGTTCTTAAATAACGCTCATCTCAATTTTGTTTTTTATTGTTTCTATTGTTTCGCGGAAAGTAATATCGCTTTCAATCAAACTTTCTATTGTATTTTGAGCATGTATTACTGTTGAATGATCCCGCCCGCCAAAATGAAGTCCGATAGTTTTTAATGAAGAACGCGTCATAATTTTGGAAAGATACATTGCTGCCTGACGTGCAACAACAACCTCTTTTTTCCGGTTTTTTTCGCGGACTTTATTTTCCTCAACATGATAAAATTCGCATACAATTTTTGTAATAAAATCGATTGAAATATTTATCTGTCTGCCTGTAGCAATTTCTTTAACAGTTTTTTTAACCAGCTCAAAATCAATTTCCCTCGAATTCAAAGATGCGTTAGCCATCAGCTTAATCAAACAGCCTTCAAGCTCGCGTATATTAGAAGTTATGTTCTGCGAAATAAACTCTAAAATCTGATTGTTTAAAATAATTCCGTAAGTCTCTACTTTATTTTTAAGAATTGCAATGCGTGTTTCAAAATCGGGAGGCTGAATATCGGTGGTTAATCCCCACTGAAACCGCGATACCAATCTTTCATTAAGTCCTTTCAAATCTTTCGGCGGTTTATCGGATGAAAGAATAATTTGCTTTCCCGCTTGATGAAGAGTATTAAAAATATGGAAGAACAAATCCTGCGTTTTTTCTTTTCCGATAAGAAATTGAATATCGTCAATTATAAGCACATCCATACTTTTATAGAAATTTGAGAAATCGTTAACAGTATTGTTCTGAATTGCTTCAACAAACTCAACCGTAAAAATATCGGAGCTTAGGCATATTACCTTTTTATCTGGAAATTTATCCAGAATTCTATTGCCGATTGCATGGATTAAATGAGTTTTTCCTAGACCCACTCCGCCGTAAATAAACAATGGATTAAACGATGTTTCCCCGGGCGTTTCACTTATAGCTACTCCGGCTGCCCGTGCAAGCTGATTATTTTCGCCTTTAATAAAATTTTCAAAACGGTATTTCGGATTAAGAAATGATTCGTGTGTTTGAACGTTTTCGGCAGATCTTACCTTTATAACCGGACTTTCGGTTATTATTGGTGCTGTTATTACCGGTTCAGAAGTTTCTTCGGCAATAATATAAGCTAACTGACCATTACTGCCTAAAACCTGTTTAATAGTTTTATTAATTAGCGTATTGTAATGCTCTTCAATCCATTCAACAAAAAAATTGTTAGGAACCTGAATTTTTAATGTGCTTTCTGTAATTTCTAATGGTTTTATAGGTAAAAACCATGTATTGTATGTAATGGCAGGTAAATTCTCTTTAATTATTTCGAGGCATTCTCTCCAAATTAATTTGGGCTCTTCTTTAATCATAATATCCGTAATATTTTCTTCCATAATTAATTATCCACAATCTAATAATTCGTATTTTGATTCAACAAAAACAGAATTTTAATTGCTTTTTCAAGTAAAAATAATTAAAATCAAACAAGTAAAAGAGCATAAGAATAAACTTATGTTGTTGTTATTTAATAAGTTAACTTTGATGTTGTACTAAAGATAAACAGAAGTTGAAATAAATCTAAAGTATCAGTCGCTTGTGAAACGTTTCACAAAATAAAGTTATAAACAAGTTATCAACATAGTGCAGAACATTCTTATCTGATGTGAAAATATCAACAATTTTTCATTTGAGCAAACAAAATAATTAATAAAATTCTAAATGGTTATTTTGTAACAAAATAAACTTTTTATTAATGATTTATAAACAACATTGTTTCACTTCATTTTTTTGTTGTTTATATAATATATTTTTTAAATTGTGTTAAAAATACATTTTAAAACTTCCTAGTTATCCACAATACACTTATTAGCAGTGCATTGTATTTTTACATTTTTCGAACAAAAAAGAAATTATTGTATTTATTGTTAACAACTTATTAACATTAAATAAGTCGCCCTAATTATTTGTAATATAATAATTTACAGTCTGTGTTTTGTTTAAATGAACAAAACATAATCACATAATTTAGGATATTGCTGGTTTTTTATTATGTGAAACGTTTCACAAAATGGATTTATCCACACTTTGTTAACATTTGCACAACTATCAAAAAATGTTATTCAAAGCAACCGTTTTTAAAGATTTAATTAGATTTTTTTATAGGTTTTTGTTTTAATTGACATCGATTTTTATAAATATGAGAGAATTATGCAGAAAATTACTATTACGGGCGGTGCAGGTTTCATTGGAAGTCATTTATGCAAATATTGGATAAGCAGAAATTTTCAAGTTACAGTAATTGATAATTTAAGATCCGGTTTCGAGAAAAACTTAAGCGGATTGAATAATGTAACTTTAATTAAAGAAAGCATTACCAGCCGTGCAGAAGTTTTTAAAGCGATTAACGGCAGTAAATATGTTTTTAATATGGCGGCAATGATTTCTGTACCCGAATCTATGACAAACCCATTTGAATGTGTTAACATAAACGTTAACGGATTGATAAATATTCTTGATGCCGCAAAGGAATACGGTGTTGAAAAGGTTATTCATTCAAGCTCCGCAGCAATTTACGGAGAAGACCCCGAACTGCCAAAAACAACATCAATGAAACCAAATCCTAAATCGCCTTACGGAATTACTAAACTTGACGGGGAATACTATTTAAATATGTATTCTGATTTTTACGGGCTGAAAACTACTTCATTACGATATTTCAATGTTTTTGGTCCGGGACAGGATCCCAAAAGCCAATACGCTGCAGCAATTCCCATTTTTGTTTATAAAGCATTAAATAACGAAGATATAACCATATACGGAGACGGCGAACAGACCCGCGATTTTGTTTTTGTTGAAGATGTTGTTCAGGCAAATGTTCTTGCTGCCGAAAGCTCAATTAAGAAAGGAGTTTACAACGTTGCAAACGGAAAAACTATAACTATCAAACAGCTTGCGCAATTGATAATAGAATATACAAACTCGAAAAGCATAATACTGTTTGCCCCGGAAAGAGCAGGCGATATAAAACATTCGCTTGCGTCAATAGATAATACCGTTGCTGATTTAGGTTTTGCTCCTAAATGTAATCTGGAAGACGGTTTGAAATCAACTGTTGATTACTTTATCGGAATTATGAAAAAATGAAAAAAATTCTGGTGGTTTTTACGGGCGGCACTTTCTCAATGAAAATTGACCCCGCTACCGGCGGAGCAGTTCCATTTTTTCATGGCGAGGATCTTCTTGAAATGATTCCTGCTGCCAAACAATTAGCTTATATTGATATTTATAATTTCGGAATGTATCCGGGTCCTCATGTTACTCCTGAGTTAATGTTTAACCTTTCCCGTGAAATTAATGCTTTTGCCAAACAGGATTACGATGGCTTTATTATTACTCATGGAACTGATACTTTGGAAGAAACAGCTTATTTTCTTGATCTTACTGTTTTAACCGAAAAACCGATTGTTGTAATAGGCGCAATGAAAACAAGCACAGAACCGGACTGGGACGGACCAAAAAATCTGCTTGATGCAATTCACATAATTAATTGCCCCAACAGTTCAAATATGGGCGTACTTGTCTGCCTTAACGGTGAAATTAATGCTGCCAGCGAAGTTACCAAAACCCACACAGACGATCTGGAAACATTTCACAGTCTCGATTTCGGCGCAATGGGATATGTTGACAGAGGCAGGGTAATTTTTAACCGCCTGCCCCGTAAATGCGAAAAGATACCTGTAGAAAAAATTAATCCGGATGTAGATCTTATTTTTACTTATGCAGGAATGAATGAAAAATTTTTCGAGTTTTCTGCCAACAGCGGAGCCGAAGGGATTGTAGTTGCTGCTCTTGGTGTTGGAAATATACCGCCTGCAGCTTTTAACGGTGTTGAATATGCCTTAAAAAAAGGCATTCCGGTCGTTCTTGTTTCGCGCTGCCCCGCAGGGGAAACTATCGACAAATACAGCTATCCTGGTGCAGGAAAATGGCTTAAGAAAGCCGGAGTTATTTTTGCCGATTATTTAAATGGACAAAAAGCCCGTATAAAACTTATAATTACTTTGGGAATAACAAAGGACAGAATTGAACTTTCAAAATACTTCGAATAAAAAAGTTTTTTCCGAAAAGCTGAAGCCCTGGATCGGCTCGCTGATAATTCTACCGTTAGTTATCTACTATACTTTAAATAAAGGACAATTTACATTTATTGATTTTATAAACTTGCTTATCCACGAAGGCGGACACGGAGTGTTTAGAATATTTGGCGAATTTATGCATTTTGCCGGCGGAACAATAATGCAGCTTCTTATTCCCTTTTTATTTATTATAACATACTGGCGTTTGCAAAATAAATTTATTGTTCAATTATCGATGGTCTGGTTTGGTGAAAGTATGATGAATATAGCTGTATATGTTGCCGATGCCAGGGCAAGAAAACTGCCTTTGCTGGGCGGAAATAAGGTTCGGCACGATTGGACAGTTCTTCTTCACAAAATAAATATGCTTCATTTGGATTTACAAATTGCCGAAATTATTTATTATCTTGCAATTGTTGTTTTTATTTGTGCCTTATTAGCGCCGTTATATGTTGCGAGAAACAAACGAATTGATCTTAAATTGAATTTGTAAAATTATGAAATACCTTTTTATTTTCCTTTTTTCCTTTCAGATTTTCGCTCAGTCCGAGCTATCCCGTTTCGAAAAAATCTCTGCAAAAAACAATATTTCGCAAACTTCGGTAACTTGCGGAATTCAAACCCGGAATGGTTTTTTATGGTTTGGAACACAAGACGGGCTTAACCGCTATGATGGCAAATCTTTTAAGACCTACAGAAATATTCCATTTAATAAAAACTCGCTGCCCGATAATTGGGTACAATGTCTGTACGAAGACTCCGACAGCAACTTATGGATTGGAACTCATGCAGGAGGAATTTCTTTATTTAATGAAAATGATGAAAGTTTTACTAACCTTTTCAGCAATAATAAACTGCCTGAAAATTTGCGCTCGAATATTTTATGGACTATTAGTGAAAATGAAAATAATATCTTTGCCGGAACCGGTTACGGAGTTTACTCAATAAACAAAAAAACTCGTAAAATTAACTATTTAAAAATAAAAGGCGCAAACATTTCGCCTGAATTTTTTCCTGCAGTAAATGCAATACATTCCGATGATAAATTTTTATGGCTTGGAACTTGGGGAAACGGTTTGGTAAAAATGGATATTAGCGGCAATTCTGCGCGTATATTCAGCTTTTCGGAAACTAATAACAATAGGAATCCTGATAAAATTAAAGTAATTAAAGAAATAAACGGTAAATTTTATTTAGGCACATCTAACGGAATTTATATTTTTGATAAGAAAACCGAAACTGCCGAAAAAATCAGCTTAGTGCCAAATGAATTAAATAACGAACCGGTTTATTCTTTATGCCGCGATTCAAAAGGAAATATTTGGGTTGGAACACATCATAACGGAGTTTTTCTTTTAAATGAGACAACCGGCTTTTTCCGAAATTTTTCTTATGAAAGAAACAACCCGAATGGAATATCCGATAACTGGGTTATGAGCGTTTTCGAAGATAAATCCGGCGTTATGTGGTTTGGTACCGGCTCGGGTATTTGTAAACTTGTTCCAAGCAAACACAAATTCCGGAATTACAATTATTTCACAACAAATTCTTCTTTCGGTGATTTCGAAGTTAAATGTACTTATCAAGATTCCAAAAATAATATTTGGCTTGGAACCTGGAACGAAGGAATATTTCTTTTCGATTCTAAAACCGGTAATTTTAAAAATATAAAAAAAACAATTACTAACGGTTTGCAAAGCAATACCATTTGGAAAGTATTTGAAGATAAGCAAGGCATTTATTGGATAGGAACCTATAACGGTTTATTTGTTTATGATATTAAAACACAAAATTTTTCTACTGTACGCACACCGGATTCTAATAAAAATCTTTTAATAAACACTAATATTTCAGATATTTTTGAAGACAGTTACGGTTTAATCTGGATTGGCACTTGGGGAAACGGACTGTTCAGTTATAATAAATCTACCGGCGAATATAAAAATTACAAACATCTTTATAATAACAGCAATTCCATAAGCAGCAATCTTATTACAACAATATGCGAAGACAAACATAAAAATCTGTGGATTGGAACCGGCGGCGGAGGTATGAATCTTTTTACAAGTAACTCCGGTTATTTTACCAGGTTTATATCCGAAGGCGAAAACCCTAATTCTATAAGTAATAATTATGTGAAGTGTATTTATACCGACTCTTCCGACATTTTGTGGATTGGGAGCTGGGGCGGCGGAATAACCCGTTATGACATAAAAAACAAAAAATTCAAACACTTTACCGAGCAGCAAGGTCTGGCAAACAATATGGTGTTTGGTATTCTTGAAGATTCCAATAAAAATCTTTGGATAAGCACAAACGGGGGAATTTCAAAATTTAATAAAGAAACCGAGAAAATAATAAATTATACTGCCGAAGACGGTTTGGCAAACAATCAATTCAGCAACGGTTATTATAAACTTGAAAACGGCGATTTTATTTTCGGCGGAACCCAGGGTTTTACAATTTTTAATCCCGATTCAATTAAAATAAATAAAACTGCACCCGAATTAGAACTAACTTCATTTAAGATTTTCAATGAACCGCTTGATCCGGAAAGATATTTATGCAAAAAAGAAGTTGAGCTTAATTATCAAGAAAATTACTTTTCGCTTGATTTTGCAGTTCTGGAATTTACGAGTCCCGAAAAAAACAGTATTATGTACAAACTTGACGGATTAGATAACAATTGGATACTAAACGGAAATAAAAGCGAAATACAATATACCAATCTTTATCCGGGAAAATATGTTCTGCGGGTAAAAGCCGCCAACAGCGATAATATATGGAATAAAAAAGAATACCGCCTGCTTATTAATGTAATTCCGCCTTTTTGGCTTACTAAATGGTTTGTTGCTCTTGTTTTTATAATTATACTATTAATAATAATAGTTGTTTATAAATACCGTGTAAATATAATTCAAAGGCAAAACAGACGGCTTGAGCAGCTAGTAAATGAAAGAACAACTGAAATTCAAAATGAAATTTACACGCATCAAATAACTGAAAAGAAATTACAGGAAATAGTTGAAACCAGAGATAAGTTTTTTTCTATCATTGCTCACGATCTCCGCAGTCCGTTTACATCTATTTTAGGCCATGCCGAGTGGCTTAAAGAAGAGTTTGAGAGTTTTTCACCGGCAGAAATGAAAGAATCTGTTGTTAAAATATACGACGGACTTAAAAAACTTTTCGGTCTTACCGAAGATTTGCTGGAATGGTCGAGAATTCAATTAGGGAAAATTGAGTTTTCGCAAATCGACTTCAGCATTAAAGAAGCTGTTGAAGATGTTATTACAATGGTTCACTTTTATACAAAAAGCAAAAACATCTCCATTTCCAATAATATCAAAAATGATATCCGTGTATATGCGGATAGAAGAATGATACAAACCGCAATGCAAAATATTATTACAAGCTCTATTAAGTTTTCTAAAGAATACGGCAGTATAAAAATATCTGCAACAAATTATGGCGACTATGCCGAAATAGAAATCTCGGATGACGGCATAGGTCTTTCGGAAGAATCAATTGAAAACCTTTTCCGGGTTGATGTTAGGCATACAACGCTTGGAACGGCAAACGAAAAGGGTTCGGGTTTGGGTTTAATTATATCGAAAGAACTTATTTCAAAAAATAACGGCACAATAAAGGTAGAAAGCGAACCCGCAAAAGGAACAAAATTTATGTTTACTTTGCCTCTTGCAAATAATTAGTTTATTTTTCTGTGAAAGTTTTTTGAACTGAAATATAAAATTGTAATTCCCATCAAAAACAGAATTAATATTTCATCCCACAGAATACCAATGCCCACACCTTTTAATATTATTCCGCGAATGATAATTACAAAATACTTTAACGGAATTAAATACGAAACTAACTGAATAACATAAGGCATATTTTCTACCGGAAATGCAAACCCGCTTAAAAAAGTCATAGGCAGCATTACAACAAATATCGAGAGCATCATTGCCTGCTGCTGTGTTTTGGAAATTGTGGAAATGAAAAGTCCGAAACCTAAAAGAGAAAGCACATAGAAAAACGATGAAACAAATAATAGCAAAATGCTTCCGCGGACAGGAATATTAAATATTATCCGCA
Organism: uncultured Melioribacteraceae bacterium; assembly: GCA_964437215.1. Lineage (GTDB taxonomy): Bacteria > Bacteroidota > Ignavibacteria > Ignavibacteriales > Melioribacteraceae > JAAYAN01. Next base: position 15,970 of record CAYTFZ010000030.1, on the reverse strand, counting down.
TTGCAGTAAGTACCACAACCACCGAAACCATTCCTAAAATTGTAAACGGTATCAGCTTGCCGATAATTAATTGATGCGGTTTTATCGGCGTAACAATTAATTGCTCCATCGTGCCGATTTCTTTTTCTTTAACTATTGCCAGCGAAGTTAGTATTAAAGTTACAATCATTAAAAGAAGACCGACAATTGCCGGCACCATAAAATTGCGTGTTTTTAAAGTAGGATTATACCAATTCCTCGTTTCCGCTGAAATGTTTGGAGGAAAATTTATTTTCATTCCTGATTTATCGCGGGCAGAAAGCGCAATTTTCTGAGAATGATCAGCAACCAATTTAATCATATATCCGGCAGCAATTGAGGCTGTGTTTCCATCGGAACCATCAAAAATTGCTTGAAGCTGAGCCGATTCGTCGCGCGATAATTTTGTATCAAAATCTACAGGGAAAGACAAAACACAAATTACTTTTCCTTTTTCAATAAGCTTTTCAGCCTCTTTGTAATCGTTTATATAATAATCGATAGAAAAATAACCGGATTGTTCAAGTTTTTCTATCAGCACCCGGCTTTCTGAGGATTTGCTCCTGTCGATAATTGCCGTCTTCACATTTTCAACATCCATATTTGCAGCATATCCAAGAAAAGTAAGCTGAATTATCGGGGCAAAAAGAATAATGGCAAACATTCTCGGATCGCGTTTAAATTGAAGGAATTCCTTTTTTACAAAATGCATAATGGTTTTCATTTCAGAGTTCCTTTTTTTTGCTTATCAGAACAGCCAGAATAAGAAAAAATAATGTGTATAAGATTAAATATATCAGTTGATCATAAATTGAAGAAATGCCCGCGCCTTTTAGAATGATAGAACGGCTTGCCGCAACAAAATATTTTGCCGGGGTTATGTTTGTTATTATTTGAATTAATGGCGGCATACTCGAAATAGGGAAAACAAAACCGGATAGAATAAACGATGGCAGAAACGAAAGAAATACTGCAATTGTAAATGCTACCTGCTGACTTTCAGAAACAACGCTTACAAAAATACCAAGAATAATTCCCGCTAAAAGAAAAATTAGAGTGGTTAATAATAATAACAGATAACTTCCCTGAATTTCAAGATTGAATAAAAGTATTCCGGCAATCAGGACAAGTATACCATTAAGCATTGCAATACAAACGTACGGAACAGCTTTTCCGAGCAGCATTTCTATCGTAATTACAGAAGAAACTTTTATCTGCTCGATTGTACCGCGTTCCTTTTCGCGCACAAGAGAAAGTGAAACACTTACCACAGCAGTAACAATTAATATCATTGCAATTAAGCCCGGAATTAAATATTTGGTTGTTTCCAAAGACGGGTTGAACCAAAAGCGCGGCTGGAAATTGATTGGAATTAAACTTTTAATTCCAGCTTTTTCGGTAAAACTTGTTTGAATTTTCGCATTAAAGTTCATAGCTGCTGAAGTAATGTAATTGTTAATTATTTGTGCGGTATTCCCGTTAACGCCATCCACTAAAAATTGCAGTGACGGTTTTCCGTTGTTTCTTGATAATTCCGTTGAAAAGTTTTGCGGCACTACAAGTATAAGCTGAACGTCCTGATTATCGAGCAACGGTTTTATATCAGAGTCTTTTTCGATGTAACCAGATAGAATAAAATATTCCGAACTGATCAGCGTGTTTATAAACTCCCGGCTTTCTTTTGAGTTATCTTTATCCATTACCGCAAGTTTTATGTTTTTTACATCAAAATTCACGGCATAGCCAAATATTCCCAACAAAAAAACAGGAAAGAAAAACAGCACAAACAAGTATCTTTTATCGCGTAAAAGCTGTTTAAATTCTTTAATTACAATAGCATTTATTCTTTTAACTGACATATCAGCCTTTTTCGATTAAATGAATAAAAACATCTTCTAAAGTTGGAACAATTGTATCAATTTTTCTTATCCGAAAAGAATGTTTGCCTTCCAGTAAAGCCAAAACACTTTTCTTTGCAGAAACATCATCCAAAACGCTTATATGCAGATTATTTCCAAAAATAGAAGTATCAAGAACGAAAGATTCTTTTTCAAGAATTTCCATTGCTTCAACAGTTCTATCACACTCAATATCAAGAATTTTATGATTGATATAGTTTGTTTTCAGTCCTTCTGAAGTTCCTTCCGCAACAAGTTTTCCTGCATTTATCAAAATAATATTGTTGCAGAATTCAGCTTCTTCGAGATAGTGTGTTGTTACAAAAACGGTTGTTCCTTCTTCCGAAAGCTGGTTTATTAAATCCCAAAAATTTCTCCGGGAAATCGGATCAACGCCGCTTGTCGGTTCATCCAGAAAAACGATTTTTGGATTGTGGATTACAGCCGTTCCAAGTGCAAGCCGTTGTTTTATTCCCCCGGGAAGCGAACCGGTAAGTAAATTTTCCTTTCCTTTAAGATTTGCAATTTCGAGCACCCAGTTTTTTCTTTCCTTAAAATTGGAGCCCGATAATCCGTAAACTCCTCCGAAAAAATCAATGTTTTCCTGCACTGTCAGGTCGTTATAAAGTGAAAATCTTTGCGACATATAACCGATGCTGTTTTTAACTTTATCCGGTTCCGAATTAATGCTGAAACCGCCGACCAGCGCATCACCGGAAGTCGGCTCAAGAATTCCGCATAACATCCTGATTGTTGTAGATTTACCCGCGCCATTCGCACCAAGGAAACCGAATATTTCACCCTCTTTTACATTAAATGAAATGTTATCAACCGACACGAAATTGCCAAACTTTTTGGTGAGATTGTTTACGGAAACCGAATACATTTTATAAATCCTTCCCGATAGAGTTATAGTATTCTGCAAGCGAAATTGCAAAATCGGCAATCGTATTATCACGGTTGGTTTCAGCTTCCAGCAAAAGGTTTTCAGCATCAATTATTTCGGCGCTTGTAACCAAATGAGCAGCGTATTTTTTTTCAAGTATGCGTAAATTTTCCTGAGCCGACAAAATAGAGGTGTTTACAAGTTCATATTTTTCAATAAGTTTTTTAGCTTCAAGATATTTCGAGTAAATTTCAATTTTTATATTATTCAGCAATTCTGTTCGCGATAATTTCAACTGTTCCTGAACGTATTTGTTCTGAGCAACCTTGGATGAAGTGTTTCCCCAATCCCAAAGATTCCATTTTAATCCGACTCCAACATCCCAGGTATCGTCAAACTTATCTTTCATCGGGAAGATTTGCTGATTCGGGCGGCTGTAATAATAATCCCCGAAAGCAAAAATGTTGGG
>CAYTFZ010000030.1:2330-12599 GCA_964437215.1 uncultured Melioribacteraceae bacterium | reverse complement strand
AGATTTGCTGATTCGGGCGGCTGTAATAATAATCCCCGAAAGCAAAAATGTTGGGCAAATAATCGGCGCGTGCAGCTGTAATCATTTCATCCGAAGAAAGAATGTTTAAATCAATCTGTTTTACTTCATTCCGCAAAATTGCCGCATCATTTATCTTTGCGATTTCTTCATCGGTAAATTCATACAAAACCGACGTTGAGGCGCTGATTGTGGTTTCGTTAAATATATCCAAACCGATTGTTTTATTAAATACCGTTCGGGCTATTGTGTTTAAATTGTTGGCTTCGGTAAGTTTTATTTTCAAGTTGGAATATTGAACCTCCAGTTGTAAAAGATCATTTTGGGTTGCTAATCCGTTATTTACAAAAGCTCTCGTGTTTTTAAGGTGTTCTTCAAACGCTATGATTTTGCCGGTAAGCAGATTTACTAGATTCTGTGTTTTTGCAAAATTCCAAAAGGCTTTTGTTACAGCAAGTTTTTGCTCGTTTATTTTTTTTGAAAGCTGAATTTCCGCAGCAGTAATTTGGTAATCTACTGAGCTTTTAAGCGAAGACAAGCGAAATCCTGTAAAAATAGGCTGTTCAAAACGCAGACTTAAATTATACCTGTTGGGAATTGATTCCATAAATGTATATGGTTGGGGCATACCAGGAAGTGCAATTTTAGCCTCAGGCGTTTCGCTCATGCGCGTGTAACTTGCATTAAAACTTAATTTTGGCAGCATCTGCGAAGTAACTTCCCACTGTTTCTCTTTCATTTTAGCAAGTTCTTTTTCTGCAATTTTTATTTCAGTGCTGTTTTCAAGACAAAGTTTAAAACTTTCTTCGAGCGTTAATGAACCGGATTGAGCGTTGACAAGCATCGTAAAAATTATCGTTAATAATATGTGTTTCATAGGGTTTCCGCGTTTTTCAGTTGTTTATTAAATGAATAAAAACGTTTTCTAAGGTGGGTGTAATAATTCTTGTTCCGCTTATTTTAATTTCGTGCTGATTAAATATCTTTGTAATTTCATCAATGTTTTCCTGCCTGTTTTCAATCATAATATTCAGCCTGTCACCAAAAAGCTGGACTTCAAAGTCACCGGATTCTTTTATAATTTTATATGCTTTCCGCGAAGGGCTGCAGACTACTTCAAGAATGCTTTTCCCGATTGATTTTTTAATTTCTGCCGGAGTATCGAGCGCGATAATTTTTCCTTCATTCATCAAAGCAACCCGTGTGCATCTTTCGGCTTCATCAAGATATGGGGTTGTCATTAAAATTGTAATTCCATCTTTTAATAATCCGGAAAGAATTTTCCAAAAATCTCTTCGCGAAACCGGATCTACCCCCGTGGTCGGTTCATCGAGGAATAAAATTTCAGGTCGGTGAATAAGGCTGCAGGCAAGCGCCAGTTTTTGTTTCATTCCGCCCGAAAGTTTATCTGCAAGCCTGTCGCGGAAAGGTGTTAGTCTCGTAAATTCCAGCAGCTCGTTTCTTCTTTCCGAAAAATCGAAAATGTTATGAATATGAGCGAAAAACTCAATATTTTCATCAATTGTTAAATCTCCATAAAGACTGAATTTCTGAGAAAGATAGCCGATTTTATTCTGGATGAAATTTTTATTTTCTTTAATGTCCTTATCTAAAAGCGATATTTTGCCTGAATCCTGTGAAATCAATCCGGTTAACATTCTGATTGTTGTGGTTTTTCCAGCACCATCCGGACCAACCAGCGCGAACATTTCACCTTTCCTTATTTCTAATGAAATACCTTTTACGGCTTCAACGCTTTCGTAATTTTTCTTAAGATTTATTATTTCAATTATATTGTTCATTTTTAAATTTTATAATCTTTTCCTATTTTCCTAGTTACCTGCATTTATAATTATTTCCGCATCAGCAGGCATACCGGCTTTTAAGTTTTCACCGGAGTTTTCAATCATAATTTTTGTTCCGTAAACAAGCTTTGTCCTTTCGTCCTTGGTTTGAATATTTTTCGGTGTAAATTCAGCTTCCGGCGAGATGAATGTTACTTTTCCTTTGAATGGTTTATCTTCAAAACTATCAACAAATATTTCTGCAGATTGCCCCGTTTTGATTAAACCTATTTCAGTTTCAGGAATGTAAATTATGATTTCTGCCGTTTTCGTGTTTGCAAATTTATATAGAGCACTTCCGGGATTCGTATTTTCGCCGTTTTCGATAAGAATATTTAAAAGTGTTCCGTCAAAGGGCGCGGTTACAAAACAGTCGTCTAAATTTTTCTTAATCATAGAAAGAGCCGCTTCTGCTTGAACAAGCATTGCTTTGGCGTAATCAATATCTTCTTTCCGCGAGATGTTTTTAATTTTTTCATAGTTTTTTTCTGCTGTATTATACAGTGATTTTGTTAATTGAAAACGGCTGTCAGCGTCGTCAAATTGTTTTTGCGTTATCGCTTTTTCGTCAATAAGCGATTTCATTCTTTCGAAATCAGCAGCGGCAAGATTGTAGTTTATTTTTGATTGATTCATCTGTTCTTCAGCCATCGAAATATCTTCCTTGCGCGAACCGTTTACAAGCTGATCGTATTTTGCTTTAGCCGCATCGCGGGCTGCCTGCGCTTGTAAATATTTCATATCGGTTACTTCGTGATCAACAATTATCAAGGTATCGCCTTTTTTGTATTCACATCCTTCTTTTGCCGGAATTGATAAAACCGTTCCCGAAACTTTTGAACTTATTATCGAAGTGGAAAATTCAATTGTGCCGGTTCCTTCGATTCTTTCGCCGCTTTTATTGCCGTTGCAGGATGAAAGTATTATTGCCGCGACTAATATTATGATGATTAGCTTTAGTTTCATATTATAAATCCATACTTATTTTGTTAAAAATTTCTTGACCTTTTTTAGTTAACATTCCGCTTATAAGAAACATAAGCGCCGATTTTCCCGCTTCTCCTAAAGACAAATTATTATTAAGGATAAAATCCGGGTTAATAACCGCTCTTGCGCCGGAAATGAAAACCGTTGTAATAATTTGATTAGGAATTTTCTTTATCAAGCCTTCTTTTTTTCCTTGATCGAGAATGATGCTGAAGTTTTTAAGCAGCCGCTCTTTACGGAATTCATCTATTTTTGTCCACAAGTTCGGGGTGTGCTGCCTGAGATCGTTCAGCATTTTATTGTTAATACTTAAAATATCATTTATAATAAATCTGCCGACAGCAACAAGTTTTTCAAGCGAATTAATATCTCGCTGCAGAATTTCATCGTGAGCAATATTTACCCTTTGCAAGGTTTCTTCAATAAGTTCTTTAACAATTGCCTCTTTCGAAGGGAAATGTTTGTAAATTGTTTTCTTGCTTATTTTCAAATCTCGGGCAATTTCGTCCATTGTAATTTTATAAAAACCTTCCCTGTAAAAAACTTCTTTAGAATACTGTAAAATTTTATCTTTCATATACACCGGAAACTATTTTAGTATTTACGGTTTCCAAAATAACAAACAGAAACTAAAAAGTCAAGAATAGTTTCCATAATTTTTTTCTTGTTAATAACTTGTTTGTAACACAACTTTATGATGTTGATAACTTATAAATTAAAAAACCTTTGTTAATATCTTTTTTCTAACCAAATACTTATTAACATTTTAAAAATTTCTTTTCATTGATTTTTCTTCCAAAAAACCATATTTTTTCAGTTATCAACATATCAACATCTTTATAACAATAGCTTTAGTTTAAATAAAAAAAGGATATTTAATAATTAGCTTGTTGAAAAAAATTTTATTAAAAATTAAGCAATAGCTTTACATTGTTTATGACAATTTTTTTTGGTATTTTTAATTATAATTTTTGGAGAATAAGATGGATTTCAAGGTAAACAGCAAGCAATTAGAAAAGCTTTTAACCAAAATCATTCCTGCCGTGCCTACTAGAACCCCGATGACTATATTAGAAAATTTCCTTTTGGAAATTAAATCCGGGTTGTTGACTATATATGCAACTGATATGGAAATTTCTCTTAAATCTTCTATTAATATTGTAGCGGAAAAAGACATAAAAATTGTCGTTCCAGCTCGAATGTTATACGAAACAGTCCGTTCTTTTAAGGATACAAGTATAGATTTTACTATTACCGAAAATAAAAAGCTTACACTTAAAACATCAACCGGCGAATATTCTTTTTCCTACATTGATGCAAAAGAATTTCCTGAAATTCCATCATTTCCGCAACAAGAAAATACTGAAGATATAAATGAATTTACTATATCGGGAAATGATTTAAAAAATGCTTTTGATTTAACAGCTTTTGCTATGAGCAAAGAGGAAATGAGACCGGCAATGACCGGAACACTTATTTCTTTTAATGAAGAAGGTATAAGGTTTGTAGCAACAGACGGACACAGACTAGTTAATTTGCTTAAAACAGGTCATCAAACAAATATTAACGAACAGTATATTGTACCAGAAAGAGCTATTACTGTTCTTCTTAAAATATTGGATGACAAAGAAGTTAAAGTTTTTGTTAATAAAACACATATTTCTTTTGTATTAAGCGATATAGAACTTATTTCTCGTTTAATAGGTCAAAAATATCCCGATTATCAAAGCGTTATTCCAATTGAAAATGAATTCGCATTAAAAATTAATACAAAAGATCTTCTCAGTTCAATTAAAAGAATGATGATTTTTTCACCAACTAATTCACGCAGAGTAAAATTTTCTATTAGTGCAAATATGGTAGAAATATCAGCAGAAGATGTTGATTCTGGTTCAGCAGGAAAAGAATCTATTTTATGCGAATACAGCGGCGACCCCATAGATATAGGTTTTAATTCATCTTATGTAAGCGATGTTTTAAGTCATTTAAATTACGAAGAAGTGTATTTTAAACTTCATTCATCAACAAAAGCAGTAATAATTAATCCGGATAAAAATAAGGAAAACGAAAATCTGATGATGCTTTTAATGCCGGTCAGACTAAATAATTAGTATGATACTGGAAGAATTAATATTGATAAATTTCAGGCTTCACACAAATACAAAAATAAATTTTTCGGATAAAATAAATTACATAGTAGGCGGTAACGGCCAGGGAAAAACATCAATCCTTGAAGCAATTTATTATATTTGCACTTCCAAAGGTCTTAATCAGAATAACGACAGCGAAGCCGTAAATTTTAACAGTAATTCATTCGAAATAAAGGGAAATTTTTCAGACCTAACTAAAAATGAAAGCCGTTTGTTTTATTCTGCCGAAAACAAGAAAAAAGTTTTGTATCTAGATGAAAAACAGGTATTCCGGATATCGGAGTTTATTGGAAAGTTTCCTGTTGTTACTATTACTCAAGCAGATCACGAAATTACTGCTGGATCGCCGGCAGAACGAAGAAAGTTTGTTGATTCTGTAATTTCTCAGGCAAGCAACACTTACTTGAAAACATTAGTGGATTATAATAAAATATTAAAAAACCGTGCTGTTTTATTAAATCAAATAAAAGAAAAAGGAAGAAAGGATTTTGTAGGCGAGCTGGATTCGTGGAATGATTCGCTGATAAAAAACGGCGCTTATTTAATAAAAAACAGAAATCAATTTATAGAAGAATTTAAAATTTATCTCGAAAACGCATATAATAACATTCTTGATGAAAAAGAAAAACCCGGTATTGAATATAAAACATTATGCAGCAGCATAGAAATAGAAGAAATTAAAAATGATTTCCAGAAAAGATTAAAAGAAATAAAAGAAGAAGAAATTATCCGCGGCGTTAATTTAATAGGACCGCACCGCGATGATTACGTTTTTTACATAAACGGTTTAGAAATAAAAAAATACGGATCGCAGGGACAGAATAAAACATTTCAAGTAGCATTGCGCTTCGGAGAGTTTTTCTATCTTAAAGACAAATTAGGAAAAACCCCGGTTTTTTTAATGGATGATGTTTTCGGCGAGCTGGATAAACAACGATCTGAAAGTATAAGTTCTTTTTTAAATAAAACCGGACAGACTTTTATAACAATGACAGATTTTACGAGGTTTGGCGATCTTTATAAAAGCAGCGAAGATAAGTTAATTTATGTAAACAAAGGCGAAGTTTCATATGCCTGATGATTTTAAAAGTGTTTCCGATATTCTTAATCAATCCGAAGAATTTAAAAATGTAATCGGATTTATAAAAGATTACGAACTGATAGAAAATTTTGGAATAATTTTTCCGGAATTAAAAAAGGTTGCTATTCCGGTTAAAATAATAAAAGGATTGCTTTATCTCCGCGTTGAAAATTCCGTTTGGAGAAACGAGCTTAAAATAAGACAAGAATTAATTATATCGCGGATAAATACATCTTTTAACCGCGAAATGGTAAAAGCAATAAAATTTACAGCATAAAAAAAGGCAGGTGTTAAATTGTCTTCAGAAAAAGAAAATCAGAATTATACCGCGAAAAACATTAATGTTTTAAAAGGACTGGAAGCAGTAAGAAAACGTCCGGCAATGTATATCGGCGATATAAGCTCGCGCGGACTTCACCATCTTGTTAACGAAGTTGTTGATAACTGTATTGATGAAGCGCTGGCAGGCTACAACGATTTTGTAGGAATAACAATAAATAAAGATGGAAGCGTTACAGTTGTTGACCGCGGACGCGGAATTCCCGTAGATATTCATCCGGTAGAAAAAAAATCGGCGCTCGAAGTCGTTATGACCGTACTTCATGCGGGCGGAAAATTCGATAAAAACACTTATAAAGTATCGGGCGGTCTGCACGGAGTTGGTGTCTCTGTAGTAAATGCATTAAGCGAATGGTGCAAAGTCGAAGTAAAAAGAGAAGGAAAAATTTACGAACAGGAATACAGAAAAGGAATTCCTCAGTACGATGTTAAAGAAACAGGAAAAACGAAGAAAAGTGAAAGTGGTACAACCGTTACATTTATGCCGGATAAAGAAATTTTTACAACCACTAAATTTAAATTTGATACCCTTTCAGAAAGAATGAGAGAATTGGCATATCTTAATAAAAATATTACAATTCAAATACGCGATGAAGAGGAAAATGAAGAGGTAACTTTCCAATTCAAAGGAGGAATAATTGATTTTGTTAAATATCTCGATGAATCGCGCGAACCGCTGCACAAACCCGTATATATTGAAGGTGAAAAAGAAAATACTCCGCTGGAAATTTCTTTTGAATATAATAGTACCTATAATGAAAACATATTTACATATGTTAACAACATTAATACTCACGAAGGCGGTACACACCTTATTGGATTTAAAACAGCGCTCACCCGTTCACTTAATAGTTATGCAGCTAAAAATAAATTAATAAAAGAAAACAGTAAAATAAATCTTTCGGGCGACGATTTTCGAGAAGGTTTAACTGCAGTGATTTCTGTAAAAGTTATGGATCCACAATTTGAAGGACAGACAAAGACAAAACTAGGAAACAGTGAAGTAAAATCTATAGTTGAAACACTTGTTTTTGAGAAGCTTTCGGAATATTTGGAAGAAAATCCGGGTGTTGGAAAAAAAATAATAGAAAAATGTATTAAAGCAGCTGAAGCACGCGAAGCAGCAAGAAAAGCGAGAGAACTAGTAAGAAGAAAAAATGTACTCGAAAGTATGAATCTTCCCGGAAAATTAGCTGATTGTTCAATAAACGATCCGGAGCATTGCGAAATATACATAGTGGAAGGAGATTCCGCTGGAGGTTCAGCAAAACAAGGACGCGACAGAAGATTTCAGGCAATATTACCTTTGCGTGGAAAAATATTAAACGTTGAAAAAGCCAACATAAACAGAATTTTGGAAAACAATGAAATTAAAGCAATGATTGCAGCTTTTGGAGCAGGACTTGCAGCTGAGTTTGATGTTGAAAAACTTCGTTACGGGAAAATAATAATTATGACAGATGCTGATGTTGACGGAAGCCATATCCGGACACTTCTGCTTACATTTATTTACAGATACATGACAAGTCTGATTCACTCAGGAAAAGTATATATTGCACAGCCACCGTTGTACAAAATTAAAAAAGGTAAACAGGAGCTGTATGCTTTTGATGATAAAGAACGTGATGAAATAATAAAACGTATAAAAAAGAATTCTAACGGCGAAGATGAAGAAGAAATTACAACAATTGATGAAACCAATCTGAAAGGAATTGTAATATCCAGATATAAAGGTCTTGGAGAAATGAATCCTGACCAGCTTTGGGCAACAACAATGAATCCAGAAACCAGAACAATACTTCAGGTTAATCTTGAAAGCGCAGCTGCGGCAGATAAGATTTTTGAAACTCTTATGGGAGACGAAGTTGAGCCACGAAGAGCTTTTATCGAAAAACATGCAAAATATGCAAATGTTGATATATAAAAATTTGTTAAGAAGAAGATAATAATATGACAACAATTTTTGAAAAAGTAGTACCAGTTTCACTCGAAGATGAAATGAAATCTTCGTACATCGATTATGCAATGTCTGTTATAGTTTCGCGTGCCCTGCCGGATGTGCGTGACGGTTTGAAACCGGTTCACAGACGCGTTCTTTACGGAATGTCGGAACTTGGTTTAAGTTATAACAGACCGTATAAAAAATCTGCAAGAATTGTAGGTGAAGTTCTCGGTAAGTACCATCCGCATGGAGATACAGCCGTTTACGATACAATGGTCCGTATGGTTCAAGATTTTTCGCTTCGATATCCGCTGGTTGACGGACAAGGTAACTTCGGTTCGGTTGACGGAGACTCGGCAGCGGCAATGCGTTACACAGAAGCAAGAATGGCGCGCATTACAGAAGAAATGCTGAGAGACCTTGAAAAAAACACTGTGGAATTTGCCAACAACTTTGACGAATCGCTGCAGGAGCCGACAGTTATGCCGGCATATCTGCCTAATCTTTTGGTAAACGGTTCATCTGGTATTGCTGTAGGAATGGCTACAAATATACCTCCGCATAACCTTGGTGAAGTTGTTGACGGAGTAATTGCATTGATAGAAAATCCGGCAATTACAATTGAAGAATTAATGAAATTTGTAACTGCTCCAGATTTCCCTACCGGAGGAATTATTTTCGGTTACGAAGGAGTAAGAGAAGCATATCTTACCGGAAGAGGAAGAGTTGTAATAAGAGCAAAAGCTAATGTTGAAACACTTAAAAACGACAGAGAAAATATAATAGTTACCGAAATACCTTATCAGGTTAATAAAGCAAATCTTATTGAAAAAATAGCCGATTTGGTAAAAGAAGGAAAACTGACAGATATATCTAATATCAGGGATGAAAGCGACCGCGACGGTTTAAGAATAGTAATTGAAACTAAAAGAGACGGTCAGCCCGATGTTATTTTAAATCAGCTCTTTAAACACACTCAAATGCAGGTTACATTCGGTGTTATTATGCTTGCACTTGTTGACGGCATACCAAAGGTTCTAACACTTAAAGAAGTGATGGAACATTTTGTAAAACACAGAATGGAAATACTTGTCCGGCGTACAAAATTTGAACTTGATGCAGCCGAACGCCGCGCCCACATTCTGGAAGGATATCTGATAGCTCTTGATAATATTGATGCAGTAATCGAAACAATTAAAAAATCGAAAGACGTAGAAACTGCAAAAACCAACTTAATGCATAAATTCAAATTATCCGAAATTCAGGCAAAAGCTATTTTGGATATGCGTCTGCAAAGATTAACAGGATTGGAAAGACAGAAAATTGAAGACGAATACCGTGAAGTTATACAGCTTATTGAAGGTTTACGCGGAATTCTTGAAAGCGAAGAAAAACGCAAACTTATCATAATTAAAGAATTAAGAGAACTTAAAGAAAAATACAGCGATGCCCGCAGAACAGATATAATAAGAGATTACAAAGATTTTTGTCTCGAAGATACAATAGCTCAGGAAGATGTTGTTGTTACAATTTCGCACCGCGGATTTATAAAGAGATTTCCGGTAAGCGGCTACAGAAGACAAGCACGCGGAGGACGCGGTGTTACAGGCGCAGGGACGAAAGACGAAGATTTTATCGAGCATATGTTTATTTCGTCTACGCATAATTATATAATGTTCTTTACCGACAAAGGAAAATGTTACTGGCTTAAAGTTTTTGAAGTTCCAGAAGGCGGCAGAGCAACCCGCGGCAGAGCAATTCAAAATCTTATAGAAATTGAAAAGAACGAAAAAATCACCGCGTTTGTTTCAGTTAAAGAATTTACTCCTGATAAATTCTTGATAATGGCTACCCAGAACGGAACAATTAAAAAGACAAACCTTTCTGCTTACGGAAATGTTAGAAAAG
>CAYTFZ010000030.1:0-2230 GCA_964437215.1 uncultured Melioribacteraceae bacterium | reverse complement strand
CAGAACGGAACAATTAAAAAGACAAACCTTTCTGCTTACGGAAATGTTAGAAAAGGCGGCATAATAGCTATAAATCTTGTAGAAAACGATAATCTTATTGAAGTTAAATTATCCGACGGCTCACACGATGTAGTTATTGGAACAAAAGACGGAATTGCTATCAGATTTAACGAAGCCGACGTACGGGAAATGGGAAGAACCGCTACCGGAGTAAGGGGAATTAAACTGTCTAAAGGCAATATAGTAGTTTCGATGCTTGTTGTTAAATCGCCTACTACCCTATTGGCGGCAACCGATAAAGGATACGGCAAACGCAGCGATATAAGTGATTACCGTATAACACGCCGCGGCGGAAAAGGTATTATCACCATAAAAACCGGCGAAAAAACAGGAAATCTTATCGCAATGAAAGAAGTAAACGATAACGACGAACTTGTTATTATTACAAGCGGAGGAATGGTTATACGCCAAGGTATAAAAGAACTGAGAGTTATGGGAAGAAATACGCAGGGAGTTAGATTGATACGCTTGAAAGAAGGCGAAGTAATTGCCGATCTTGCAAGAGTTGTGGTTGATGAAAATGATGATTCTGCCGATAATGGAAACGGCGATGAGCCGGAAGATACTGGTGAAGAAACTCTGTTATAAAATTAAAACCCGATGAAAATCGGGTTTTTTTATATTTGCGGGTAAACATAACTAAAAGCAATCATAAAATAATTATTTTAATATTTTTTTGATTCAACAGTTTTAATATCTTAATAAAAATATTTTTAACAATCATAGGATTTAATAATATGAAAAAATTGCTGGTCTCATTTATAGTTTTTGCTGCAATGTTTCAATCAGCTTTTGCCGATTATCCTGTTGCTTCTCACAGGTTTTTAGCAGACCCGGCTTCGCTGGTTTATAACGGCAGGGTTTATTTGTACTGTTCAAACGACGATGAAAATCCTTCGGGAGAAAACAGCTCGTATATGATGAAATCTTTAGTCTGCGTTTCGAGTTCAGATATGAAAAACTGGACAGATCACGGTATTGTTTTTCAGGTTCCGCGCGATGCAAAATGGGCAAACAGAAGCTGGGCGCCGTCGGTTATCGAGAGGAACGGCAAATTCTATCTATATTTCGGAAACAGCGGCAACGGAATTGGCGTTGCTGTAGCAGACAATCCGTTGGGTCCTTTTAAAGATCCGCTTGGAAAAGAACTTATAAGCATAAAAACCCCAGGAGTGTTGCCGGCAAAACATATGTGGCTGTTCGATCCTATGGCGTTTATTGACGATGATGGTCAAGCTTATATTTATTTTGGAGGAAACGGCGACAGCAACGTACGGGCTGCAAAACTTAATACGGATATGATAAGTCTTGACGGTGATGTTATTAAATTAACGGCTCAGAACTTTTTTGAAGCTTCGTGGATGCATAAACACAACGGGAAATATTATTTTTCCTACTCGTCAAATCCAAAAGCCGAAATGAGAATTGATTATATGATTTCGGACAATCCTGTTTCGGGCTTTGTTTACGGCGGAATTGTTTCGAAACAGCCGCCGCATAACGATAATAATAACCATCAGGCAATATTTAATTTTAAAGGTGAATGGTATCAGGCGTATCATAACAGAATTGTTGCAATAAAATCAAATATTCCTCGGATTTATAAACGAAATCTTTGTGTTGATAAATTTAAACACAATCCAGACGGAACAATTGAAGTAATGGAAAATACAGAAGACGGACTTAATCAGCTATCGTACGTAAATCCTTTTGAACGCATTGAAGCCGAAACAATGAATGCCCAGCATGGAATATTTACAGAAGTTTGCAGCGCAGGCGGAAGAAACTTGTGTAATATTGAAAACGGCGATTGGATAAAAATAAGAGGCGTAGATTTTGGATCACAAGGAGCAAAAGAATTTACTGCAAGCATTTCTTCTGAAGTTGATAACAACAAAATTGAAATAAGACTCGGGAGCCCGGACGGAAAATTGATAGGCACCTGCGAAGTTTTACCAACCGGCGGACTTCAAAACTGGAAAACAGTATCCTGCAAAGTGGAAGAAATTAAGGACGTCCAGGATTTGTATTTGGTATTCACAGGCGGATCGGGGAATTTATTCACTTTCGACTGGTGGAAATTTAATTAAAAGTATTTTCTTTTAATTCAGCTATTAATAAAAGTTCAACCGGAAAAAAGGGCTCGGTTTTGTATTAATAGCTGAATTAA
>CAYTFZ010000029.1:0-25134 GCA_964437215.1 uncultured Melioribacteraceae bacterium | reverse complement strand
TTATCCCGCTGCCAGGGTACGACTCTGACCCCCGAGGACACATAGCGAGCAATTATTGGAAGCTGCAAAAAGAGCTGTTGAAATAGCAATTTAAGAGGATGAAACGAAGGCAATGGAATATATTAACGGGAAATTATTTTAAAAATGACAACGAAAAGCAAACCGGCAACATATAGATGGAGCGCTGAGGAAATAAGTTATATTAAAAGGCGTTATAAAAGTGAAAGCCCGCAATATATGGCTGCTAAACTTAAAAGAAGTGTAACAGCTGTAAAGATTAAGCTTTCGCAATTAAATATTTATGGTTTTAACCGCGGCAAATGGACCGCGGATGATGATGAATATTTAATGCACTGGTACGGTAAAAAACGCCCGGGCGAAATTGGCAAAGTTTTATCGCGCTCAAAACAGGCGGTGACGGGCAGAGCATACAGGCTTGGTTTGCGTGAGCATATTATAAGATACTGGACAAATGCAGAAGACAATTTCATTGAGAAGAACTATATGAAAATGAAATTGAAAGATATTGGGATAATATTAAATAGAAGCAGGTTACAAATTGGAGCGCGTTTAAGGTTTCTAAATCTGAAAAAATTAGAGATGCATAGATGGACGCCTGAAATGAAAAGTTTTTTGAGAAGAAATTACAAAAAAATACCCACGCGGGAAATAGCAAAAAAATTTGGCGTTACTATACAAGCTGTTAGAGATACTGCCACGAAACTTAAGATAGCGCCAAAAAGAGCGGCATTTTATACAGATGAGGATCTTGATTATATAAAGAATAATTATCAAAATATTGCAGCAATTGAAATTGCAAATAAACTTGGAAGAACAGAAATGGCAATAAGAACAATTGCTAAAAAAAACGGGTGGAAAGGACGTAAAGATGTGACAAATATGTTAACAAAGGAACAAATGGATTTTATAAGAAAACATTATAGAAAAATAAAGAATAAAGAATTAGCCGCTCAATTAGGAATTACCGAAAGCCAAGTAATCACATTTGCCCGCAGGAGTATGCTTTTCGAAAAAAGGAAACCGTTTTCGCAAGCCGAACACGATTTTATTAATGCAAACAGGGGTAAAATACCGCTAAAAGAAATTGCAGAAAAATTAGGCAAAGGAGAATATTCAGTACGTCATTACGGGCAAACACAAGGCTGGTATTTTCAAGTAAAACAAAATTCGACCAAGTAACAATAATCCTCCCGGCAGGATTTCCCTGGCTGTCAGGGTCGCACGCTGACAGAAGACAGACTTGCTTTCGGGTCAGGGTACGATTTTTACCCCCGAGGACACATTCAAGTAGTAGGGCAAGCTGTTATTAAGCATTAGCGGTATTCTTCATAAGTTTTTTCAAGTTTGTTTTTATTCTGGAAATAAAGAAAACTGCAGCAAATACAAGTCCGGCAGAAAGGGCAATCCAAATTCCTGCAACACCCCAATTTATAACAAAACCAAGATAATAGCTTAATGGAATGCTTATTATCCAGTAACAAATAAAAGCCATAATCATCGGGACTTTAACATCAACCATTCCACGTAAAATTCCTAACGAAACCGCTTGCGCCCCGTCAAAAATCTGAAAAAAAGCGGCAATAATTAACAGCGAAGATGCAATTGAAATAACTTCGGTATCATCAACAAAAATATATGGTAAAACATTTTTAAAAATTATAAAAAGTACGCCGAAGCAAAACATTAACGAAACACCCATTATAAGAGCAACATAAGCTGTTTTTTTTAGTTCGGTATAATTCTCCCTGCCCAATTCGTTTCCCACTCTTATTGTAGCTGCCGAGGCAATTCCAATAGTTGTTAAAAAAGTGAAAGATGCCATACTGAGAGCTATTTGATGCGCCGCAAGAGCTTTGGCGCTTATCCATCCTACCATTACGGCGGCAAGTGAAAACGCCCCGACTTCAAAAAACATTTGCAAAGCGGTTGGCGCACCCACCTGAAAAATTTTCCTCATAACTTTTGCGCTTATTTCTTTAAACTGTATGTAAGGATTATAAACCTTAAACCTTTCAGATTTGGTTACGTACATCATAATTGCAATTGCAACAAAAATCCTTGTAAGTAATGTTGCATAACCTGCACCGTCAAGTTCAAGCTGAGGCATCCCGAACTTTCCGGTAATCAATATCCAATTTCCTGCCGCATTAATAATATTAGCAAAAAAATTCACAACCGTTGGCGGAATAGTTTCTCCAAGTCCATCCAGAAACTGCCTGTAGCTTTGAAAAATCATTAACGGGAAAACCGAAAAACTTACTATTCTCATATAGGAAGAAGCAAGATTAACAACTTCTTCGGGCTGATTAAGATAGTCTAAATAATACGAAACTGTATAACTTGCCGCAAACAAAAAAAATGAAAAGAATAAATTAACAATTAGGGAATTCCGCAATAAAACTCCGCAATACTTTTTATCGCCCCCGCCTTTTGCTATTGCCACAAGAGGGGTTATTGCCACGCTCATTCCAATTCCTAGAACAAGAATAATAATAAACAGACTGTTTACTAATGACGAAGCTGCAAGGGGAACAGGACCTATAAGTTTGCCCACCATTGCGCTGTCAACAATTCCCAGCATCATATGAAAAATAAATCCCAGCGAAATAGGAACAGAAAGTTTTATTGTTTCTTTAATGTGATATTTAATATTCATTGGAATAAAAGGTATTAGCTATATTTTTTAGAATTCAAGTGCAAAGTATCGGAATAATTGAGGAAAAATTAAACGTAAATAATAGTATTTCTTATATTGCACCGATAAATATGAAAAAAAATACTAATAACATAATAATCCTTTTCAACAAACCTTATTTGGTAATGTCGCAGTTTACGGGCGGCGAAACAAAAAAAACATTAGCGGATTATATTAAAATACCGGGAGTTTATCCTGCCGGCAGACTGGATTACGACAGTGAAGGGCTGCTTGTTTTAACAAATTCAGGGGCGTTACAATACAAAATATCTTCGCCGGAATATAAATTACCTAAAACATATTTGGCTCAAGTAGAAAATGAAATCTCCGATGAAAGTGTGGATAAACTGAGAAAAGGAGTATTATTAAAAGACGGATTAACAAAACCTGCAAATGTAAGAAAAATCAGTCCGCCGGATGTTTGGGAAAGATTTCCGCCAATCCGCGAGCGGAAAAATATACCTGTAAGCTGGCTGGAAATTAAAATAACCGAAGGCAAAAACAGGCAAGTCCGGAGAATGTGCGCATCGGTGGGAAATCCTGTTTTACGGTTAATTCGTTTTTCGGTAGGGAATTGGACAATTGAAAATATCAATCCTGGTGAATATAAGATTATAAGACTATGAAGTTTTACAATTTCCGGTTTTTAATCTCCTCAATCAAATTGGGCAGCACTTCCATAGCATCGCCGATAATTCCAAAATCGGCATAACGGAAAATGGGTGCATCTTTATCCTTATTTATTGCGATTATTTTTTTAGAATTTCTCATTCCTGCTAAATGCTGTATCGCTCCCGAAATTCCAACGGCAATATATAAATCGGGGGCAACAGATATGCCGGTTTGTCCTACCTGTTCGCTTTGCGGTCTCCAGCCGGCATCAACCGCTGCTCTGGAAGCTGCTACCGAACCGCCTAAAACCGAAGCAAGTTCTTCAATCAATCTGAAATTTTCGGGAGAAGTCATTCCTCTTCCGCCTGCAATAATAACCTTAGAATTTGAAAGGGTGCTTATATTTTCTGAAACATTTTTTACCAGATAATTATTTATTCGGGGAGCCGATTTATTTACACTAATTTCATAAGGAGAAACAAGATTTCCGGCTCCTGAAAAAGCATTGAAACGGAGAGTGAAAAGTTTAATAGAACTGTTTGCTTTAATTTCGGCAACAGCTTTGCCCGAATAAACATTTTTTACAGCTTTAATTTCGTTATCCGAAACTATAAATCCGGTGCAGCCGGTAACAATTCCGCTGTTAGTTTTTGCGGAAATAAATGAAGCAATCTCTTTCCCGAAAAATGTATCTCCGAAAAGAATAATTTCCGCATCGGTGTTAAGGACAAAATCCAGCAGAATATTCTGGCAATTAAAAGAAAAAGGATTTTTAAAACTGTCATCCTCAATAACAGTAAGGGCGAAATCCGAATTTGACTTGATACTGGTTTTATCAAAATTCTTGCTGCAAAATATTACAGCTTCAATTTGCCGGCTGCTATCATTATTTATATAACCGGCAGCTGCCAGTAATTGTAAGGAAATCTCTTTAATCTTATCATTGTCCTGTTCGAGAACAGCAATTATTTTTTTCAAACGGTACTCCTAAAAAACTTTTACTTCATTTTTCAAAAAGTCAGTTAATTCTTTTACAGAATCTTTACTGTAATTTAAAATCTTGCAGACTTTCTTTTCCGAAGATATTTTATAACTTGAAATATCGCAGAAACTACTGGCAGAATCAGCAGATATTTCCTCAATCGGTATTTTTTTTGCATTCATTATTCCCTTTAACGAGGCATATCTTGGTTCGTTCAAACCTTTTTGCGTTGTAATAATTGCAGGAATTGATGTTTCCAAAGACATCATTCCGTTATCTGTCTGAATTTCCGCGCAAATAGTTTTTTGTGTGATATCTAATTTTACCGCGGGCGGTATGTAATTAAAATCCAAAATATCTGCAACAATTTTTCCTGTAACAGCGCTGTCAAAGTCAACTTTCTGCTTGCCGAAAAAAACTAAATCAAAATTTCTGTTTTTAATTTCGGATGCCAGCAATTTTGCGGCAGATAATGAATCAATCCGGTTATCGGCTTTTAATAACACTGCAGAATCGCATCCAATGGCAAGTGCCTTTTGTATAATTTCTTTATTTTGATCATTACCAATGCTTATAACGCATATTTCACCGCCGATTTTTTCCTTCGTTCTAACAGCTTCTTCAACAGCATATTCATCATAAGGATTTATAATATATTTCCCGGTAAATGATAACGAGGTATAATCGTCGCTGATTAAAATTTCAGATTCTGTCTCGGGAACTTTATCTATGCATACACCGATTTTCACAATAAACCTTTGAAATATTTCATAAAGGCACAAATTTAATTATTAGCAAAGACAAATAAAATTAAAATATGCAGCATTTATTTCGATAATTAGTAAAAAATTCTTATTCTATGGACAAAAAGAAACCAACTGTTAACCAGCTTGAAAAGCAGATTAAAATTTTAACTGCGCGTGTTAAGGAACTTGAAAAAGAAGAATTAATGCGTACAAAAACAATGAAAGCTTTAAGCGAAAGCAACGATAGGTTCAGTTCCTTGATAGAAGAAGCTCCGGATGCAATAATTCTTGTAGATCCTAACACAGGTATGGTTCTTTATGCAAATCCTTTTGCATCGGAATTGTTGAAAGGCGAACATGATGAAATAGTAGGAAAATTTCAAAATGATCTTTTTCCGCCGAAAGATACCGAAGAGTATTTACGGGAATTTAAAACAGAAGAAAAAAGTCTTTATGTAAAAAAATATCCAAGAAGATTTGAGAATAAAATAAAACGCTGCGATGGGGTTGAAATTCCTGTAGAAGCAGCTGCAAAAACACTTTTAGTTGACGGCGATCTTTTGCTTATGTGCATTTTAAGGGACATGTCTGCGCATAAAAAAATGGAAGAAGATTTACGAAATGCAAAAATTAAAGCTGAAATGTCCGATAAGCTTAAAAGTGATTTTCTTTCTCAAATATCGCACGAAGTCCGTACACCTATAAATACAATAGTAAATTTTACCAATATTTACCGCGAAGAAATATTATCTAAATTCAGCAAGGAAGAAGCAGATGAAATTGATTACGGTTTTAAAGTAATTGACAAAGCGGCATCCAGACTTATCCGGACTATCGATTTGATGGTTAATTTATCGGAGGTATCAAGCGGTACTTATCTCGGAAGACCAGAAATAATTGATTTGGTAAAAGATATTATTACTCCTCTATCAAAAAAATATTCTGATTTATGCTTAACGAAAAAAATAAAATATGAAATTGAAAATCAGACAAGGGCTGTTGTTACAGTAGATAAATTTTCGATATTACAGATATTTGAAAATATTTACAATAATGCGGCGCGTTTTACCGAAAAGGGTGTAATAAGAACAATTGTACTAAAGGAAAAAGACAGACTGAAAATTGTTATTTCGGATACCGGAATTGGTATATCAAAAGAATATTTGCCTTATGTTTTTGATACTTTTTCTCAGGAAGAACAAGGCTATACAAGAAGTTTTGAAGGTAATGGTTTAGGTTTGGCTTTAGTTAAAAAATACTGTGAACTAAATAAAATTGATGTTGAGATAAAAAGTATTAAAGGGCACGGCACTGAAGTAATTTTAACTTTTAATAGATAAAATTACAGATTTAATTCCCGGATTTATTTAAATTTTATATCATATTATTAAAATATAATAAACATGCATAATTCCTTAAAATTAATACTTTTAATCTGGTCGTTTCTAATTATTACTGCTAATTATGCACAGAATATAATTTGCAGCGGGTGTAATAAAAAGATTGAAGGAACTTATCTAAAGATAGATAATAAATATTTTCATCCTGAACATTTTTTGTGTGAAAAGTGCGGCAAAATAATTGAAGGAAATTATCATAAAGAATCTAACAAGTATTACCATTCTTCTTGTTATGCCGAGGCATTTATAGGAAAATGCGAAGTATGCAAGAAAGCGATTGAATCGGAATACATTGTAAAAGACGGTAAAAAATATCATCCAGGATGTTTTAATGAAAAAGTTGCGCTAAAATGCAGTATTTGCAGTAAAGTAATAAATGATGAATATTTTAATGATTTTTACGGAAATGCCTATCATGCCTTTCACGAAAAAGAATATACCAAATGCGATAATTGCAGACGATTGATTTGCAGTGCAATTACAGGAGGAGGGAAAGTAATTTCTGACGGAAGAAACTTGTGTAACATTTGTTTAAATAACGCTGTTAAATCCGAAAAAGAAATAAATAATCTTTTTAAAAAAGTTTTATCCCAATTGAACAAAGACGGATTTAAAATTATTATTAAAGATATAAAAGTAATTTCTGCAGATAGGAAATTACTTAAAAAGGTTGCCGGTAATAACTATTTGGAAAATATGAAAGGATTTTGCGTTTCGGATAAAAAGACGATTATTGGTTTAACAAAAAATAAATCCTGGACAAATCACTCAATCTATATATTGAATAACGTTCCTGCTGTATTTATTGAATCTACAATTGCGCACGAGTTAATGCACATATGGATAACACAAAATACAAAAGGAGAGCAGGATGAAGATTTTATTGAAGGTAGCTGTAACTATTTAAGCTATCATTATCTGCGGAACAATAATTTGGAAGATGCAAAAGTTATAAAAGAATTTATTATGAAAGATAATAGTGTTATTTACGGCGATGGATTTCGAAAAGTATTAAAGAAAATGCAAGGGATGCCGCTTAACCATTTATTAAGTTTACTGCGTCAGCGGAAAAGCATATAAAATTACGCAATATATTCAAATGTTGAATCAGGGCTTTTAGGAGTAACCTGCTGCGGCTGGTTGGAGATAAGCATATTAATAATCTGCTGATCCATTTCCATTTGATTTTTTAATATTTTAAAACCGATATTCGATAGAACATTTGTCCCATGCTCAATATTATTAAGCATTTCGGTATATATTTGGGTATCAGTTATTTCCATGGCATTTTTTCTTTAAATTATCGGAAGTTAAGTCAAAAAAGTTTAATGTTATAATTTTTACAATAATTAAAACTTTGTAAAAAAAAAAAAGATTAGTAAGTTTTCGGATGCGAAAATAAAAATTATTCAATTATTAAATTTAATGAGGTTAAAGAATGGCTGTTTTAATTACAGAAGAATGTATTTCTTGCGGAGCTTGCGAAGCAGAATGTCCAAATGAAGCTATTTACGAAGCTGGAACTCCTTGGGTTTTAGGTGGAAAAGAAAATCCGGCTTTATCGGATGATTACACATATGTTGTTCCTGATAAATGTACAGAATGTGTTGGTTTTTATGATGAACCTCAGTGTATTTCTGCTTGTCCTACCGAAGCGATTACATTGGATCCGAACAGACAGGAAACTAAAGAAGATCTTATGGCAAAGAAAGAAAAGCTTGATCAGATTGGAAGATAAGATTATCTAGATGAAAAAAAAACCCCGGCAATCCGGGGTTTTTTGTTATCAGCCTAAATAGGCAATTAAATTTTTACTTCTCGAAGTATGTCTCAGGCGCCTTAAAGCTTTTTCTTTTATTTGTCTTACTCTTTCACGGGTAAGATTAAGGATTTCACCGATTTCTTCTAAAGTAGCAGAGTGTTCGCTGTTAAGTCCGAAATAAAGTCTTATGACTTTTGCTTCTTTCTCTGATAATGTTGAAATTGCTCTTTCAATGTCATCTTTAAGAGATTCAGTCATTAAACTTGTATCAGGGGAAGGCTGTTGATCGTTTGCCATAATATCCAGCAGACTGTTCTTGCTGTCATCGCCTTGTCCGATAGGGGCATCAACCGATATATGTCTGCCCGAATTTTTTAATGCATTGGCAACTTCATCAATATCCATATCAAGTTTCTGAGCAATTTCCGAATTGCTTGGAATTCTTTCGTATTCTTGTTCCAGGGCAATAGAAGCTTTAACAACTTTGTTTAATTCGCCAACTCTGTTCAATGGCAATCTTACCATTCTTGACTGATCGGCAATTGCCTGAAGAATTGACTGACGGATCCACCATACAGCATAAGAAATAAATTTAAAACCTCTTGTTTCATCAAAACGTTTAGCAGCTTTAATTAATCCTAAATTACCTTCATTAATTAAATCACTGAGTGATAAACCCTTATTTTGATATTGTTTGGCAACACTTACAACAAATCTTAAATTTGCTTTAACTAATTTTTCAAGTGCCAGCTGATCGCCTTCTTTAATTTTATTTGCAAGAATTATTTCTTCTTCAGGTGTTATTAAATCTACCTTGCCAATTTCTTGTAAATATTTGTCCAACGACTGGCTTTCGCGGTTGGTGTATTGCTTAACTATTTGCAAATCAAATCCTCCTTGATTATTTTCATAAATAAAAAAATTATTTTACTGCAGCAAAACAATTTTTGAATTTAGTAAGTCATATTTTCCTCAGAAAAATTTTATAAATTAACATTTAATTTACACAAATTATCGCAAAAAAGACAGCTAATTTGTAGTGCAAAATTTTATGTGTAATATAAATCACTTTAAAATATATAATAAATAATTACCCGTTTATACTAATAAGCATATAGAAAAGTTCAATAGCGATAAATAATAGCACTCTATTTAAACTTAAACAAAAGAAAGCTTACATCATCGCTTGGAACTTTACTGTCGCTCCAAACTCTTATACTGTTTGTCAGTTCATCGGCAATTTCTTTTACCGGTTTATGCACAACACCTTTCATAATTTCAATTATACGCGAATAATTTAACTTTTCTCCCTGAGGATTTTCTAATTTAGGAAATCCTTCAGTCATTACAAAAATGATATCATCTTTATTAAAAATAAAATGTTTTGTTTCAAATTCATTATCGGAAATACTTCCTATTGGTGAAGTTCTGAATAAAATTTGCTCGATTTCGGATGTCTTTGATCGGTAAATCAGTATTGCAGGCATTCCGGCAGAAATAATCTCGAGTATGTTTCCTTTTATTCTTCCAATTGTTAATGCCATTGTAAGAATACCGGAACCTAATTTCGAAAGCGTATAATCAAATTCCGATATAAGATTTCCCAACTCTTCGTTACTTCCGTTTGTTAAAAACAGACTTTTAGTTGCTGCTGTCATAATTACTGATTTGATTCCTCTGCCATTCGAATCGCCTATTATAAAAGTAAGCGCTTTTTCTTCTTCATCAAGAAAGAAATCGAAGTAATTGCCTCCTACCTCATTTGATGTTTTCATATAAGCATCAATATCAATGTTTTGCATTTCTGGAAAACTGTTGGGAATTAAAGAGAGCTGAATTTGTCTGGCTTCTTCAACTTCATTTTCTTTTCTTGTATTTTCAGCTTCCAAAAGCCGTTGGGCAATTTCTTTTTTCTTGTATTCTTTTTCTTTTTGTATTGCTTTTTCATTTTGATTCTGCAAATCTTCAATTTTCGATTCCAATAATCGGCTTCTTTCGCTGAACATTTTTGCAAGATATAAAGCAATTGCAGCAACATTTACTAAAGTTAAAATCTGACTTATATTTACAATGATAAATATTGCATTACCAAAGAAAAGTTGATTTATAAAATTCGCCAGAATCAAAATCCAATTAATAGTAAAAGCAAGCCCTGAAATAAAAATATATTTAGCGCCGTTATAATTTTGATTGTAAATAACGTAAGAATTTTTTGAAGCAATTATACAAATGCCAGCATAAACCAAAATAATAAAATGCGGAGAATATTCGAATTGAGGATAAACTAAATTCAGCACAAATGCTGCCGATGCTGCAGAAAGATAAATCCAAATAGATTTCGAAAAGGTTTCGTTAATAACAAATTGGTAAAATAATAGCATCATAACGGAAGAAAGCAGTAATCCGGCTAAAGCAGTTATATTCGAAAAATCAGTTTCAAAAAGGCTAAATACATCAGGATAAAAAGCTGCAAGGAAAAAAATAAATGAACCAAAGAGATAAATACTGAAGAACAAGAAAGATTTTCGTCTGTTAAAAAAGTAAAAAATTATAAATACAAAAGAAAAAGATAGAAATGCAAAAAAACTGAATAGCCCTGTATCTAAATCCTGTGATGGTTTTTCCACTATTGAGTTAATATTTGAAGTGTTTATTCTGAAATAATCCCAAATATTTTTAAATCTTAAAAATTGAGAATGCTTATCAATATTTTTTATACTATAATAAATTGCTACATATTTAACGTCTTTTATATCAGGAGAAATGAAGATTTTTCTATTTTCTGCTATTTTAGGTTTAAATAAATCGCTTGAATCATTTTTAAAACCTTCGCGGTAAATAATTTCATTTCCGTAATAAACTATAATACTGCCAAAGAAACTGAATTCAATTTCTGAAATATTGCTGCTATTGGACGGCTCGATTTTTTTTATCAGCCAAAAACTTTCACGGAATTTATTTGCTATATCTCCAGTAATTCCTTTTTCAGTAATAATTAAAGAATCTAGTGAAGTATAAATTTCCGGAATATCTCGTATTTTAATTTTATCCTGAATTGTATAATGCCATGTATTTTGTCCGTTTGAAACGGATAAAAATATAAATAAAATTAAAAATCTCAACACAATTACTATATTTGATTTCAATTTTACTCCAATGTAATTTAAATCACAAAAAGTTCAAATTTTAATTAATTCAATTATCGAAGATCACAAAAAAAATTTTACAATCAATCTATAAAAAAATCAATCTTTTTAAGCAATTAACGGATAAATAAAAAATATTGAGAATATTGAGTTTTATTCCTATTTTTGCTAACTGTATTTTTATGTGTTAGAAAAATATGAAAAGAATAAATAATAATTAAGGAGCAGTATGTTTCATTCAATTGTTATGGTTAAACAAGTGCCTGATACTGCAAATATTTCGGGTAAAGTTATGAAAGATGACGGTACTGTTAACCGCGCAAAACTACCTGCAATATTTAATTACGAAGATCAGGTTGCTCTTGAATTTGCACTTCAGATAAAAGAGAAACATGGCGGAAAAGTAACAGTTATTACGATGGGTCCTGCCAGAGCATCGGATATGTTGCGCGAGTGTTTGTTTATGGGTGCAGATGAAGCTTATTTAATAAGCGACAGAAAATTTGCAGGTTCGGATACCCTTGCTACTTCGTATGTTTTGAGCGAAGCAATAAAAAAAATTGGTGATTACGATTTTATATTTGCCGGCAGACAGGCAATTGATGGCGATACTGCACAAGTAGGACCACAGACAGCCGAAAAATTGAAAATTCCTCAAATTACTTATGCCGAAGAAATTGTTGATATTAAAAAAGATAGAATAAGAATTAAAAAGAAAATTGACGGCGGTTTTGAAGTGTTGGAAAGCAAGCTTCCTGTTCTAATTACTGTATTGAAAGATGCCGTAAATCCCCGGCCGTTTTCAGCAAAAAGAGTAATGGCATATAAAGGTGCAAAATCTCTTATGGATCTTGAAAAAATGGTAGAAGATAATTCCTTGCTGTATATAGATAAACTTTTAGAAGAATACAAGGATAAAAATCTTTTTATAAATACTTTAACGATGGATGATTTACAGCTTGACGCTGAAAGATGCGGAACAAGCGGTTCGCCAACAAAGGTTCATAAAGTTGAATCGGTAGTTTTAGCCGGCGGCGGCGATAAAGTGAAAATTTCACCTACCCGCGAAGGTTTGGGTGAACTTATTGAAAAACTTATGTCTGACCATATTTTAGGGTAACGGAAATGAAAAACAAAAAAAATGAAGTCTGGGTATTTATTGAAAACAGAAACGGAAAACCTGCAGATGTTAGTATGGAACTTACCTGTAAAGCCGCTAAACTGGCTGCAGATATGGACGGTATTGTAAGAACCATTGTTATCGGACATAATGTTAAAAATATTGCGGAAGAAACATTCAAATATGGTGCAAACGAATGTTATTTTATTGATAATCCTGCTTTGGAACAATATTTAACAATGCCTTACAGCAGAATAATGAATGATCTTATAAAAACTTATCAGCCAAGGATTGTACTTTTTGGAGCTACTGTTATTGGCCGGGATCTTGCTCCTCGGGTTGCTTCAAATACTTTGAGCGGATTAACTGCCGATTGCACAGATTTGCAGATAGATGATGTTGTGTATTTGAAAAATGAGTATCCAAAAATACTCTTACAGATTCGTCCGGCTTTCGGAGGAAACATTATTGCCACTATTATTACTCCCGAAAATCCCGTCCAAATGGCAACAGTCCGCGAAGGAGTTATGGAATTATCTCCTCTTAAAACGCCTAATAAAATAAATATAACAGAAGTTAAATATATTCCTGATCCAGTAGATGAATTGATTAAAATAATTGAACAGCACAGGGAAGAAAATAAAGTTAATTTAAAAGCTGCTCCGGTTATAGTTGCGGGTGGTTACGGATTAGGAACAAGAGAGAATTTCAAACTTGTTGAAGAACTTGCCCATGTACTTGGCGGGGAAGTTGCAGGAAGCCGCGCTGCAGTTGATGCCGGATTTGTAACTCCCGACAGGCAGATCGGACAGACAGGTGTAACTGTTCGTCCTAAATTGTACATTGCAGTTGGAATTTCAGGTGCAATCCAGCATCGTGCGGGAATGCAGGAATCTAATAAAATTATTGCAATAAATAACAACCCTGAAGCGCCAATATTTGAAATTGCGCATTATGGAATTGTGGGAGATGCTTCACAGGTTATTCCACTTTTAATTGAAACTTATAAACAAAAATTGAAGTAGAGGAAAAAATGCCAAATTACTTCCTGGATAATCCCGACGTTTTATATCATTTTAATAAATTGAATATAAAAGATATAGTTGAAATTATTGAAGATAATTTTGAAGAATCAAAAAAATATAATTATGCTCCGGTTAATTACGAAGATGCAATGGAAAATTATCGTAAAATTCTTGAAGTGACCGGAGATCTTGCCGCAAATTATATTGCCGAAAGAGCTGCAAGTGTTGATGAGCAGGGTGCAATGTATAAAAACGGAAAAGTTGAATATGCCGATGGTACAAAAGAAAACTTAAAACAGCTTTCTCAAGCCGATTTAATGGGAATGATACTTCCAAAAAAATACGGCGGATTGCATTTCCCGTTTGTAATTTATGTTATGGCAATTGAAGTGGTAGCACGGGCTGATGCTTCTTTAATGAATATTTTCGGTCTTCAGGACATTGCCGATACAATAAGAAAATTCGGTTCAGAAGAACAAAAACAAAAGTATCTGCCTAAATTTACTACCGGCGAACATACAGGTGCAATGGCATTAACTGAACCTGATGCAGGTTCGGACTTGCAGGCTTGTAAACTTCAGGCTTATCAAAATGAAAAAGGACAATGGTTTTTAAAAGGAGTTAAAAGATTTATTACAAACGGAAACGGGGATGTACTTCTTGTTTTAGCCCGAAGCGAAGAAGGTACAAAGGATGCAAGAGGATTGAGCCTTTTCGTCTGTTATGGTGATGAAACTGTAAAAGTCCGCCGTATTGAGCATAAGTTAGGAATTCACGGTTCACCGACTTGCGAACTGCAATTTAATGATACGCCGGCAGAACTTGTTGGAAACAGAAGATTCGGACTTATTAAATATGTTTTCGATCTGATGTATCGCGCAAGAATGGGAGTTTCTGCTCAGGCATTAGGAATTTCGCAGGCAGCTTACGAAGAAGCCTTGAAATATGCAAAAGAAAGAGAACAATTCGGAAAGTCAATTTATAACATTCCTGCAGTAAGCAATATCCTTATTGATATGAGAGTACTTTTAGAAGCTAACAGAAGTCTTTATTACAACACAGCTGTACTTGTGGACAGAAAAGAACTGACTGAAGAAAAAATTGAAAGAATGAAAGCAAAAGGTCTTTCAGTAACAGAAGAAATTGCAAATCTTAAAAATTATACAAAAATTGCAAATCTTTTAACACCTCTTTGTAAGTACCTGCTTGCCGAAGGATCAAATAAAATTACTTATGATGCCCTGCAGATACACGGCGGAACAGGCTATATGAAAGAATTTAAGGTAGAACGTTTAGCCCGCGATGCAAGAATTACTAACATATATGAGGGGACATCCCAATTACAGATAGTTGCTGCTTCAGGCGGAGTAATAAATGACGTTCTTTCAGATTATTTTAATGAGAAAGCAACGAAAGAATACAAAGGTGCATTGGCTTCTTTAGCTGTTAACATAACAGAAATCCGTGAAATATTTAACGAATGCTTAAAATATGTTATGGATAAAAAGGATAACAGTTATCAGGATGTTGCAGCGAAAGATTTAGTTGAACTATACAGTTATATATATATCGGCTACCTTCTTCTTGAAGAAGCAGAAACCGAACCTTCAAAAGTATTTATTGCAAGAAGATATATTCTTAAATCACTCGCAGAAGCAAGAAAAAACGCAGAATCCATAAAAAGTGAAGTATTTTCGGATGTATATCACGCAGATAAGATTCTTGTGTAATTAATTGAAATTAATTTAAAGGAGAGAAGGTAAAGAAAATGTCTATAGCAAGTAAAATATTCGATTTTTTTACAAGAAAATCGAAAGTAAAAGAAGGCGGGGGAGTTCAAGCAATTCAAAAACAATACTCGCTTGGTAAGATGACAGCGCGCGACAGAATTAATTATCTGCTCGATGATAATTCTTTTCACGAATTAGATTTGTTTGTTGAGCATAATTGCAAAGATTTCAACATGGATAAAAAATCGTTGCCTGCCGATGGTGTAGTAACTGGTACAGGAACAATATTCGGTCAACCGGTATGTATTTTTGCACAGGACTTTACAGTTGCGGGAGGTTCTTTGGGATTAATGCACGCTCGTAAAATTACTAAAGTTATGGATCATGCTATAAAAATGGGTGTTCCATTAATTGGTATTAACGATTCCGGCGGAGCACGTATTCAGGAAGGTGTAAATTCACTTGCAGGATACGGTGAAATATTTTACCGAAATACTTTAGCATCAGGAGTTATACCGCAAATATCAGTTATTTTAGGACCTTGCGCAGGCGGAGCAGTTTATTCACCCGCTTTAACCGATTTTGTTTTTGTGGTTGATCAGATTTCAAAAATGTTTATTACTGGTCCAGAAGTTATAAAAACAGTTTTAGGCGAAGAAGTAACAATGGAAGATCTCGGCGGGGCTCGTGTTCAAACAGAAGTAACCGGAAATGCTCATTTTTTTGCTTCCAATGAAAGAGAATGTTTCGATCAGGTTAAACGACTTCTTTCATATATTCCCTGGAATAATTATACCAGAGCAAGAAAAGCAGATAACAGACTTCCCAAAACTAAACTTGAAATTGATAAAGTTATACCTGCTCAGGTAAGTAAACCATACGACATAAAAGATATTATCAGAGCTTTTGCCGATGATTCAGATTTCTTTGAAGTTCAGGAAGGCTGGGCACAGAATATTGTTGTCGGATTTGCACGCATTGAAGGTCAAACAGTTGGGATTGTTGGAAACCAGCCTTTATATATGGCAGGCGTTCTTGATGTTGATTCTTCCGATAAAGCAGCAAGATTTATCCGTTATTGCGATGCGTTTAATATTCCTTTGGTAACATTGGTTGACTTACCGGGTTATTTACCTGGTGTTGATCAGGAACATGCCGGAGTTATAAGACATGGCGCAAAGATATTGTATTCTTACAGCGAAGCAAGTGTTACAAAAATCACTGTAATTTTACGTAAAGCTTATGGTGGCGGTTATATTGCGATGTGTTCAAAACATTTAGGTGCCGATTTTGTTTATGCCTGGCCAACTGCCGAAATAGCTGTGATGGGTTCAGAAGGAGCCGCTAATATTATTTTCAGAAAAGAAATTACCGAAGCTTCCGATCCGGAAATGATGCGCAAGCAAAAAATTGCTGAGTATACTCAAAAATTTGCAAACCCTTATGTTGCTGCACAAGCCGGTCACATTGATGCAGTTATTAATCCCGAAGAAACACGCGGTTATATAGTGCATTCATTAAAACTTGCAGCAAATAAAAAAGAAGTACGCATTAATAAAAAACATGGAGTTCCGCCATTTTAATGGAAAATAAAAATTATAGAAGTATTGTTATCGACGATACCGCTTATGAAACAGTTGTTACTAGTAAATATATAAACCGTAAAAAGTTTAAACCTGTAAATCCTGACGAATTAAGAGCTTTTATTCCGGGTACAGTTGTAAAACTTTTTATAAGCGAGGGACAAAAAGTTGCAAAGGATGCAGATCTTTTAATTCTTGAAGCAATGAAAATGCATAATAAAGTTCGTTGCGCAAATGATTGTAGGATTAAAAGGATTTATATAAAAGAAGGCGATATGGTTGCCAAAGGTCAACTATTAATAGAATTTGAGCATTAATCAATATAAAAAGCCGCTTTATGCGGCTTTTTGTTTAATATAACATTTGTTCTATCATCCCGGAGAAAATATGTTAAAGGCAATAAATCCTGCAAAAACAAAAGCTTGGCAAAAGCTATCTGAAAACTATTTGAATATTAAAAAGACCACAATGAAGGAAATGTTTGAAAAAAATCCTGAACGGGCAGAGAAATATTCACTTCAGTTTGAAGATATGTATGTAGATTATTCAAAAAATATTATTGACGATTCGGTTTTGGGGCATTTACTTCAACTGGCAGAAGAATGTGATTTGAAGGATGCAATTACAAAAGTTTTCAGCGGAGATAAAATAAATGCAACCGAGAACAGGTCTGTTTTGCACACTGCTTTAAGAAACCGTTCAGGAAATCCTGTTTATGTTGACGGAAAAGATGTAATGCCTGAAATTAATTTTGTTTTAAATAAAATGGAAAAGTTTTCCAATTCCATTATTTCGGGAGAATGGAAAGGATATACTGGAAAAAGAATAAAAAGCATTGTTAATATTGGAATTGGCGGTTCGGATCTTGGTCCCGTTATGGTAACCGAAGCATTAAAAGCTTATAAATATCCTCAAATAAATACATATTTTGTGTCAAATGTGGATGGAACTCATATAGTTGAAACATTAAAAAATGTTGATCCGGAAACAACAATATTTATGATTGCTTCAAAAACATTTACAACTCAGGAAACGATGACAAATGCAAATACTGCTAGGGAATGGTTTGTGCATAAAACGGGTTCAGAAATTCATATTCCAAAGCATTTTATTGCAATTTCCACAAATGCACAAAAAGTTAGCGAATTTGGTATTGATACTGAAAATATGTTCGGTTTTTGGGATTGGGTTGGCGGAAGGTATTCACTTTGGTCGGCAATAGGGTTACCAATTGCATGCACAATCGGGTTCGATCGGTTTGTTGAACTTTTAGAAGGCGCTCACACAATGGACATTCATTTCCGGGAAACTGAGTTTGAAAGAAATATTCCTGTTATTCTTGCGTTGCTTGGAATTTGGTATAATAATTTTTTCGGTACTGAATCGCACGCAATTCTTCCATACGATCAATATTTTCATAGATTTGCAGCATATTTCCAGCAAGGCGATATGGAGAGCAATGGTAAATATATAGACCGTGGTGGTAATGAAGTTGATTATCAAACCGGACCGATTATTTGGGGCGAGCCCGGTACAAACGGACAGCACGCTTTTTATCAGTTGATTCATCAGGGAACAAAATTAATTCCTTGCGATTTTATTGCTCCGGCTTTATCGCATAATCCGGTTGGAGACCACCACAAAAAACTGCTGGCAAACTTTTTTGCACAGCCTGAAGCTTTAATGACGGGGAAATCTGCTGAAGAAGTAATTGCAGAATTAAAAGCGGCAGGTAAAAGCGATAATGAAATTAAAAGTCTTCTTCCGCACAAAATATTTAAGGGAAACAGACCAACAAATTCAATTCTAATAAAGAAAATTACTCCGCGCACTTTGGGAAGTTTAATTGCAATGTACGAACACAAAATATTTGTTCAGGGAATAATCTGGAATATTTTCAGTTTCGACCAGTGGGGTGTTGAACTTGGTAAGCAATTAGCAAACAGAATACTTCCTGAACTGGAAAATGATGGAAAAATATTTTCTCACGATTCATCAACAAATGCTTTGATTAATGTTTATAAAAGCATGCGATGAACTATAAACAATGTAATTGATCACATTATTCAAGTAAAGGATACAAACACATAAAATATAATTTGCTTTTCTAGGAATATAATTTTATTTTATCGACTAAAAAACGGAAAAGGTCGAATAGTGGAAAAAGATGAAGAAGTTAAAAAAAATATTTTAGATGCTGCTAGAATTGTTTTCCAAAAGTGGGGGTTAAATAAAAGCACAATGGAAGATATTGCCCGCGAAACAGGAAAAGGCAAAAGTACGCTTTACTATTATTTTAAGAGCAAAGAAGAAATCTTCGAAACACTTGCGAAGGAAGAGTTTTCTGCGATTTTAATAAAAGTACAGACTGCAATTAAATTGGAAACAAATGCAAAAGACAAATTGAAGCAGTACATTATCACTATGATAAAAGAGATAAAAAATACTGTAAGCATTTACCCTATTGTAAAGGGTGAATTGAAAGCGAATAAGCAATTTTTGCAAATAATTGAGAAATATTTAGCCGATAAAGAAGAAAAAATTGTATTTGATATTTTGAGCGAAGGTCAAAAAACCGGAGAACTCAATTATTTAGCGGAAAAAGATTTGAAGAAGGCAACAGAAGTATTGCTTGGAATAGTGAGAGCTTTAAGCTTGTATTTATTTTTTGATGTTAATGACAACGAACAGATTGATATTGCTGTGAAATTTATTACAAGCGGCATTTAAAAAAATTGTAAAGATGTCGAATAAAAAAATTAAAAAGTCAAATAATCTAAAAGGGAATATATGAAAACGTACAAAATGTGCACATTTACATTATTATTTGCAATAATGTTGTTAGTGCAATCGTGTTCTAACGAAGATACAAAAAACCAATCAAATGCAGAAATTAAAGTAAAAACAGCTAAGGTAAGCAATGTTTCAGCTAATGGCACTTTTGCTTACAGCGGATTAATAGAAGAATCAGAATCTATACCGATGAGTTTTTCGGTAATTGGAACTGTATCAAGAGTTTATGTATCGGAAGGCGATTATATTAGAAAAGGTCAGTTGTTGGCAGAATTAGATGCAAGTACGGCAAAAAGTTCCCTTGAAATGGCTGAAGCAACTCTCAAACAAGCAGAAGATGCGTACGAAAGACTTTCCCCGATGTATAAAAACGGAAATCTCCCGGAAATAAAATTTATAGAGGCTGAAGCAAATCTTCAAAAAGCAAAGGCAGCAGCAGCAATTGCAAAAAAAAATGCAGATGATTGCAAACTTTTTGCTGCTGAAAGCGGAATTATCGGCAAGCGTTCAATAGATCCGGGAATGATTGCAATGCCGAATGTAACTTCCATAAACATTGTTAAAATTGAAAAAGTGTTTGCCCGGATTCCTGTTCCTGAAAACGAAATATCGAGTGTTAAAAACGGACAGAAAGCTAAAATTAAAATATCCGCGTTAAAAAATGCTGTTTTTACCGGAATAATTGAAGAAGTAGGTGTAATTGCCGATCCGCTTTCGCATTCTTACAAAGTAAAAGCCGGAATAATTAACACAGGTTATCAAATTAAACCCGGGATGGTTTGCAACGCAGTAATCGAAAGAAAAGATGAAACAAACAGGCATTTTATCCCGAATAAAGCTTTGATGGTTGACGAAACCGGTAAACAGTTTGTATTCTCAGTTGATACACTTAAAAACAGAGCTGTACGAAAATATGTTGAAGCAGGAGAAATACTAAATAACGGCATTGAAATAAAAAGCGGGTTGGATGCCGATGAAGAAATTGTTGTATCGGGACAGCAGAAATTAGTTAATAATTCACTTGTTCGTATAATTAAAAATTAATCGGGCAAGAAAATGAAAAACAAATTTGAATTAATAGAATCTTTACTTCATCATAAACAGCTTATTTTTATAATAACAGGTATTTTCATTCTGATAGGAATTTTGGGATTGATAGAAATGCCAAGAGATGAATTCCCGGCATTTACAATCAGACAAGGGATAATTGTAGGTGTTTTCCCGGGTGCATCATCTAACCAGGTGGAAGAACAATTAACAACAAAAGTTGAAAACTACCTTTTCGAATACAAATCTGTTGAAAGAGCAAAAACTTATTCGGTTTCAAAAGAAAACGTTATGGTAATTTATGTTGAAGTTTCCGAAAGCGAAAACGATCCGGATGCTTTCTGGGTAAAACTTCGCAAAGGTCTGGATGAACTTAAAAAAGAACTTCCTTCAGGGGTTTCCTCATTAACTGCTGATAACGATTTTGGAAATACTTCCGCGCTTTTGTTTGCCGTACAGTCCGAAACAAAAACGTATAAAGAACTGGAAATGTATGTTAAGGATTTCGAAAAAGATGTAAGAAGAGTGGAATCGGTATCCAAAGTTAAACATTACGGACTGCAGAAAGAACAAATCAGCGTTTATCTGGATGAAGATAAAATTAAAAATTATGGAATAAAACCTCTTACGGTTTTTACTTCAATTGTTCCGCAAAACACAATAAATTATTCCGGCGAGATAGATGATGGAAATCTTATTTATCCGGTTAGAGTACCTTTGAATTTCAAATCGGAAGAAGATATTGCAAATCAAATTGTCTTTTCCGATCCTTCGGGCAATGTAATCAGACTTAAAGATGTTGCAAAAATTGTTCGGGAATATCCCGATCCTGATTCGTACGTGAGAGTTAACGGAAAGAAATGTCTTATTGTATCTTTAGAGATGAAACCTGGATATAATATTGTAAAATTTGGCGGCGAGGTAAGCGACGCTGTGGAGAAATTTACAAATTCACTGCCGCAGGATGTGAAATTAATAACTATTTCAAATGTTCCCAATTTTGTTTCGCACGCAATTGGTAATTTCCTTAAAGAGTTTTTAATTGCGATGATTTCCGTAATATTGGTTACAATCTTACTTCTTCCCGGAAGAATTGCAGGAATTGCGGCGCTTGCCATTCCGACTTCAATTTTAACTGCAATCGGGATTATGTGGGCAATTGGAATGGATCTTCAGACAGTATCTCTTGCAGGATTGATTATTGTTTTAGGAATTAGCGTTGATGATGCAATAGTAATAATTGATAATTATGTTGAAAAACTGGACAAGGGAATTTCGCCGCGCGAGGCTGCATCAAAAAGTGTAACTGAACTTTTTGCATCTGTATTTACAGCAACACTTACAATAATTGCATGCTTTATTCCGATTCAGTTTTTTATGATTGGCACTGCCGGAGATTTTGTAAGGTCGCTGCCAATTACAATAACATTTGCGCTTGCTATATCCTTAATCATTTCGGTAACTTTATCACCGCTTGTAAGTTATATGTTTATCAAAACCGGGATAAATAATAAAAAGAAAGATTCCGGGAAAAAATCATTTTTGGATATCCTTCAGAACAATTACGATAAATTGCTTGAAAAAGTATTTACAAAGAAAAAATTGGTAGTTTTTGTTGGAGGATTAACTTTTATTATTGGATTATTAATCCTGGCAATCACACCTCAGCAGTCATTCCCAAAAATCGAAAGAAATCAGTTTGCGATTGAAGTGTATCTGCCATCAGGTTATTCTTTGAAGCAGACAGATAAAGTTATGAAAGAAATCGAGAATATTCTTTCAAAGGATAAAAGAATTCAGGTTGTTACATCTTTTGTAGGGACAAGCTCACCAAGGTTTAACGCCTTATATGCGCCGAATTTTCCCGGAAAGAATTACGGACAATTTGTTGTGCTTACAGAATCGAATGAAGCAACTGTTGAAATTCTTGACGAATACACAAAAAAATACAGAACAATTGCTCCCGAAGCGGATATAAGATGGAAGCAGCTTGAAATGGCTGTATCTAAAGCTCCTATCGAAATAAGAATTTCGGGTAACAGCATAAAAACAATAAAACAAATTTCCGATTCAGTTAAAAATATTCTTACCGGTATTGAAGGTGTTTCGATGACAAGAACTGATTTTGACCACCCGGTTCAATCGATAGACCTTGCAATTAAAAGAGACGAGGCAGCAAGATTAGGATATTCAAATTCTATAATAAGCTATTCTTTAATGTTAGGCACAAAAGGATTCCCGATTTCAACAATTTGGGAAGGTGATTATCCCGTAAACGTAAATCTGAAAATAGCGAAAAACAGCGCTTGTAATCCGGAAATAATGAGAAACCAATACATAACTTCTCCCTATGCTGTTACATCTGTTCCGCTTAGGCAAATAGCAGATTTGAAACCCGGATGGACAGAAGGTCAGATTGTAAGGAGAAACGGAATAAGAACTTTAACGGTTTTAGCAGATATTGACAGAGATAAATATGCTTCTAAAATATTTGATAAAGCACGTAAATCAATTGAAGAAATGGATTTACCGGATGGAATAAGCATAAGCTACGGCGGAGAACATCAGGATAGTATTGAGTACATCACGCCTTTTTATTATGCGCTTGCTGTAAGTGTTGTGCTGATATTTCTTATAATAATGTCGCAATTCAGAAATATTAAAACTACAATTCTTATTATGCTAACAATGCCTTTAAGTGTTTTTGGAGCAGCTTTGGGTATGTTTATAACCGGTTATCCTTTCAGTGTTACTGCTTTTATTGGTCTTATCGGCTTGATGGGAATTGTTGTAAGAAACGGGATAATTTTAATTTCTTATGCAAATGAACTGCAAAGGGAACACGGTTACACTCTGGAAGAAGCCGCAATTATGGCAGGTAAAAGAAGAATGCGCCCTATCTTTTTAACTTCTGCCGCAGCAGCAGTCGGGGTTATTCCTATGATAGTAAGCAGATCGTCTTTATGGGGACCTTTAGGCTCGGTTATATGCTTCGGACTTCTATTTGCGCTTATTTTATCGTTAATCGTTTTACCGGTGCTTTACTATTATTTTCATAGAAATGATTTTAACAAAGTTGAAGAGGAAATTTAATATGAAACAAATATATATCTGCATAATCACTGCACTAATTTTCTCATCGGAATTGTTTGCGCAAAATTATCTTTCTCTCGAACAAAGCATCCGGCTGGCAATGGGAAATAATGTTGAAAGCAAAAACAGCAAGCTCGAAACCGAAGCGGCAGCTCAAACAAGGAAAGCAGCGTTTACAAACTATTTTCCTGATGTAAGCGCCGGCGGAATGATGTGGACTTCTAAAGAAAATCTGATGGAGATTGAAAATCACGGCGGAAATCTCCCGGTTTATGATGGAAATAAAGCTAATTTGAAAAATGCTACACAGTATGCATATCTTCCAAGCTCTACGATTGGAATGATGAAGAATGGAACCGTGGGATACGTAAATATAGTTCAACCTGTTTTTGCCGGAGGAAGAATTATCAATGGCAACAGACTTGCTTCGCTGGGCAGGGAAGTGGCAGAAAAAAAAGAAAGTATTGTAAGCAATAAAGTTGTGCTGGAAACCTGGCAGCATTATTGGCAGGTTGTTTCGCTTGATGAAAAATATCTGACTGTTAAAAAGTATGAAGAGCTTTTGCAAAGATTATTATCGCAATCCGAAAACGCATATAGTTCTGGATTGATTATGAAAAATGATGTTCTGAAAGTAAAGCTTAAATTAAGCGAAATTCAGTTAAATCTTTCAAAAATAAACAGCGGCAGAAAGTTATCGAAAATGGCGTTTTGCAGACATATCGGCATTGATTACGATTCTTCAATTGTACTTAACGACAAACTGGAAATATCTGAATTGCCGGCAAAATATTTTGTTGATAAAGATGTAGCCCTTTTGAAAAGAAATGAATACTTAATGCTCGAAAAATCCGTTGAAGCAGCCGAATTATATACCTCGATGAAATATGGAGAATATTTGCCGCAGGTGGCAGTTGGTTTAAGCGGAATGTATATGAAGTTTGATCAGAATGACAGCCGGAATATCGGTTTGGCTTTCGGTACGGTTTCAATTCCTGTTTCCGGTTGGTGGGGAGGTACTCACGAGATTCAGGAATCGAATATAAAGGAGCAGATTGCAAGGAATAATTTCGACGATACAAAAAAACTTCTTTTATTGCAGATGGAAAAATCCTGGCAGGATTTGAATGATTCGTACAAACAGTATTTGTTAAGTATTGATGCGAAAAATCAGGCTGAAGAAAATATGAAAGTTAACGAGGACAGTTATAAAAACGGTTTGATAACAGTATCCGATTTACTTGAAGCACAGGCTATCCAGCAACAGACAGAAGAACAGCTTACGGATGCAAAATCAAATTATAAGCTGAAAATTATTGATTATTTAATAGTAACCGGAAGAAACGCGGAGTAAAATTGGCTTAACCTTAAAGGTCGCT
>CAYTFZ010000028.1:11077-27022 GCA_964437215.1 uncultured Melioribacteraceae bacterium | reverse complement strand
ATAGAATGACTGGCATTAAAAAGAATTAAAAAATACTGAGAGTTATAGGAAATATTAACTCCGAGTGCAAATTGATTGTGAGAATCATCTAGAAAACTTATATCATCATAATGTGCATGTCTGAATGCCGGAATTTGTTTTCTTAAAAGAATAAGTCCCTTATAATAGTTAAAGAGATCCTGATTCATTTCCAAATGAT
Organism: uncultured Melioribacteraceae bacterium; assembly: GCA_964437215.1. Lineage (GTDB taxonomy): Bacteria > Bacteroidota > Ignavibacteria > Ignavibacteriales > Melioribacteraceae > JAAYAN01. The sequence continues at coordinate 26,823 of CAYTFZ010000028.1, read as the reverse complement.
CGTAATTAATATAATTTGTTTCATTGTCTTTGTTATAAGAATTATGGTCTAAAAATCCTCGTTGCGCATCAGTTACATTATTTGAACCTGTAATCACTTTCGAACGGGCAAATTCCTGTCCGGAATGGATCATAACAATTCCTTGAGAAGTAAGCAGAAATGCCGCAGCAAGCTTATTTAACCGGAGTTGTTTATCGGTTAATTTATAATGGTTCGCACAATCTTTAACAGGCAGATGAGGATCAACATCACCAAGTCCTATACGGATAAAATCACCCAGCGTATATCCATCATGCGACTCCAGATAATTAACAGAATGCTCTTTTTTATTAAATAATCCGTTATGATCTTTGCTTAAAGTGCCACGGACATAACTTTTTATCCTGGAAAGATTGTTATTCCCAAACCAGTTTTCAAATATCCAGCCTTTGCCGTTATATGGGTTTTCGCCTTTTATTCCATTTCTTATCTGATCATTCCAACTGCTGCAGTCCCGGGCAGAAAATCCTCGCGGATCATAACCTCCGCCCCATGGTTCACCAACAAAAACAACGTGAGGATTAATTTTTCGTGCTTCGCGAGTAACTTCTTCTATTGTTTCCCAATCAATCAGATGTCCTAAATCGAACCTGAATCCGTCTATATGATATTCTGTCATCCAGTGAAGAATACTGTCTCTAATCATTCTCCTTACCATCGGACGTTCAGTTTTAAGGTCGTTTCCGCATCCGCTTTGGTTGGAAAATGTTCCGTCTTCATTTTTGCGGAAATAATAATCAGCATTTATCTCTTTAAGATTGGCTTTTTCATATTCCGATAAATGATTGTAAACAACATCCATTATCACGGCGATATTTTCTTGATGAAATGCTTTCACCATTTCTTTAAAACTAGTGACTTGATTACCGGCAGTTCCAATCCAATTTTTAAATTCTGCCTTATTTCCTTCTTCGGTGTAAAAAGCAGTAGGTGCAAAAAATGACGTAGTCATATATCCCCAATGATTTTTTTCATAGGGATTCCAAGTATTATACCGGCGGTTTAATTCCTGTTTATAGGGTAATTCTAATTGTGCAAATTCCATTGCTGGCAGTAGCTCAACGCAGTTTACACCCAAGTTTTTAATATGATTGAGTCCGCCTTTAATGCCTTTTTCTATCATACCTTCGTAAGTGCCAGGATTAACAGCTCCGGAGCTTTTATGTGCTGTAAGATCTTTAATATGAGCTTCATAGATAATTAAGTCGCGCCAGTCATTTTGAATCCAGCTATCACCCTCCCAATCAAACTCATCTTTTACAATAAGCGCAAGTTTGCGTCCCATAAAATCAATTTCGGTAGCAACAGCTTTAGAGTATGGATCAAGGCAAATGATATCAGTATTTGTTTCGTGTTGATGTTTTCTAAGGATTTTAAAACCATAAAATTTATTGTATAATTCTCCATTTAGAACTATTTCCCAAACATAATCTCTTAAGCGAATCATTCCAAAACTTTGATAAGAATTGTCGCTTGGATTTTCAAAAACACAAAGAAAAACCTTTTCAGCATCAGGAGCAAATATTCTGAAATGTGTTTTACCGGCATCAACAAAAGCACCTAATTTCAAATCGGAATAAAGCTGGTCGTAATTTTTATTGTAATTTAGGACCTCTATATTTTCTTTTCCTGCCAAATTTTCATTATCGCTAGTTATAAACAAAATTCACCTTAATACATAATTCAAAAATTTTATTGGTACAAAATCTGGGGAAGGACTAAATCTCTTACTGCTCAGAATGTACTTAACAAAAGAACTTGGAATTAATTTCTCTAAAAAAATTATCGATAAAAAATAATTTCTTTTTAGTGCTTGAAATTAATTCCAAGTAACTCCTGAAAGTAATTATACACTACTTTAAAAGCAGCATTTTAGATGTTTTTATGAATTCATCGCTTGTTTCAAGAGATTTTATTCTTATAGTGTAAAAATAAACACCGCTCGAAGCAGGACTTCCGTTTTTATCAATTCCGTTCCATGATACAGAGTGTGTTCCAGCTGACTGCGTACCTAAGTTTACAGATTTAATTTCTTTTCCTGTTACATCAAATATTTTTAGAACAACATCCGATCTTACGGGCATTGTATAATTAATTTGTGTACTGGGGTTAAACGGATTAGGATAATTTTGAGCCAGACTGAAACCGTAATTTTCTTTTTGCAAATTTTCAGCAGAAACATATATGTTAGTACTAACCAGTTCAATACCTTCACCGGTTCCAAGATTTCTCGAATATTGCTTATCAACGGCATTGTTCCAATGTTCGTGCGTACCAAGAGTAGAAAACAAAACACCGGTGCTGTCAGGATCATAAACAATACCGTCAGCCCAGTTTGCCGAGTCGGCAGCCTGATGTAAATAATCGTCAACGCCGCTCATTTGAACGAAAGCTCCCATTTCACTGTTTCCGGCAACTCTCTCTTCAGTAAATTCGGAACGAAGGAAATCGTAACCTACAGATTCAATTGCAACCGGATCGAGTGAAGCAAATATTGAAGACATCCAATCGTCATTAAACGGGGCTATCTGCCATTTACGCGGTATGTCTGCCTCGTAGTCAGTTGCCCACAAAGCATCCATAATATATATTAGGTTCTTTTTACCTAAAAGTGAATGAGCCATAATATCAGTTTGAATGCGATATAAGCCATAACCAGCGTTCACTATTCCGTTTTGCATTTCTGCAGGAGCAACAAGACCGTTATGCAGATGTGAAGCGTCCTCACGAGTATGTGATCCGAAATGATTTTTTGCAAACATTGTCATTCCAGCGCGTCTGTGTCCCTTAAGCATCGGAAGGTTAATCATATATTCAGCATCATTATAAATATCGTAAAGATTATCATTATGAACAACTTTGTTGTTTTGAGTATTGTTAGAGTACCATACACCTTCTCTTAAAATAGTTCCATTGTCGGAATAATAAATTTTTGCAGGATTATTTTTTGTAACTCCTTCTCTTCCCAGACTTCCGTATGTGCTATTATGATCCAGATAATGTACATCCGGAAATTCGGGATGCCAATATTCATAATTGTGTTTATATACATGCCGAAGCGGATCGCCCACATATATATCGCTTTGAGGTACACCTACAACATTAATAAGCTGGCGAAGTACAGCCATAACAATGGCAGGAGAAGTTTCCGTAATTCCAAAATTATTATTATCAGCAACTGAAAGATCTTTTGTGCTGAAATTTCCAGCCCAATTGCTTACCGCATTTATTTTAATAAATATTTTTTCGCCTGGAGTATAACCAATAATGCCTTTGTTTCGGACATTATTATTATGATATTCAAAAACAGCTTTCCACGAAGCGCTGTCAGTTACTTCCCCTGTAAGTGTTTGTAAAACATCAGAAAGCATATTGTCAACAACTGTCTGATCGAAATTCCCTGCATTAAACCAAGAGTTGCCATATTCCCTTACATCACAATTCTCGTTGGTAGCATCAGGATTATGTGCCCAAACAACTCTGCCAGGGAAAATTCCCTGAGCTGTTCCCATAGGCTGATTAGCTTCAACGACTGCATTTGAAATAGTCATTTCTGAATTGCTGCTCACAATTAACGCTCCGGAAAGCCCAGCAAATAAAAATGCACTTGCAAAAAAAGCTGGTTTCCTGAAAAGTTCTTTACGAGCCTTAAAAATAGCTGCTACCGATAATGAGAGAACAGCAACATAAGTAATAAAACCTCCGGCAAAAGGCATTGCTGCTTTTACACAAGGGTAATTGATTCGGGAAGGTTTTGTTGCCACCCGGTAAACAACCCATAAAAAAGCTGCAAAACCGATAACAGGAAAAATAATCTTCCACATACCTTCAGTTTTTCTGAATCCTTTGAATTCTCCCGATTTGGGACAAATACGTACGAATTTTGTGAATAATTTTTTCATAACTCTCACTATTTTGTTAAAAAAAGACATACACATATTTTAAATATCAACATACAATTTTATTTTAAAAAAACCTTAATAAATATTTCATAAGGGAAGTAATTGTGACCTGTTAAAATGGGATAAAGTATTTTCTTTAATTATTAGAACGCGCCGAAAAGATTAAGATAATTTTTATGTATACAGAAAAGGTAAAATAAAACTAGTTAATTATTGTTTCACAAACCTTACTGTGAATTTCGAGCCTATTCCTTTTTTACTTTCAACCGTAATTTCCGCACCATTTATTTCGCAATATTTTTTTACAATAGCAAGACCAAGCCCATTGCCTTCAAATTGACGCGTATATCCCTGTTGTTCCTGGGAAAAAGGAATAAACATTTTTTCCTGGTATTCTTCCGAAATTCCGATACCGGTATCCGAAATTTCAACAAAAACACTTTTTTCATCTCCTGCGCAGTTAATTTCAATTTTGCCTTTTTCAGTGTATTTGATCGCATTATCAAATAAATTCTGAAAAATTTCAATTACAGTATATTCATCAGCCAAAATGATATCATCTTTAATATTATCGGTGTATATAAGTGTTAAATTTTTTCCTTTAGCTTTAAGTTGAAATTCTGGTATCAGATTATTTAATAGCAATTTGCATAGCGCTAATTGTTTGGGGTGATATTCAAAACTGTTGGTTACAAGTTCGGACATATTTAATATTAAGTCTATTGTACGAATTATTCTTTTCCCAGCTGATTCTATTATTCCGAAACTGTCCTTAATTTCAGTATTAACATTATCGTAAAAATACTCTTTTAACAAGCTCGAGAAAGAAAGAATACTGTTTATCGGTGTCCTGATTTCGTGCGACATCTGAGCAAGAAATTCTGATTTTATTTTATCCGATTTCTCAGCATTTTCTTTAGCAATAACAAGCTCTTCAAGTAGTTTTTTATTTTCAGTTATATCTTCCTTAATTCCAATAAGGTGAGTAATTTTACCTTTATCATTTTTTAAAGGAAAAATTACGGCTGATTCCCAGAAAAGTTCTCCATTTTTCTTCTTATTATAAAACTCTCCGCGCCATTCTTTACCGCTTAATATGATATTCCACATTTCCTGATAATACTCATTAGATATTTTTCCGGATTTGAAAATCCTGGGATTTTGCCCTAATAAGTCTTGAATTGCATATCCTGTGGTGTGACATATGTGTCTGTTTGCATATTCTATTTTTCCGCTCAGATCTGTTATAAGTATTGAAACCAGGCTTTGCTCTACAACATTCGATAAAACTTTTATTGTTTCCTCTGCCTGTTTTGTTGATGTAACATCCTGGACAGCTCCGTAAATACCGGTCAATTTATTCTGAATTTCATCCCATACCGGATGCGCATAAACTTTAACCCAAACAATTTCACCTGTTTTCTTGAAAGTCCTAATTTCTGTAATAACATTCTCGTTTGACTTTAATCTGTAAAAATCCTCTGTGTCTTTTTCAATATCATCAGGATGAAGTAAAGCCACCCAGCCGCCTTTGTTTTTATATTCTTCAGTTGAAAATCCGGTTATTTTTTCAAATGCTCCGCCTGCCCATTCAAGCTCAAGTTTATTATCATCTTTAACTTTACTGAAAAATACATAATCCGAAACCACAGAAGAAATCATCCGGTATTTCCTTTCACTTTCGCGCAAGTTATCTTCTGCTTCTTTCCGGGCATTAGTTTCATTTAATACAATCCATCCTTTAATCCCGAAATAGCTTAAGGATATTCCAAACAATAGAATAAGTGAAAATATTCCAATCAGTTTATTGCGGAATGAAAGCATTGAAGAAATGATTTCATCTTCGGAATAGGTGATTGCAAGTGACCATAAATTATCGTGGATTTTTATCGGCAGATAATAAACTAACTTTTCTGTTTCTAAATTTATTTTAAGAGCTTTTGGAGAAGTGTATTTTGCAATACCTTCTTTCCCGGCTGTCATTTCTTTTATTACTTCACTAAATTCTCGAAATCCTGCAGCTACTTTCCATATTGAAGTTCCGCAATGCTCTTTAACTGAACTGTAAAGTACAGTGCCGTCACGGCTTATTAAAAAGGGACGTCCGGATTCTCCGATTTTTATATCGTCAAGTACAGTTTTTGATATTAAGCTGAAATCCAATATAAAAGCTATTGTCCCGTCAAATTCATTCTTTTTAAATACGGGATAATGAACTGCAATTCCATATGTTCCTTGAACACTTGTGAATGCATCACTTACAACAGGTTGATGATTTTGTAAAATTATTTTTACATGCGGCTGATTGGAAATGTCCTGGCCAATCACTTTATCAAAAAAAGGATATGTATAAACTATTCTTCCGTTTTTATCTATACGCGAAATGTTTTTTATTTCATTAAATAATGAACTTAATTTCTTAATCTCATTTTGTCCTTCTTCATTCATTTTAATTACGCTTTCTTCCTTCGAAAGAAAAAAAAGAACGTAATTCCACTTGCTGAACATTTCGTTGAAACTTTTTTGAGCTTGCCGGGCGTGTATTTTTTGATGATTAATAATTTGTTCTATTCGTTTGTCTCTTTCCTCTTCGTAAAAATGTTTGAAAAGATAAGAACAAAAAACAAGCATTATTATTATACTTACAAACCAGTAGCGGTTTTTCATTTTTTAGATCCGAAAAAAGAATAGCCTATAATCGAAAAAAATAAATATATCTTTACAAAATAACTTATTCAAGACTTAAATTATCTCATTTATAATAAGATATTATCATTTATGTAATTATTAAAAAAAAAAACCCGCCGGAGCGGGTAATGTTTATCTTGTAAGCTTTTTATATTTAATTCTGTGCGGTATATCAGCTTTAGAACCTAACCTTTGCTTACGGTTTTCTTCGTAATCGCTGAAATTGCCTTCAAACCATACTACTTTGCTATCACCTTCAAATGCCAATATATGAGTACAGATCCGGTCAAGAAACCAGCGGTCGTGACTGATTATAACTGCACATCCTGCAAAATTAAGGATACCTTCTTCAAGAGCGCGCATTGTATTTACATCAAGATCGTTTGTCGGTTCATCAAGAAGAAGAAGATTAGCTCCCGATTTAAGCATCATAGCTAAATGAACTCTGTTTCTTTCACCTCCTGAAAGAACGCCTACTTTTTTCTGCTGATCACCTCCGCTGAAATTAAATTGTCCCACATAACCCCGGGAATTTATTTGCCGACTGCCAAGCTGAAGCACATCGCTTCCTCCAGAAATCATTTCCCAAACAGATTTTTCAGGATCTAAAATATCCCGGTTTTGATCGACATAAGCCATTTTTACTGTTTCCCCAATCTTAAATGTACCGTTGTCCGGTTTTTCCAATCCGGCAATCATTTTAAATAGAGTGGTTTTTCCTGCTCCGTTCGGACCGATAACTCCAACTATTCCGTTTGGAGGAAGGGCAAACGTGAGGTCTTCGATAAGAAGTCTGTCTCCGTATCCTTTCGAAACATTTTGAGTTTCTACAACTACATTGCCCAGACGGGGACCAGCAGGAATAAATAATTCGAGATCCTTCTGAATTTTTTCATTTTCTTCTTTTAGCATATTTTCGTAAGAACTCAATCTGGCTTTTGATTTTGCCTGTCTTCCGCGCGGAGACATTCTTACCCATTCAAGTTCACGCTGCAAGGTTTTTTGCCGTTCAGTTTCTTTCTTTTCCTCAAGTTTCAGCCGGTTTTGTTTTTGTTCGAGCCACGAAGAATAGTTGCCTTTCCAAGGAATTCCTTCGCCGCGGTCAAGTTCTAATATCCAGCCGGCAACATTATCGAGGAAATATCTGTCGTGGGTAACCGCAATTACAGTTCCTGGATAACGGTTAAGCTCAGCTTCAAGCCAGGCAACAGTTTCGGCATCAAGATGGTTTGTAGGTTCGTCAAGCAAAAGAATATCGGGCTTTTGCAGTAAAAGCCGGCATAATGCTACTCGGCGTTTTTCACCTCCCGAAAGAACTTTTACAGGAGTATCGCCTGGAGGGCATCCTAAAACATCCATCGACATTTCAAGCCTCGAATCTAAATCCCACGCATTAAGAGCATCGAGTTTATCCTGTACTTTCCCTTGTTTTTCAAGTAAAGCTGTCATTTCATCATCAGTCATTTCTTCGGCAAATTTAGCGCTGATTTCATCGTATTCGCGCAATGCATCAACAACTTCCTGAACGCCTTCTTCAACAATTTCTTTAACGGTTTTTGTTTCGTCAAGTTTTGGCTCCTGCTCTAACAGACCAATTGTAAAACCGGGAGAAACGGTTGTTTCGCCGTTAAATTCTTTATCAACCCCTGCAAGAATTTTTAAAAGCGAGCTTTTTCCGGAGCCATTTAAACCTAAAACTCCAATTTTTGCGCCGTAAAAATAAGAAAGGTATATGTCCTTGAGTATGGGTTTTTTATCGTAATACTTGCTTACACCGATCATCGAATAAATAATTTTATTTGCTTCAACTGCCATTTTTTCTCCAATAAGGATAATTATTTTAAAATATACATCTTTTTTTAACGCTCTAATTTAATCAATTATTTCTGTTAAAACACAAGGCTAATTCAACAGAAATAAACTGCTGTAAGGTTTTTCTTTATTAGTAAATTTTATACCCGGTGCCGGAAGGTGGATTAAATCGATTGAGTTTGTAAGATAATCCCAGTCTGTGTTGGTATTCCCAAAAATTGCTTTCAAATTAAAATCAAGACCGAAAACCCATTCGCGCTTTGCAGGGTTTGCCTCGGAAATGCTGAATCCGATTGCGGGCTGGATATAGGGCGGAAAATACTTTCCGAAAGATTCCTTAAATAGATTATGAATATCAATTGTTATCCAATAAATGTGTCCGGAATAATGTTCCGAAAAGCTTGGCGGAAAAGATTTAATTCGCGAAGGAATGAAACTCCATTTGATATTAAAATTCCTGAAAAACGGATACTCATCCTGCAAAAGACCGTATCCAACGCCTCCTAAATTAAATACCAAATCCTGATAGTCGAATCCGTAATCCGAAAAGGCATCTCCCACTTCTATTAGAACAGCAAAACTTCCTGACAAAGCTGCCGAAAGTTTTGTAGAAAAACTGCTATCAAATCCTCCCCATAAGAAAATGTTTTTTTGAACATGGTACAAAAAATAGGAAGTATAAAAGTGGCCTGCTTTATCAATGCCGAGTGTAGCCGGATCGCTGCACCATTGATATTGCGGTTTGTAAAAGTGGAAAGGGCGTTGTTCATTTTTCCACCACATATGGTAAGCATCAAACAATCCCGAAATATATACGGCAGAAACTCCTGCAACCGAAATAATTTTACGGGTATTTGAGTGTGATGAATCTTCCGAAACAGGCAAATTCTGAGAGAATACCGTAGCAGTAAAAATGATATATACAATTATATTTTTAATCATTTTCAGAAGTCGAAATAAAATCCGAGGAAGTTTTTATTTTTTGAAATATTGTAAAGCTGGCCTCTTTCTTCAAATCCTGCACGGTGTGTATATGCTAAACGGAACGAGTATTTGTTGCTGTTCGGATATCTGAACCCTGCCTGAAAACTTCTTGTAGTTCCGTAATTTACTTCCGATTTAATTTTAATATCGACTGCTGCATAAACAAAAAAATCTTTAAATAAAGGGTAACCGGCATCGCAGCCAATTTGATAAGTAAAATGTCTGCCAACTTCAGGTTCGTTATGAAAATTATAAAAACCTCCGGCATAAACTTTCCCGTTAATTTCGGGAAGTAAATATTGGGTGTGAAACCCGGCATAATCGCGCACATAACTAACCGGCTGATAATTTAGCTGAGTAATTCCATCATCCGAAAAGTGCGCGCTGAGATGCCCCCAGATAAATCGTGCAATTAAATTTTCAGTCAATTTATAATCAGCATAAAAATCAACAAGATAATCAACTGTAAAAACCTGAACGTGACCAGGGGTTTTAATTAAAGTGTTGTATACAGTTGCTCCTACAGAAATCTGAAAAGACGAACTGTCTATTTTGAAATTAAATAAAGGAAACTGTGCGCCTATGTTTCCGTTCCATTCAGTCGACTCAAGATGTTTAGAAAGTGAGAATTGGTGCGAAATTGCATCTGCATAATATTTCTCGTAAAATTTCTTTACCGGGAAAACATCTACTTGAATATTTTGTGAAAACAACTGCGAAAAAAACAGAGGAAGAGCTAACGCACAAATAAGTCTTTTCATTTTACCTTTTCAATTTTCGATAATAAAATTAAGCCCTTGGAGATAATTATGCAAGCAGAATATCTAAAATAGAAACTGGGAAAATTTAAATATTTATGAAATTAAGAAAAAACTGCCGGATTTACCCGGCAGATAGATTTAGCATTTAAGCTGTTTCGCCAATCCCAAGCAAAACATTGTCAATTGCCTCTTTTAAAGCGGGCTTTGGCAGTGCACCCATAGCCATCTGCGGTTTGCCTTCCAACGGAACAAAAAGCAGAGATGGGATGCTTCGTATGCCGAAAGCTGCTGCCAATTCCTGTTCTTGTTCGGTGTTGATTTTATAAATATCAATCTTCCCTTTGTATTCGTCTGAAAGCTCTTCTAATACCGGGGCAACCATTTTGCAAGGTCCGCACCAGTCAGCATAAAAATCGATAAGACAAGGTTTATCGCCAGCGAATTTCCAGTCTTTGTTTTTTTCGTAATCAAAAACTTTATCTAAGAATGTCTTTTTTGTCAAATGCTGTGTCATTTTTTTCTCCGTGTTTTTGTAATTGTTTGAAAGGTATGATTCACTTTTAAAAAAAAGGATTCATATTTTGAAAAATTTAATAAATTGGGTCAACGAGTCGAACATAAGATGTAAATTTTAAATTGTAAGCACAATGTCAATGTATCAGTATAAAATAAAAAGCAATTTCGATCTCGTTGGACCTATAAGCGAAGAAATATACGAAAAGTGCAGGCTGCACAATATTGATGAGGAGAACTGCAATAAAATAGATATTTGCGTGATTGAAGCGCTTAATAATGTGATAAAGCATTCCTACAAATCTTTACCCGAAAACGAACTGTCTGTATTGCTTTGTATTGATTTGGAAAAAGTTAAGCTCGATATTTCGGATTTCGGAATTCCCCGCACTAATTTGGGAAAAGCCTGTCTCGATTTTGACCCCGAAGATATAACCAATTTACCGGAAGGAGGAATGGGGCTGTTTATAATTGAGAATTTAATGGATGAAACATATTATATTTCGGATGGTAAAACCAACGTTTTTACTTTAATTAAATATTTCCGAAAATAATGGTTCCCTGATGTGCTTAAAACTAAATTAGTAATTTCTGCAATATTTTTATTTTCTTTTATTTCTTTAAAAGCGCAAGTTATAAAAAGCGAAGCCTTAAAAGAAACTCAGCCGAGCGGGAAAATAAGGTTGGTAAAAAATATTTATCCTGGTTACTCACTAATTTCTGCATTTTTGCTAACAAAAAAAGCAAACGAAGGCGACCCGATTGCACAGCACGAACTTGGTTTGCGGTATCTTCTTGCAGAGGGTTTTGAATCGGATACTATTAAAGCTGTTTATTGGATTGAAAAAGCTGCCGGCAAGGGACTTTCGGTTGCCGAGTATAATCTTGGACTAATGAAATACAATCAAATTGGCACCGAGTGGGATCCATATGCTGCTTTTAAACTATTTAAATCTGCGGCGGAAAAGGATTTTGCACAAGCACAGCTGGCATTGGGATTATCGATGACCGATAATTTAATTGTAACCCGGAATATGGGCAAAGCATACGAACTTGTGAAAAAGTCAGTTGAAAATGGATATGAACCCGCTGAAGAAGTTCTTGAAGAATTCAAAAAATTAGGGTATGACCCGGAAGATTCAGTCAAAGTTAGTGAAAAGGAGACAAAGGATACAGAGGATGAAATTTTCGATCTCTCTTTACTGATGGATGATCATAATCAAGAATATTCAGAAAAGGATGACTCTTCGTCAAAAAATATTATGATTTTGAAAGAATTTTTGAAAGAGAATAAATCCGAACTTAGGAAAAAAATGGGGTTGAAAGAAAGTGAATCTGACACGCTTAAAGGTGAAGAAGAAGCTTTAAAGATGATTACCAGCGCATCGGATGACGGAAGTCCCGAAGCCTTGCATCTTATCGGAAGGTTTTACAGCGAAGGAATCGGGTATAAAAAGGACAGAGTTAAAGCAACTGAATATTTTCTGCGGGCAGTACGTCTTGGATCTTATAAATCAATAAAGCCGGTTTGGAATTTGATAGGTACAAAAGATTTTTTCAGTATATTAAAAAAAAGGATCGATAGAGGCGAAGCCTCTGCGATGTATGTTTGGGCAGCGCTTACAGCATTCGGACTGGATTTTCAACTTTCATCTAATCAAGCTCTCGATTTGCTTAAAAAAGCATCATCAGGCGGACATATACCTTCATTAATTGAAACAGGTTTATGCTATCTTTCGGGTACGCTTGTTGAAAAAAATGAAAATAAAGCACGCTTACATTTTGAAGACGCTGTGAAATCTGGAAGTCTTGAAGCTGAAATAAGGTTATGTATAATGGATTTAAAAGAAACTGAAGATACTATTAAACTGGAAAAATCTGCTGCATTCATTTCAGCTGCTTCAAATAAAGGTTCTTTGCTTGCACAAACAGCTCTTGCTTTCTGTTACGAAAACGGACTGGGAATTACCCAAAATAAAGCAAAAGCAGTACAGCTTTACAGGTCGGCAGCATCGCGTGGAGATGAGAAAGCCTTTAATTCTCTCAAAAGAATGTTTGATGAAATTCGCCCTGAAGGAGAAGAATTTAAGATTTATGAGTAATTATTTCTTTTTAATTATAATAAAAGTAATATCATCATTTAACGGAGCAGTGCCTCGAAATTTTGTTATGCTCTGCTGAATCAGAATCGAAATTTCAGATACGGATTTTTCCCTGTTTTCACCTATGAGGTTTTTTATTCTTTCTATCCCGTATTCATTTTTTACCGAATCCATTGCTTCGGTAACCCCGTCTGTGTAAAAAAACAAAATATCATCTTTTTCGGGCGAAATAATTATTTCTTCAATACTCGATTCAAAAATAGGTCCGTTATTTAATCCTATTCCCAAACCTTTAGGGTTATAGTCTTTGAACTGCATTTCGGATGATTTGTAGAAAACAAGAGGAGTGTGTCCTGCCCGGCTTAAAGAAATTTTTCCCAAATTATCTATTTTTGCAAGCAAAAGAGTTAAAAAGTAACCCTGACTAAGATTTTGAGAAAAGTATTTATTAAGGTTGCAAAGAATATCTTTCATTTCGGAATATGCATTTATTAAAGATTGGAGAATTGCCTGAACTCGTACCATATAAAGAGCTGAAGCCAACCCTTTTCCTGAAATATCTCCAATAATTACATAAAAAGAGTCTTTCTGATGAGGACACTTTATAAAATCGAAATAATCGCCGCTGATTATTCGGGCAGATTTGTAATATGTTGCAATATCGTAATGATCATTTACAGGAGGGTTTTCGGGAATAAGATTTTCCTGTATGCTCTTTGCTAAAGAAATATCGTCGGTTGTTGTTAACTTATCGGCAAGTTCAAATGCAATAAGCAGGTTAAGCATAAGAAAGGATAAAATAATATAACTTGTTATACCAAAGAAAATACCTGTTGTAATAATTATTATAGCTGCTAAATAAATTACACGCCGGGCAGGTGTAAGTTTAAGAAGAAATGCATTAAAAAGGTTGCGGATAAATATAAGAAACCTGATTAACTTATTGTGCTTTAAATTCTTTTTTGATATGTCTTTTGCAAAAAATTGAAACACTTCGGGAGAATCGTGTTTTATCAATTTTTCAATTTCTTCAAAACTTAAATCGCTTGTATACAAATCAAAAAGTTCTTTAATCCGGCTTCTCTTTTCCAAAATAATCTCTTAAAACTTATTTAATCAATTTGACGAAATAAATCCGGTAAGGTTTTATTTAAATAGATTCTTTTAAATATATTTCAGTAAGCTTTCTTGTTAGAACTGCAAGGCTTTGACTTAGTTGGGCGTTTTCAACAATAATTGAATTGTCAACTTTCAACTGGCAAGGAGCGTAATTCCAAATAGCTTTTATGCCGCCTTCAATCATTTTGTCAGCAACTTCCTGAGCAGCTTCTACAGAAACGGCTAAAACACCTATTGTTACATTTTTGCTTTCAATTATTTCTTTAAGATCTTTGAAGTTAAATACTTTAACACCATGGATTTCTTTTCCGATCAGCTCTTTTTTTATGTCGAATGCAGCAACAAAATTGAGTCCGTATTTCGAAAAATTCTTATAACCAAGCATAGCAGTTCCTAAACTCCCTGTGCCTACCAAAACAGCATTCGAGTTTGTATCCCACCTTAAAAAAGTCCTTATCGATTTAATAAGATCGGAAATATTATATCCGGTTTTGGGTCTTCCAATAATTTCGGTATATTCAATATCTTTTCGAACCTGAGTGGGATCCAGATCTAATTCTTTTGCAATTACTGTGCTCGAAACATCATTTATTCCGCTTTCTTTCAATCTTAAAAGTAGATGATAATATCTGGGAAGTCTTCTTAAAGTTGGTTCAGGCGTCGTTTTTGTTTTTATTACTTTCATTGTTAACCCGGATTGCTAATCGATAAATATTTCACTGTTAAAAATATGAAAAAATTACAACTAATAAAACGCTTTTTAAAAACACAAATAAATACTTCAAAACATAGCAGAAAAAAGATATTTATAGAAATTTATTACATAATATCCTATTTTAACTGCTCGTAAATACGTTTTAATTATCGGAGAAATAATGATTGGAAATATATTGTTATCGGCAGCTTCGGTTTTCTGTCTGCTTTCAATTGGAATGTATTTTTTTACAGAAAGAGGGAAGCTTGGTTTACTTTTTTATGCACGGATTGGCTACTATCTTTCTTCTGTTTTATCAATTGTTTCCTGCCTTATTCTTTTCCATGCAATTATAACACACCAGTATCAATACAGCTATGTATATAGTTACAGTAATAACGATTTACCTTTCGGACTTTTGCTTTCATCATTTTATGCCGGACAGGAAGGCAGCTTGATGCTTTGGCTTTTATTTACTGTAATTATAGGAATGATTTTAATTGATTATTCATCAAAAAGAGAAAGTCTTGAACCGAAAGTTATGCTTTTCTTTTCACTAAGCACTTTATTTCTTTTAATAATGGTCAGTCCTTTTCTGAAATCACCTTTTTCATATATCTGGTCAGGCGAGTTTTATATTGATGTAAGGAATATCAATCATTCGTATTTCAATCTGCCTTATCTTAAAAATTTCTTTTATTCCAATCCTCAGGAAGGAACAAACTTTGTAAAAATGAACAAAGAACTATACGGACTTCTTACCGGCAGCGGTATAACAGTAAATGATTTTATCATTTACGGAAAGGGTCTTAATCCGCTTCTACAGAATTTTTGGATGCAGATACATCCTCCGGTTTTGTTTGTTGCATTCGCTATGGCTGCAGTTCCGTTTGCATTTGCTATGGCTGCTTTGCTTCAAAATAATTATAACGATTGGGTAATACAATCTTTCCCATGGCTGTTATCGGGAATGCTGATTTTGGGTCTCGCCATTATGCTTGGAGGATATTGGGCTTACAGAGTTCTCGGATGGGGCGGTTACTGGGGATGGGATCCGGTGGAAAACTCGAGTCTGGTTCCTTTAATTACTGGTGTAGCAGCAGTTCATACATTTCTTATCCAGAAGAAAACA
>CAYTFZ010000028.1:0-10977 GCA_964437215.1 uncultured Melioribacteraceae bacterium | reverse complement strand
ATAGGCGTTTTCTTTTTGGGGGTTATCGCATCCGGTAATTTTTCTGAAACCAGACAAATTGAACTTCCGAAAGGCGAAAAAAAGATAATGTTAGGATACGAGTTTTCTTTTCGGGGTGCAAGGGCTTTTGATAATGGCAAGAAATATAAGTTTAATGTGCTTGTTTCGGAAGGCAGTTCTCAAGATACCGCCAAGCCTGTTATGTTTTTAACAGAAACAAGCGGACTTATGCGAGAACCTGATATTCTTAACAAAATAACAAAAGATGTTTATGTTACGCCCTTAGGATATGACGAGAATGCGAGCAGAGGATTAATTTTACAGAAAGGACAGACATCTGAATTGGACGGAATTCAAATTACTTTTTCCGGATTCAATATGCCGCAGGATGCTATGGAATTGATGGAAAAGGGAGAAATTATCAAAATTTCTGCAGAATTAAAAATTGATTACAGAGGGAAAACTTATAAAGCAGAACCGTATCTTGAAAGCGATGGTAAAACCAGCAAGTATTTCCCTTTTAAGATTGAAGAAATAAATAGGGAAATTGAGATAACAGGATTAGATGCTTCAGGTGCTATTTCCTTGAATTTCAACGAAAATAATAAAACCTCAAACAGTCCTTCGGAAATCCTTACTGTGGAGGTAAGTATTAAGCCTTTTATAAATCTTGTATGGGCAGGTGTTATTATTACATCTTTGGGTATTTTTATTTCATATCTTAGAAGATTGCAGGAATCTTTAAATTGAAATATTTCATTATTTAATACAACTATGTAGATTTAAGTCTACAACACTTGAAATTTTTCAGAGAAATTTCTTAGTATCACAAATTTTGTTTTGGTATGATGCTTGTAAAAAGTGATTTTTTTTATCAATAGGAGAATATATGTTTAAGTGGCTATTTGCTTTTTTGTTTGTTCTTACATTTATACCGGCTCAAGGTAACAGCGCATCAATAAAACTTGGCTATTTTAATCCTTCTGCAACGGATGGCGGATTTATTATCGGGTACGAAGGAAACAGAATAATTGATGAATATTTTAGTATTGGCTGGAGTGCCGATTGGTTTAATAAGAATTATGTTGATCAATCTTTAGCCCGCGAATTTGATAAAGTTTATGGCGTAGAGGTTACTACAAACGAATTGCGTGCAAAAACAAACCTTCATCATATTCCTGTATTATTTACTGCAACAGCAAGTTTCCCTGCCGGAGCAAGGTTGCGCGCATATGTCACAGGAGGAATTGGAGGCGAAGTACTATTAATTTATTACAGGAATTTCCGCAACCCCGATGACGACGATCTTCAGGCTTTGTTCGATTTCAGCTGGCGGATAGGGGCAGGTGTTGCTTACGAACTTGGTTCACGCTCAGATTTGATTGCAGAACTTACGTATCACTCGTCAGCGCCCAGTTGGGAATACGAAATTACAGATGCTGTAGGAAATAAGAGAATTTTTATCCGCGAGTTTGATATGAGCGGACTGATGCTGCGTGCCGGTGTAAAGTTTTATTTCTGATAAAAAGATTTAGAATATAAGGTTTGGGATATACTGTTAAAATTTTCCCCTGTCTGTTTATTTAAAAAAACAGACAGGGAATTTTTAATTAATTTATTTCCAAATTGAAGGGGATTCTTGTTTGTACGCCGTTATATTTTTTTATCTCTTCAAGAATTCTGAAATATTTATAATCATCGCCAAGCTGATATTTTAGATAAGAAATTTCAACTCCGCCTGAAACAAAGTCAGTAATTATATCAAACGGATCTTTTGCTTTTGGATACTCAACTGTATTATAAGATTTTATTTTAGCTTTTTTTGCTGCAATTTCCAAAGCTTTTTCTATTCCTCCAAGTTCATCAACCAAACCGATTCTTTTTGCATCCGATCCGGTCCAGACTCTTCCTTGAGCAATTTCATCAACTTTTTCGAATGATAATTTTCTTCCCTCGGCAACGTGATTAACAAAAGTTGTATAAATTCGGTCAATCTCTTCTTGAATAAACATCCTTTCCTTTTCGGTAACAGGTCTTAAAATTGATCGGTAATCGCTGAATTCACCTGTGTTAAGCCTGTCGGTAGTTATTCCTAATTTATTTTCAAGAAAATTCTTAATGTTTGGAATCATACCGAAAACACCAATCGATCCGGTAAGCGTGGAATGTTCGGCAACAATAGCATCTGCAGCGCAGGCAATATAGTAACCGCCCGATGCAGCTACTTCACCCATAGATACTATTACCGGTTTTAGCTTTTTTGTTTCCTTTATTTCATTTAAAATGAGGTCGGATGTAAGAGGATCTCCTCCCGGGGAATTTATGCGTAAAACA
This sequence comes from uncultured Melioribacteraceae bacterium, assembly GCA_964437215.1. Classification (GTDB taxonomy): domain Bacteria; phylum Bacteroidota; class Ignavibacteria; order Ignavibacteriales; family Melioribacteraceae; genus JAAYAN01. Next base: position 8,643 of record CAYTFZ010000028.1, on the reverse strand, counting down.
ATTCCTTTAACATTTTTATCTTTTGAGGCGTCCCGTAAATGTTTAATAATATTTTCGGTACCTATTTCGTAATCATCTCCGGGGGATGTAGTGATATCGCCTGTTGCATATATTACAGCAATAAGATCGGATTCCGATTTGCCTTTGATTTCGGGTACTTTTGCATATTCGTGAATAGAAATGGTGTTATCATCAGTTTTTACGCTAAGCTTTTTATCAATATACTTAATCATTTCTTTTTCAAAACAAAGCGAATCGATGAGTCCGTTTTCTAAAGCTTTTTGGGGTGAACGGATTTCAAAATTCTTTATCATATCATCTAAATCATGGACAGGGATATTTCTTGATTTACTGATTTCTTGAACAAAAACGGAATCCAATGAGCTTAATAGGGCATTAACTTGTATTTTATCGGAATCACTCATTTTATTCTCTGTAAATATTTCAACAGCACTTTTAAAGCTGCCTTTGCGGAAAATCTGAGGTTCAATTTCAAGCTTTTCAAAAGTACCTTTAAAATAAAACGATTGTGCGGATAATCCTTTTATTTCAATTCCGCCGGTTGGTGTTAGAAAAATTTTGTCGGCGGCAGAACCGATGAAATACTCTAATTGCGAAATATAATTTCCATGAGCGTAAACTGGTTTCCCGGATTCTTTGAATTTTTCAATTGCACGTCTGATTACCTGAGCTGCAGCCATTCCCTCGGCACCAATATAGTTGAGATCCAAATAAATTGCCTTTATCTTTTTATCATTTGCAGCGTTATTTATAGCTTTTGTAATATCGTAAATACCTAGCTGCTGCGAAAATCCTTTTTCAAAACCGGAAAAGCCCGAATACCCTGATTTCTCGGGAATATCGTAATTTAATCCAACCTTCAAAACGGAATTTGATGAATATTGGACAGTTTCATCTGGTGAGAGAGCAGCAATAAAAATAAAAATAAATACTACAAAAATTACAGAAAATAAAAAAGCAGTAATGCAAAAGCCCGCCATTGTAGCAAACATAATCTTAAAAAATTCTTTCATATTATTCCTAATTAATTATTGCCAAATAAAGTTTTTAAAACTAATAATAATTCTCGAAAAAATGATAAATTAAATTATTCATAAGGCAAACGATTATCTAAAGAATATCTAAAAAAAAGAAAAGTAATACCGATAATATAATATTTAACTTTGGACAGTTTGACACTCTAAAATAATAAAGATGTAAATTAAAATAAAAAACGTGTTAACAACAATTAATAAAAAAGTGGCAACTCTAACAGTCGCAGAAAAAATATCACGGATATTCAAATATTCGGATAGTTTTATTGTTGTACTCAATAATTCAGGAATAATAGAGTATTGCAATCCTGCCTTTTGTGGTTTTCTAGATTACATATCGTATGATCTTTTAGGTAAGGATTTATATTCAATTGCCACTGCCGAATCTGTTGAGAAACTGAAAATAACATTGAAAAAAGTTGTTTTGCAAACACTGAAAGCCAAAGATATATCCATTAATTTAGCAGGGAACGATAAAACAATTAAATCTGTAACTTTTAATATTTCATCATTTAAGGATGATGGATTTGAAGGATTATTATTATGCGGGCAGGAAACAGCTAAAACTGAAAATACAAATTCAGAAAATACTAATAGAATTTCGGAAATTCTTTCAAGCGCTCCTTTTGGAATTGTAATTCTTGATAACTTAGGAGAGTTAGTTGGTTTTAATAAGATTTTTACTGATATAACCGGTTATTCGATAAAGGATATTCCTAAAACACGATCGTGGTTTGTTAAAGCTTTCCCAAGTAAAAATTACCGCAGCAAAGTATTACTTGAATGGGAAAAATTCTGTAATGAGGATTTAACTTCCAGAGTAGTTGATATTATTTGCAAAAACGGTGAAAAAAAGAAAATTGAATTCAGATTAAAGAAGATTGAAGAAAATTTGACAGTTGTTTTTTGTGCTGATTGTACCGAACGCATTCAAAAACAAAACAGTATTAAAGATAATATTAAGGAATTAAGCAGAAGTAAATTCCACATTGAACGGAGCAATATCCAGCTAAAGGAAATAAATAAGAAGTTAAAAGAATCGGAGCTAAAATTAATTGAATTGAACAAAACAAAGGATAAATTCTTTTCCATTCTTGCTCACGATTTGCGTAGTCCATTCAGCGCATTGTTAAGTCTTTCAAATCTTCTTGTAACAGATTTCAATAGTTTCGATCGCATAACAATTCAGAATATTTGTCACGATATCAATAATTCAGCTAATAATTTTTTTAATCTGCTCGAAAACCTGCTTGCCTGGACACGCGTAACATCCGACAGAATGGAAATGGAGCCTGTGATTTTTAATATAAATGAAGTTATTATTGAAAATATCGAATTATTAAAACAAAATGCGGCAGATAAAGAGATTGCTCTTATTAATTATGCCGATGAAAGTTTTGAATGTTATGCCGATGTGAATATGGTTAAACGTGTTGTTCAAAATTTAATTTCGAATGCCATTAAATTTACCTATCGTAACGGGAAAGTAGAGATATTTACTGAAGAAGCGGGAGAATATTTAAAAGTAAAAGTAAAAGATAACGGGGTAGGGATTGACAACGAAGACCTCAACAACCTTTTCAGAATAGATGTGCGGCAATCGACAAAAGGAACAGATAACGAAACAGGAACCGGCTTAGGGCTTATTTTATGTAAGGAGCTTATCGAAAAAATCGGAGGTCAGATAAGTGTATCCAGTGTTGTTGAAGAAGGATCGGAATTTGTTTTTACGATTAAAAGTGCTAAATCGTTAAAAGATTAAATTCTATTGTCTGATTGTTTCCGAAAGCCATTTATCAATTATCATTTTAAGAAAATTAATATTTATCGGTTTGGCAATATAATCATTCATTCCTGCAGCAAGACATTTTTCCCTATCTTTCATACTCGAATGAGCTGTTACAGCAATTATTGGTATATTTTTGGACTGCGAATCGAGTTCGCGGATTTTTTTTGTAGCAGCAATTCCGTCCAAATCAGTCATTTCAATATCCATTAAAACAAGGTTAAACGAGTTTGTTTTTACAGCTTCAATTGCGTCAAAACCATTGGAAACAGCATCAACAGAATAACCTACTTCGCGTAAAAGTTTTAATTCAACTTTCTGGCTTATGGGGTTATCTTCCACAAGTAAAAGCCTTGTTTTGGAGTGAATAGTACGCGGAAGTTTGCGGATATTGTCAATTTCAAATTCGTTTCTTATTGCATCTTCATTTATCTCATCAAAATTATCAGCATTTGCTGTTCCCTGTTCTTTTTGAATTTCGGGGATTTCTACTGTTTTTAATTCACTGGCAGTCAGAAAATTTTTCTGACAAGATAAAATTACTGTAAAGGTTACTTCTGTGCCCTTATTCAATTCACTATCTATTGATATTTCACCGCCCATAAGAGTGACAAATTCTTTACAAATCATTAAACCCAGCCCCGAGCCTTGCTGTTTTGCAATTTTTCCTTCTTTTAATTGCGAATAGGCTTTAAATAATTCAGGAATTCTATCTTTAGGAATTCCTTTCCCAGAGTCTTTTACAATTGTCTTAATTGTAGCGGTAGCTTCAGTTCTTTTGAACAGTTCAACCCTTACATTAATAGTTCCGTCTTCGCCGGTAAATTTTACGGCATTCCCTAAAAGGTTCACAAGTATCTGGCGGTATCGTGTGGCATCTCCTATAACAGGAGAAGGAACATCATCTGCAATCGAATAAGTGATTTTTTGTGTCTTTTCTTTTGCTGCCGGGGTGCAGATAGATTTGGCTTTATCAACTTCATCGTGAATATTGAATTCTTCTTCAAGAAGATCCATCTTGCCCGCTTCAATTTTCGAAATATCAAGTATATTGTTTATAATATCAAGCAAAGATTCAGCAGAAACCTTTGCATTGGCGGCAAAATCTTTCAACTCATCCATACTTTCAAATAAACCGTTTTCAATGAGAGTTAGAAAACCTAATACTGAATTCATCGGTGTACGGATTTCGTGGCTCATATTAGCCAGAAAGCGGGTTTTAATATTGCTTGTATAACGTGCGTTTGTTGCTTCATTTGCAGCTCTTTGCTGTTCCTTCCTTAAATCTTCCAGCTCTTTATATAACTTTTCTTGTTCTTTAACTTCCTCGGTTATTTCTTCAACAGTTCCTTCGTATAAAACCTCTTTCTTTTCGTCATTTTTAATCTTCTTCCCATAAAAACGGACAACAAATTCCTGTCCTGATTTTCGCTTAAGCAAAAGATTGTAATTTTTTACTACACTCTGTTTATCTAACTGAAGAAGAAGTTCATTCCTGTCACCCGGGTTTGCAAAGATATCGCTGGAAAGAGAAAGATTTTCCAAATCGTTTTTTGAAGAATAACCTAATAACTTTACAAATTCTGTATTGGCCTCTATAATTTTATCTTCGCGGCTGGTTATGAAAAAAGGTATTATAAATTGATTTACATCCTGAACCGGAGAAGTTTTTGCAGATGATTCATTTCTGGAAACAGCTGGTTCCGATAAAAGCTCTCCAATTAAAAAAGCTGCTTTGCGTTTCGATTCGTATATAATTTTATTTGCTGCAATACTGCCTATGCCGATCAGCAAAAATGAAACCAAATGAAATATATCTTCGCTAAATATTGTGTTTGAACTTCCGTTTAAGGCGGCGGATAAAATAATAACTGCTAAAGATAAAGAGATTAGAATAATTTGATGAATGCTTTCCCATCCAAGAAACAGTGAAAACATAAAAATAATAAAAATTACGTAATAAGAATTTAATATAAAAGATTCAGGGATTTTGTAAATAATATAACCGGTTGTAAATATTAATGCCCAAATCATCAGATGAACAAAAATATGCGGTTTCCTTTTCCCGAAAGCAGTATTTACTGCAATCAATGAAATCAACGCGGCAACTGCTGCAGCTAAACGTGCAATACCAGTATCTAATACAAATTGCGAAGTGGAAGCATAGTCTAAAATAATTAGAGCAATACTTATAGCAGCAATAATTATTGCAAATACTTTAAGCGGGCGGAAGATAATTTTTTTATTTTCTTCTTTGAAAATTCTTATTTCTTCTTCGGATAGTGAACCTGTTTTTTCGCGTCGCATTTTATGTCGTCGAAAGTTTTAAAAAGTGTAAAAATAATTTAATTAAATTTTGCTTACATTTAAATCATTATTTAACAAAATTATATTTTATCAACCAATAAAGGCATAAATTGGCAGAATTCTTGTACTCATTGGATGTTTTATTATTCCGGTTATTTAACGAAACAATATCAAATTCAGTTTTCGATAAGTTTTTTCCTTTAATAACTGATGTAAAAAACTGGCATATTGCCTATATTATCGTATGGTTTATAGTATTTTTTAAGGGGGGCAAAGCAGGTAAAATTACAGCAGTTGCAGCTTTACTTTTAATTGCTGTTTCCGATCAGATAAGCAGCACGCTTATTAAAAATCTGATCGGACGAATACGTCCCTGCAATGCATTGGAAGAAGTAAATATTCTTGCCGGCTGCACCGGATCTTTTTCTTTCCCTTCATCGCATGCTGTAAACAATTTTGCTATTGCAGTTTATTTTTCAATTTTTTTTCCAAAATTAAGGAATCTGCTTCTTATTATTGCTTCAGTTGTTGCTTTTTCGCGGATTTACTGCGGGGTGCATTATCCTTCGGATGTAGCAGGCGGAGCACTTATAGGCGCAGCCATTGGTTATTTGTTTGCGATTTTTACAAAAATATTATCATCAAAAATTAAATTATTGAATATGCAAGAATGAATGCCGATAAATTAGAAATAGCAAAAAATTGGCTTCCGCGTTATACCGGAACATCAATCAATGAATTTGGCGACTATCTTCTTTTAACAAATTTTCGGAACTATGTTGAGAAATTTGCCGACCAGTTTAACTGCGAAATTAAGGGATTACACAGACCAATGCAGACTGCAACAAATTCAGCAGGACTATCGATAATTAATTTTGGTATCGGTTCGGCAAACGCAGCAACAATAATGGATCTTCTAACAGCAAGAAATCCTAAAGCTGTTTTGTTTTTAGGCAAATGCGGAGGATTAAAAAAATCAACCGAAATAGGGCATTTTATTCTTCCAACTGCAGCAGTAAGGGGTGAAGGTACAAGTCAGGATTATATGCCGAGCGAAGTTCCTGCACTTCCGTCATTTAAACTTCATAAATTTGTTTCTGATAAAATCATTAAACATAATACTGAATACAGAACCGGAGTGATTTATACTACAAACCGGCGGCTTTGGGAGTGGGATAATGATTTTAAAGAATATTTAAGGAAAATAGGTGTAATCGGAATTGATATGGAAACTGCTACTTTATTTATAGTTGGATATGCTAATCAGATTACCCGGGGAGCCTTGCTGCTTGTATCCGATTTGCCGATGATGCCGGAAGGAATTAAAACTGAAGAATCGGATAAAATGGTTACCGAAAAATATGTTGATCTGCATTTGAAGATTGGCATTGAAGCGATGACAGATATTGAAAAAAAAGGGGAACAAATAAAGCATTATAGATATTAAACAAGAATTGTAACAAATTATTAAGGAGAGAAAATGAGATTGATAAATATTTTAATGATAGCAGCTGCAATTTTAATGACAATAACAAACGGTTATTCGCAGACCGAAAAAGAAATTAAAGATATTCAGGATATTTTGGTGAAAATTCTTGATGCTTCCGAATCGGAGAATTATCAAGCGGCTGCTTCAATGTTTGTTTATGAAGGAGATGATGCTACCAGAAATCTTAAAGATTTTTATAACTCAACTGTTCCTTCCGAAGAAAATAAAGTAAAACGTATAGCAAAAAAAATAAAAGCATTTCAAAAATTAAGCGAAAGTTATTCTGTCGGAGCAATTTCAAAATCTTCAAAATCCGGTGTTGAGGCTTTTGTTGTTGAGGTAATTTTTAACAGCGGTAAACAGAGTCTAAAAACTGAGTTTACCTTCGTATCTGTTAAAAATTCTTTCGGTTTGCTCGAAGTTAAATAGTTAATTGGCTTTTTTATTCTTTGCCAGATAATCGATTCCGGCTTGAGCTATTTCCCAATAACCTTCTGAAGCGTCTGCATTCAATAAACCTTCGGCTGTCATTGCTTGCTGTTCTTTATTTACGCGTTTTACCCATTCTTTAACGTCATCGCCGTTAAGAATATCGTTATCAAGAGGTCTGAATTTATTCTTCATATCTTTTTCGATAAAGTTAGATATATCTTTTACTTTACCGCTGCCTCCAAGATAAATAAGCGCTTTAAGTATTGGAAGACGGAAAGATTCCTGAGGAGTAAGATCGTCTTCCGAAAATTCCTGAACAGGTACTGTTTCTGCAGAAGGCAAATCTGTTTGTTCTTCAGTAACAGGCACTTCATCAGGCGTATTTACAATCTCATCTGAAGACTTATTATGGGTTTCAGGTTCACGCTCTGTTTCGTCGCTTTCCTCGCTTTCATCCTGCGATTCGAGGACATTTAACAAGTCATCTTGCTCTTTTTTTAGTTTTTTAGCTGCCGAATCAACCGGAATAATAGCTCCTATAAGTTTCTGAGCTTTCTCTACAGAGCCGTTAAGCAATTCTTCCGATCCTTTCATCTTTAAACTGTCAACGTACTTTTTTATTTTATCCTGTACATTTTTAAAATCGTGTATCAGTTCTTCGCGTTGTTTTTTTAGTTCTGACATTATAGCACCTTTAATGTTTATAAAAGTATACTTTACTGAAAGTATATTCGGTATTTAAAATCATTTTTAAAGTATGTGTAATTATTTTTTTACATATTAATGTGTAAATAATATATTTCTACACATTATAAATAAAAAAATAAAGAGAATGAGTAGTAAAATTTTAATTGAAGAAGCAGAAAAAAAAGATGTTCCGCTGATTCTTTCCTTCATAAAGAAATTAGCCGGTTACGAAAAACTTTCAGATAAAGTGGAAGCAACTGAAGAGTTGCTGGAAAAGTATTTATTCGGCAGTGATGCAAATGCCAGAGCATTAATAGGCTATTTTGATGGAAAGCCAACAGGTTTTGCTGTGTATTTTTATAATTTTTCAACTTTTTTAGGCAAAAAAGGGATTTATCTGGAAGATATTTTTATACTTCCCGAAATGAGAGGAAGGGGTTTTGGAAGAGCATTTATTAAACATATTGCAGAAATTGCAGTGAAAGAAAATTGCGGAAGATTTGAGTGGAGCGTTTTGGATTGGAATGAGCCTTCGAGAAAGTTTTATGAAAATCTGGGAGCCAGACCAATGGATGAATGGATAATTTACCGATTAGAAGGAAAAGAAATTTTAAAACTTGCTCAAAATCATGAAGGAGATAATTTTGAGAATTAATGGCGGAAATATTTTTGAAAACTTACCTGAAAATAATAATGACGAAATATTTGAAAGGCTGCTGACAAATGAAAATTTCATAATTGAAAGAATTGTCTCTGACGGACATAAATCTCCAGAAGATTTCTGGTATGATCAGCCGACTGATGAATTTGTTATTTTGCTAAAAGGCAGCGCACAAATTGAATTTGAAGAAGGCGAAAGTATTATCCTTAAACCGGGAGATTATATT
>CAYTFZ010000027.1:0-27170 GCA_964437215.1 uncultured Melioribacteraceae bacterium | reverse complement strand
TCCCGCCACGGTTATGATGTAAAAATATAAAACAAAAAACCCGGCATTTGCCGGGTAACAATAATTCTTAATTTTTAATTATTAATTATTACTTAACTTTAATGCAAATCCAATTACCTAAATCATCACTTCCTGCTTTTTCGATATTCCTGATAAGCAGCGAGCAATAATTCCCTGCTAAAAAGGTATCGGAATCGGAACCGGAAAGAATGTTATCCGGCATCATTACAGTGATTTCGTCTTCTTCAGCAATTGACGGAGTTGCTTCTCCGTAGCCTATAACATTTGTAACTTTTATTACGCAAGTTTTTGGCACATCGCTGTTGTTCATTTTTATTACCTGCCCTTTTATGCTTGCCGTTCCGGGAGCAAGATTGAGATTGGGCGTTTCCTTTTCGATTGTTGGCTCAGCAGCTTTCTCCTTATCCTCTTTTTTATCACCCTGCGAACAGCTGAAAACAATTAATGCCGATAAAATACAAATCCCTGCTGATATTATTTTTCTTTTCATAAATCTCCTTAGTTAATAGCTTATAAAATCTTTACATTGAAAATTAGTAAAACTTGCTCGAATATATAACAATTATATAAATTTTTCACCGGAATATTTTATAATCACATTTTTTACTAAAGTTAAAAACTAAATTTAATGAATATTTTTTAAAGCGTTCCACTTTTATTATTTTTCATATCATAAAAACCGGTTAATAAAATGTTTGAAGAAAAAATTTATAAAGAACGTCGGCAGGAATTAAAAAACTATCTAAAAAAAGGTGTTTATCTTTTTTTAGGAAATAAAGAATCGCCGATGAATTACCCGTCCAATACTTATAAATTCAGGCAGGACAGCAACTTCCTGTATTATTTCGGGATTGATGAACCCGATTTGGCTGCAATTATTGATATTGATAACGATGAGGAAATTATTTTCGGGGATGACCGTACAATTGATGATATAATCTGGATGGGAACTCAGGATTCTATTAAAGAAAAAGCTGAAAAATGCGGAGTAAAAAAAACTGCTGAGTTTGCTTCCTTAACCGTTTTTATTGATAAAGCTGCCGCTTCGGGATGCGTAATTAATTATCTTCCCCAATACCGGGCAGAAAACATTATATTTCTTCAAACTTTATTAAATAATCCTTCTGCCGGACAATGCTCGCAGGATTTTATGAAAGCTGTTATCAGGCAGCGTTCAATAAAATCGGCAGAAGAAATAGAGCAGATTGAAAACGCGCTTGATATAAGTTACGAAATGAATACCTCAGCTATGAAACTTACCAGACCCGGAATGCGTGAAAGCGAGGTTTCAGGAATTGTTGAAGGTATTTCGCTGGCAAAAGGAAACGGAGTATCTTTCCCTGTAATTTTTACGGTTCGCGGCGAAACTCTTCATAATCATTATCACGGGAATATAATGAAAGAAGGCGATCTCGCGCTGCTGGATTCAGGCGCCGAATCGGATTTGCATTATGCAAGCGACATAACAAGAACTTTTCCCGTAAGCGGTAAATTTTCGGAAAAGCAAAAAGAAATATATAATATTGTTCTTAAATCGCAGGTTAATGCAATAAGCATTTGCAAACCCGGCAGAAAATTTAAAGAGATTCATCTTGAAACAGCAAAAATTATTGCTTCGGGTCTTAAAGATGCCGGAATTATGAAAGGCAGCACAGATGACGCGGTTTTAGCCGGCGCGCACGCTTTATTTTTTCCGCACGGGTTAGGACATATGCTCGGGCTTGATGTGCACGATATGGAGGGGCTGGGAGAAAATCTTGTGGGTTACGGCGAAGAAGTTTCGCGCAGCGATCAGTTCGGACTTGCTTATTTAAGGCTGGCAAAAGAGCTTCACACAGGATTTGTTACTACAATTGAACCAGGGATTTATTTCATTCCCGCACTTATTGAAAAATGGAAATCCGAAAATAAACATACGGATTTTATTAACTATAACGTTTTGGAAAAATATATGGATTTCGGAGGAATCAGGATTGAGGATAATATTTTGATAACGGAAACAGGAAGCCGTGTTTTAGGAAGAAACCCTATTCCAAAAACAATTGAAGAAGTTGAGTTGTGCTGCCGATGAAAAAAGATAATTTCCAAATATTTCTTGAAAATATTAAACATCATATACCCAAACAAAGAATTTTTACCGATAATTTAAGCAGAATTGCTTTTGCAAGCGATGCAAGCGCTTACAGACTGATACCCAGATGCATTGTTAAAGTAATGGATGAAGACGAAGCGAGAGCGGTAATTTCATTATCATTCAAGCTCGATATACCTTTAACTTTCAGAGGCGGCGGAACAAGTCTTTCGGGACAGTCAATCTCCGATTCTGTGCTGATGATTGCAGACAGACGGTGGAATAAGTTTGAAATTTCGGAAGATAAAACCTTAATTGCAATGCAGCCGGCGGCTCTGGGCGGCGATATTAACAGATTTCTTAAAAAATTTAATCTTAAAATCGGACCCGATCCCGCTTCTCTTCATTCGGCTACAATCGGCGGAATTGCTGCAAACAACTCAAGCGGAATGACCAGCGGAGTTGAAACAAGCTGCTATAAAACTCTTTCCGGTATGCGTATAATCTTTTCGGATGGAACGCTTTTAGATACTGCCGATAAGCATTCAGTTATAGACTTTTTACGAATTTATAAAAAACAGATAGCTTCCGTTCTTAATATTTCCGAAAATCTTAAAAACAATAAAGAACTTGCCGATGTTATTAAAAGGAAGTACGAAATCAAAAACACAGCCGGTTACGGACTTAATTCTTTAATTGATTTTTCGGACCCGGTTGAAATTATTTCTCATTTGCTTATCGGTTCGGAAGGCACTCTTGGTTTTATTTCGCAGATTACTCTTAAAACGCTGCCCGATCCTCCATTTAAAGCTACAGCTTTTTTAATTTTTGATAATCTTAAAGCTGCCTGCAGTTCCGTAAACAGTTTATCGCAAATTTCGCCGGATTCGGCAGAAATTATGAATTCAGGCGCATTGAATTTAGTTAAAAATCAATTTGCGGATTCTGGTTTTTCTTCAAAATTATCTGATAATTCTTCAACCGTAATTCTAGAAATATCGGCTGATTCAGAAAAAAATCTTAAAAAACGATGCAGCGAAGTAAAAGTTAAATTAAAAACAGAATCAGTAATAAATTTCGATTTTATTTTTGACGAAGACGAGCAGCAGAAAATCTGGAATATCCGGAAAGGATTATTTCCGCGGGTATGCGTCGAACGCAAACCCGGTTCTGTTGTATTAATTGAAGATGTGAATTTCCGGCTTGAAGACCTTGCAGACGCAGCAGAAGATATTTCTAATCTTATTAGAAAATACAAATACGGAATACCGGTTTTATGGGGACATGCAAATTCGGGCAATCTGCATTTTATCCTTACGGAAGATTTTTCAAAAGAAAATAATGTTTTGCGTTATAAACATTTTATGGATGATTTGGCAAATCTTGTTATAAAGAAGTATAACGGCTCGTTAAAGGCGGAACACGGTACCGGAAGAAATATTGCACCTTTTGTTGAGTCCGAATGGGGCGGTATTCTTTATGAAGCGATGAAACAGATTAAGGAAATTTTCGATAAGAAAAATCTTTTAAACCCAAATGTTATAATAAGCGGCGATAAACAAATCCATCTTAAAAATTTCAAACGCGTTCAGCCGGCTGATGATTTGATTGATAAATGCATTGAATGCGGATTTTGCGAAAAAATCTGTCCGTCTAAAAATTTAACTTTAACCCCAAGGCAGCGAATAGCAGTATGGCGCGAAATTAAAAATTCCGAAAGCTCAAAAAGCATTTTCTCTAAAAAAGAATTGCTGAAAGAATTTGATTATAAAGGAATTGATACTTGCGCTGCTGACGGACTTTGTGCTCTTGAATGTCCGGCAGGCATTGATACCGGCGAGCTTATAAAAAAACTGCGAAACCTAAAAATTACTCCTGTCCAAAAATCAATTGCGGGGATTTTTGCTGATAATTTCAGTTTTTTAACCTCTCTTGTAAGAAATGGTCTTACTTTATCCGGGACATTTTATAAAATATCAGGGAAGAAAATTCTTAGATTTTTATCGCTTGTCCTGCACAAAATTTCATTTAATAAAATTCCATTATGGGAAGAATTTATTCCAATTAAACCGGATACAATTTTTATAGATAATCAGCCGGGGAAAAATAAAGTGGTTTACTTTCCAAGCTGCGTATCGCGGACTATGGGTGCCGGAGCAAATTCACCCTTAAATGAAGCACAGACTGATGTTATAATCAGGCTTCTTAAAAAAGCTGAATATGAAATTTTATATCCCGCAAAAATGGACGAACTTTGCTGCGGACAGCCTTTTGAAAGCAAAGGTTATTTTGATACAGCCGGCAGGAAATCGCTTGAACTTTATAATGAGCTTGTAAAAGTATCTCAAAACGGTACGATTCCCATTCTGTTCGATACCAGTCCCTGCAGCCTAAGGATGAAAAAATTTGCAGAAACTCAGCCCGGTAACAATATAAAAATTTACGATTCTGCTGAGTTTATTCATTCGTTTTTGTTATATAAATTGATTTTCGAAAAGAAAACAGAAAAAATTGCGCTTCATATAAACTGCAGTTCAAGAAAAATGCACCTCGAAAAAATAATGAAAGAAATTACAGAACGATGTGCCGAAGTAGTAATAATCCCTGATGATATCGGCTGCTGCGGTTTTGCCGGAGACAAAGGGTTCAAGCTGCCTGAGCTAAATAAATCCGCATTAGAAAATTTGAAGGAGCAGATTGATACGGATTGCCATAAAGGGTTTTCCACAAGCCGCACCTGCGAGATAGGTTTAACGCGCCACTCGGGCATTGAATATAAATCGATTTTCTACCTGCTTGATGAATGTACGGGCAGAAAAAATCAATGAGAAAATTTCTTTCTGGAATTATTTAGGCAGTTTTCCTGTAATTTTATTAATCCACCTGTGAAATTTATGAATTGAGGCAACCGGCTCGGAAAACATCATTATGCATTGGTCATAAATGCAATTAATTCCGTTTTCTTCACAATATTTGATTGCTTCGGCAGATTCTGCTCCCTGCTGCATCCATATATTTGTAATTCCTTTACGGTGCAACTGGATAACTGCTTTTTCAGTTTCTACAGGCTTTATGCATAAAACTGCGGCTTTTACCTCATCCGGTAAAGAATCTGCATCACTATAACATTTATTCCCTTCAATTTCGCCGGCATTCGGATTTACGGGATAAACGTTCCAGCCTTTAACTTTTAAATCTTTAAGAATTGAATTACCGAATTTTTTGCACGACCGCGATACACCGAATACGGCAACATCCCTTTGTTGAAAAAATTTTTCTATATTTTTTTGCTCTGTCATAAAATCCTCATATTGTTTCTAATATTCAAACTACTGATTGTTAAAATATTTAATTATATTTTGTCTTTCAATTATTAAAAAAATATTTTTTTATGGAATCGAAATACGAAGCTGTTATTGGATTGGAAGTTCACGCTCAATTACTCACAGAAACAAAGATTTTCTGCGGCTGCTCTACAAAATTCGGCAATCCCCCAAATACAAATGTTTGTCCGGTATGTTTAGGTCACCCGGGAGTTTTGCCGGTTCTTAACAAAAAAGTTGTAGAATATGCGGTAAGAATGGGAATAGCCACAAATTGCAACATAAATAAGAAATCCGTTTTTGCACGAAAAAATTATTTCTATCCCGACCTTCCCAAAGGTTATCAGATATCTCAATTTGAACTTCCTGTATGCGAAAAAGGCTTTGTAGATATTACCTGTGCCGACGGGACTGAAAAGCGGCTTGGAATAACCCGTATCCATCTTGAAGAAGATGCAGGAAAATCAATTCACGATCAGGGTTCTGAAACTTTAGTTGATGTTAACAGGTGCGGCGTTCCGCTTATCGAAATTGTAAGCGAACCTGATATGCGCACACCCGAAGATGCATATTTGTATCTCACAAAAATAAAACAGCTTGTGCAGTATCTCGGTGTTTGCGACGGAAATATGGAGGAAGGCTCTCTCCGATGCGATGCAAATATTTCTATCCGCCCGAAAGGACAGAAAGAATTAGGCACAAAAGCCGAAGTAAAAAATATGAATTCGTTCAGAAATGTTGAAAAAGCCATAGCCTTGGAAATTGAACGCCAGATTGAAATAATTGAAGAGGGCGGCAGAATTGTACAGGAAACTCTTCTTTTCAACGCAGATACCAATAAACTTGCATCAATGCGAAGCAAAGAAGAAGCTCACGATTACCGTTACTTCCCCGATCCCGATCTTATTCCAACAATTATAAGTGAGGAATGGGAAAAACAAATATCCGATTCCCTGCCTGAATTGCCGGATGCCCGTAAAGCAAGATTTATTGAAGTATACAAACTTCCCGCTTACGATGCTGAAATACTTACTGGTCAAAAAGAGCTTGCCGACTATTATGAAGGCGTTCTTAAAGAAACAAATGATTTTAAATCAGCCAGCAACTGGGTTATGGGAGAAGTTCTAAAAACAATGAAGGAAGAGAAAATTGAAATTACAGACTTCCCTGTTTCACCTGAAAATCTTGGAAAATTAATTAATTTAATAAATAAAAATGTTATCAGCGGAAAAATAGCAAAAGATGTTTTCCCAGAACTTTTAAAAGACAGCAGAGACCCGGAAATAATTGTAAAAGAGAAAAATCTTGTTCAGATTACAGATACAGGTGCGATAGAAGAAGCCGTGGATAAAATTATTTCATCTAGCCCAAATCAGGTACAGGAATATTTAAGCGGAAAAGAAAAAGTACTGGGATTTTTTGTAGGACAAATAATGAAAGAAACAAAAGGGAAAGCTAATCCGGCAGTTGTTAATGAAATACTCAGGAATAAATTAAATGCACTGAAATAGCTCATTTAAACTATTTGTTATTTTTAATATTTTCGTAAATTTCATTTTCTGTTGATACAATTTTAATTGGGTATTCAACAAACAACGATATAAGCGATGCACCCATTCTTATCACGCTGGAATTTGTTATTACCCATATTTCTTCTATTCTGTCACTCATTTTTTTTAACGCTTTTTGCCAAATCTCTCTTGCGCCTTTTTCGTAACCGGTTATTTTGAGGCACTGCCAAATAATAATTATTTTCTGGTCACTATTTTTCCAAAAATATTCATCCCAAATTTTTATAGCTTCGGCAGCTTCGTCTTTTTTCAACTTACTGTAAAAAGTAAATTTAAGATAATTTTTACCGAATTTTTCGCTGAATTCTATTTCAGGGACAGGCAAAATTTTAATCCGATTTTTTTAATAGTTGATTATCGGAATTTTACAATAATTATTTCGTAAATAGTCAGAACTATTTAATTTTTTTTTAAATGTTGATTTAAATCATAACTAATTAAAATCTTTAATGGTAACTTACCCGGGTAAAATTAAATTTTAATTACATAAATGAATGAACCTGTTATAATATCGTCGACAAACTCCGAAAAACTGAAAGATAAAAGCATGCCTTCTTTCAGAACAATGATTAAACCGCTTATCCCTGCCGGGGTTTTATTCATTATTACTTTTGCTTTTACGCTATTATTTACCCAATTCAGCCAGATTTTTATTCAAGGTAAAGGAATTGATTATATCGGAAGAGGTTTGATTCTTGCAAGCATTTTCTTTTTTTTAATGCTTACAATTAAACTTACTACAATATTAAAACAAAAGATAAGCAGTAAAAATCTTTCTCATTAAAGATTTTTAAGAATTTCTCTTACGGACTCTCTTACCGAAAGTCTTTTTATCCCCAAATTGTCAAGTTTATCGCAATTAAGAGAGACATCTTCAACTTTATAAATACCTGGTATTTCTTTCATTTTTACGGGATTTAACAATTCTTTATTTAATCCTGATTCCTCGCATAAAATTTCCCCGAGTTCAAACCTGTTTACTCGTTCTTTTCCGCCAAAATTAAATGTTTCTTTTTTAATATCCAATTCGCATAATTTGTTTATAATTCTTGCAGCTTCAAAAAGCGATAAAGGCGTACGGTACTGATCTGTAAATAAATTTACTGTTTTTCCGTTTTTAAGAGAAAAATACATTTTATGAAAATTATTTTCGGAATGATTTAAGCCCATCCCATAAAGAAGACAAGTCCGTAAAATAATGTAATTATCAAAAGTTTCTTTTACTTTCACTTCGCCCATCAATTTTGTTTCGGCATAAAGCGAAACAGGAATCAGTTTTGCATCTTCCTTAAGCATTTGTCCCCTGTAACCGGCATAAACAAGATCAGTTGAAGTGTAAATAAGTCTCGAATTATATTCAGCGCAAAGGAGGGCGAGATTATGCGTAACACCAACATTAATTGAGTATACTTCTTTATGATCCATTTTTTCAGCAATTTCCGGCCGCGAAACAGCCGCAGTATGAACAACAATATCAGGTTTGAAGTCATCGAATGTTTTCTTAATCGAATCTACATCGGTAAGATTAAGTTTTGCTGAATTAAACTGAAGACAATTGCCCGGATTATTATAGTAAAGTGTAAGAAGATTTTGGGATGACAGATGTAAATTAAGATACTGTCCGAGCAATCCGCCGCCGCCGGTTAATAATATTTTCTTTTTCATAATATTAAGGTTCCAGCGGAAATGCAAGCATAACGCCGGTTTGAGTTTTATTTCTTTTCAGATATTCGGCTAAAGGCATTTGCGTAATTTGTATTTTTTTACCCCCGGAAGGAGCATGTAAAAAATATAATTTTTTGTCTTCTTTCCTTATTGCAATACCTGTATGCGAAATATCAAGTCCGTTAATATTTGTAGTAATGCCTATTATTGTTCCGTTTGGTATTTTTTTTTCGTAAAACTTTAATTTTTCTTTAGGTACGAAATAGTAATCTCTGCGATTAATCGTCTTTTCAATTTCTTTGATAGATTTATGATTTTCTGGATTTTCAAGGTGCAAATATTTATCAGGATTGCTTCCCATAAAATAAATACGCTTATTGAAGCGGCTGCCCCCGTTTTTCTTGGTTATATCTTCAACTATTCCTCTTGCCGAATTATCAAATATCCAGTCGCTGAAATAATGCAGACGCGAGGTATATCCGTTTAATTCTCCGCCTCTGTAACGTATTTTTTTAAGCTCCTCTATAAACTCAAAAAAAGTTCTTTTCCCGGATTTTATCATTCTGGCAGATGCAAGACTTGTTTCAACAAGCGTGTAACAATCAAATCCTGTAAGATGTACAACAAGATTTTCTTCATCTCCTTCAGGTTCAATGGGAGATATATGATAGTCGCTTCCTATAAAAAAAGAACCGATTTTTGCCACAATTTCATTCAACGGAAGGGTGTCCATTTTTTGCTCTTGGGCATATTGCATAATATAAGTAAAATTAATTGAATCCTGC
Organism: uncultured Melioribacteraceae bacterium; assembly: GCA_964437215.1. Taxonomy (GTDB): domain Bacteria; phylum Bacteroidota; class Ignavibacteria; order Ignavibacteriales; family Melioribacteraceae; genus JAAYAN01. The sequence continues at coordinate 17,734 of CAYTFZ010000027.1, read as the reverse complement.
TCGGTATAAGCAGCCTGTGGATAAATACAGCAAATAAATACGAATAAATAAATTAGTTTTCTCATATCGGGTAGTCGTCATCCGGTTTCATTTTGGGTACAGGAGTACCGTGAAAAAATACATCAATATTATCGTATTGAGCATACTCTTTTACAAATTTTACTTTTGCTTCTCCAGTGGGACCGTTTCGCTGTTTTGCTACAATCACTTCAGCAAGTCCTGCCGTGGAATTTCCATCCTGGTCTTGCGTTATTCCGTAAACTTCGGGTCTGTAAAGAAAAAGTACAACATCCGCATCCTGCTCTATTGAACCGGATTCGCGAAGGTCTGAGAGCATCGGCCGTTTATCGTTTCGGCTTTCAACTGCTCTGTTAAGCTGCGAAAGAGCAATTACAGGAATGCCCAGCTCTTTAGCCAAAGCTTTAAGCGAGCGTGAGATGTTGGAGATTTCTCTTTCTCTGCTTTCAACCCTTCCTGATGATGACATTAACTGAAGATAATCAATAATAATCATTCCAACGCCTTTTTCGTGCTTAAGCCTCCTGCACTTTGCGCGTATTTCAAGAACTGTCTGAGCCGGAGTATCATCGATGTAAATAGGAGCTTTACTTAAACGATGAGCAGTTTTACTGATTCTTGAACCTTCCTCTGCTTTAAATCTTCCGGTTCGCACGCTGTGAGCATCAATTTTTGCTTCTGCGCAAATTAAACGTGTTACTAATTGTATTGTTGCCATTTCAAGACTGAATATTGCAATAGGTACTTTATAATCAATTGCTGCATTGCGGGCAACGGATAAGGCAAATGCTGTTTTTCCCATAGACGGACGGGCGGCAATAATAATTAAGTCGGTTTTATGAAATCCGCCAAGAATATTATCCAGTGTTGCAAGCCCTGTCATAACAGAATAGTTGCTGAGTTTTTGCGAATGTATAGCTTCAATGTGTTCAATGGCCTCTTTAACGGCTTTGTCCATCGATTTATATGATTCTTTTAAGCCCTTTTCCGTAATATTAAATATATCTCTTTCTGCGCCGTCGAGAATATCAAAAACATCTTCATTGCCTTGATATGCCGAATCTGCAATAGATATTGATGTAGAGATCAATTCACGCAATATCCACTTTTCAAGAATTATTTTCGCGTGATAATCGACATTTGCTGCTGAAGAAACATCATCTGTAAGTCTGCTTAAATAGGCCGGACCGCCAATATTCTGAAGATTATTATTTTTTTTCAGTTCATCGTATAAAGAAACTGCATCTATCGGCTCATTTGCCTCAAACAAAGAAAGCATCCCTTGAAACACTATACGGTTTTTTTCATCATAAAAGCATTCTGGTCTTAATATCTCTATAACTTTCGGCACCGCATTTTTTTCAAGCAGCATAGCGCCAAGAACCGTCCTTTCAACCATCGGGTCTGCCGGAGGTTTACGTGCTGCCGTGTTAAGTTTTTCTATATCCGAATTTCTTTCCTGCATAATTTTAAGATACTAACTCATCATATAAATTTCTCAATTTCTGAACATCTTCCCAGCATCCTCTTTTCCACCCGGGATTACGTAATAAAGCAGCGGGATGATAAGTAACCACTACTTTCACTCCATTTAATTCGTAAACGTTTCCGCGCATCTGGGTAAGACTTAATTTGTTTTTAAGCAATGAATTTGCGGCAACCAAACCTAAGCATAAAATTACTTTGGGTTTAATTAATTCAATTTGTTTATATAAGTAAGGAAGACACTGCTCCATCTCGGCTGGTAAAGGATTTCTGTTGTTAGGCGGACGGCATTTTAAAATGTTTGCAATAAAAACTTCTTCCCGCTTAAACTGAATTGCTAAAAGAATATCGGTCAACAATTTACCGGCTCTGCCCACAAAAGGTTCACCTTGAATATCCTCATCTGCTCCGGGTGCTTCGCCTATTACCAAAAGATTTGCGTCAGGATTTCCTGTACCGAAAACAAATTTTATGCGTGTGTTGCCAAGAGAACATTTTTTACATCCATTAATTAATGAATTAAATTCTTCGAGAGTATTAACAGATTTAAATATTTCATTATTAAATGATACTGTGTCAATTGATTTTTCTTTATTTCCGCTGTCAAGCAATCCTTCTTCTGCTAAAACAGCCTTTTTTTTAACAGGCATAGCTATTTTTCCGTAAAGTAAATCACCAAAAACTTCTTTTTGATCAATAAGAGCTTCCTTTGCCAATTTAATTTTTCCGGATGTCATATAAATAGTTTTTTAATCTCCGAAAGAATATTGTGTGCTGTCTGAAATTTGCTCTGTATTTCGTATTCAGTTTGGGATTTATCTTTTTTTATAATTGTAACTTTATTTGTATCATACTCAAATCCCGAACCTGCCTGGTCCGGAACATTAAGAATTATCATATCAAGATTTTTTGAATCAAGTTTCTTAAATGCATTTTTTACAGCATTTTCTGTTTCAAGAGCAAACCCTACTATCTTTGTGTTTTTTGCTTTTAAAGATTTTAATATGTCATCATTTTCAACAAGAGTAAGGGACTTAAGTTTTTGCTCTTTTTTTATTTTTTCCGAAGCATATTCTGATGGACGATAATCTGCAACAGCCGCTGCCATTATTAAAATATCTTTCCCTTTAATATTACTTTTTACAGCGGCTTGCATTTCGGAAGCTGACCTTACTTTTTGAATTTTTATTTCGGGGTATATAGGCAAATTAATGGGACCTGAAATTAACGTAACTTCAGCGCCGCGCAAAAATGCTGCTTTTGCAAGCTGATAACCCATTTTCCCGGATGATCTGTTTCCTATAAATCTCACAGGATCGATATCTTCGAAAGTAGGACCGGCTGTTATTACTACTTTTTTGCCTGTTAAATCCTTACTTATGCCCGAAATTACCGTTTCAGCAGCATCAATAATTTTACTCACATCTGCCATTCTGCCAGGACCGGTTAATCCGCTGGCAAGAAATCCGCTTTCGCCTTCTACAATAAAAACGTCCCTTTTCCGCAATCTTTCAAGATTTTCCAGATTAGCCTGACTGTTATACATATCCATATCTGCAGCAGGAGCGATAACTAACGGGCACCTTAATGCAGAAGCTACAGTTGTAAGCGCATTGTCTGTAATTCCGTAACTTAATTTAGCAATAGTATTTACGGTAGCAGGCGCAACTATCATCAAATCCGCCCATAAACCGTACTCAATATGCCAAGTTCCTGCAGATGTTCCATTTTGCTGATTTTCAGGAAAAATATTAACAACAACTTCGTTACCCGATAATGCTGATAAAGTAAGCGGAGTAATAAACTGAAGAGCTGACGGAGTCATTAAAACTTTTATATCAGCTCCCCTGCTTTTTAGACCTCTTATAAGGTAACAGGACTTATAAGCTGCTATTCCGCCTGTAATACCTACAATAATTTTTTTATCCTTTAAAATATCGGGCTTCATAAATATCAGTCTTTTATACTATATTTTATATTTCCTTCAATCAATTCATTCAGTGCCTGAATATGAGGTTTAGGGCGTTTTTCAAATTCCAGTGATACATTTAGCTGATCTGGATTTCCCCTTTCATCAAATTCATCTTCAGGAGCTCCAACCATAGTACTTAAAATACCGCTGAATTCCTGTTTTGTTTCAGCGTTTATCTGGCGCGCTCTTTTTGCTGAAACTATAACTGCTTCGTAAATGTTTGAAGCGTGCTGTTCTACTTTTCGTAAATCGACAGGTCTTACTTGCATTTAATCCTCCTTAGCAAGAAAATTATTTATTATTTTTTTAACATTTTTTATCGTTTCATTTAAATTATCGTTAATTACTTTGAAATCGAATTTATCCTGATACTGCATTTCCATTTCTGCCCGCTCAAGCCGTTTTCTTAAATCTTCTTCAGTTTCTGTTTTTCTATTAAGTAACCTTTCTTTAAGCGTTTCTATACTTGGCGGCATAATAAAAATTACCAAAGATTCGGGAAAAGTGTTTTTTATATTTAAAGCACCTTTTACATCAACATCTAATAAAAGTATTTTTCCCTCGTTAATCTTTTCTGAAATAAAACTTTTTAATGTACCGTAATAATAATCGTAAAATTTCTCCCATTCTATAAATTCGCCGCTTTCAATTTTCTTTTTAAAATCACTTTCAGATAAGAAAAAATAATCCGTGCCGTCTGTTTCGCCGTCTCTTTTTTTTCTTGTTGTAGCCGAAACAGAAAATACAAACTCGGGATAATCCTTTAAAATTACTTTTTTTATTGTTGTTTTTCCGGCACCGCTTGGTGCGGCAAACACAATTAATTTTCCTTTATTCAATGTTCTGAATCTGTTCCCGTATTTTTTCAAGTTCTTCTTTCATATTTAAAGCTAAATATGATATTTCCGTAGAAATTGATTTACTGTTTATAGTATTTGCTTCTCTGTTTATTTCCTGACACAGAAAATTCAACTTTTTCCCGGGGTCGTCGGAATTTTTCATACTTTCTAAAAATACTTTTGTATGACTATGCATTCTTACGCACTCTTCTGTTATATCATATTTTTCGGATAAAAGAGCAAGTTCTACTTTTAATCTTTCATCATATAAACCTAATTCTTCTACCAGACTTTTTGCCCGTTCTTTTATTTTCTCAAAATAAGCAACAGTTGTATCTCTGGATATTTCTTCAATTTTCCGGGAATCGCTGTCAATTTTCTTAACTCTTTCTTCAATGTCTTTAAACAGCTCATTACCTTCACGAATTTTCATTCCCATCATTGAATCAATTGCAGAATCAATAGCTGCTCGCACAAAAACAAAATCTTCTTCGGGATCAATTGAAGTTTCGCCGATAAACATTTCCTGAAAATTAAGCATATGCGAAAGCGTAATTTCTTCTGTTGAACCGGATTCCTTTTTTAATTCGCGCAATATGTTTAAAGCATCACGTAAACCGTTATTATCAAAGGAAATGAATTTATTATCCGAACCTTCTTTTCGTATAACAATATTTAATGTAACTTTTCCGCGCTTAATTTTTTCTTTTAAAATATCTCGTATTTCAAATTCTTTTGAATTTAACGCTTTTGGCAAACGGATTGATAACTCGAGAAATCTCGAATTCAGACTTTTAATTTCGGCTTCAATAATTATATCATTTTTTTGCGAACTGCCGGTTCCGTAACCTGTCATGCTCCGGATCATAAAACCTCAGAAAATTGGAAAGGAAATTTACTTATTTATTTCGAGCTAAACAAAGGTATTTTACAATCTAAAATGCTTCGCCTATGCCAATGTGCCATTGGAATGAATTTGACCAGAAATTTCCTTCGGACTTTTCGAAAATATTCTTTTTTGTCCTGGGATTATAAAGTTTAAAACCGAAATCAACACGTACCGGAAATAACGGAGTATAATAACGTAATCCAATTCCTCCGGCAACAGCAATTTTATCGAACCGGAAATCTGAGTAACTCTTCCATGTATTCCCGATATCCATAAAAAGCGTTGCACCTAAATCTCCAATTATTCTATGTCTGGCTTCAACAGAACCTTCCAAGTTAAAAAATCCCCCCGGAGCAACCTTGCGGCTTTGAGCTTCTATATCATCAAAACTCTGATTATCTGAAGAAAAGACTGCTTTATCGGGCGCAAGTTCTTCATCACGGTCTCGCCAGCCTCTTAAAGAAGTGCTGCCGCCCGAATAAAAACGCTGATTTATTGAAATTCCGTCTTCTTCGCCTTTATATGCCTGAATATGTCCCGCCTGCACCTTAAATGCAAGTGTGGAATTCGGACTTGGAAAAATAGGATAATAAAATGTTGAAACTACTTTAACTTTATAATAAACCGGAGGCTTTGTTTTAAGATAATTACTTATTTTATCGGATAAATATAAAAGTGAATTTCCGTCTTCCAATAAAATTGTCAGGTTATACCCCTCTGTAGGGAAAAGAAAATCGTTAGCTTTTAATGATCCCATCTCTACACCTATAATACTTGAAACGCTGCTTATTTTATGATTTCTTAAAAGCAATGTATCCGATAATTGCAATTCACGGAAAATGTATTCTGTCCTTTCAAGATTCCAATATGTCTGCAATGTATTAAAAAATGTATAACGCGGAAGTTCGAAATTTAATGTAACTTTACCTCCCAAAATTGTAGCGTTGTATTCGCTGCGTCTCTTTTGAAGTGTTGTATATAATTCGAATCTTGTGTTTATATTTTTCCCGAATATAAAAGGGTCTTCCAAACTGATGCGTGCATCTGCATACCCGAATAATGTTGTATCTTTTATCGAAAGATTTCTGAATATTTCCGTAGGATCCTGGGCAACAATTGAGGCTCCTAATGTAAGTTTACGGGCATTCCCAAGAAAATTTTTACGGGTATATTCTGCTCCAAGACCTAAATTCGAAGTATTATCTCTGTTGTTAAAAATAATCTCTGGAGAAATTTCCTGGAGCAGCCCGACATCTGTACTTATTAAAATCGGGACTTTATTTGCAGAAGTATCCGATACAACCCCCGACACTACAGCTGTAGTAAAAAGATTAGTTCTGTATAATCTTATCTGGCTTCTTTGTAATTCGTAAAAATTATAATCGTCTCCTTCTTTAAAACTTACAAGGTCGTGCAAAAGTTTATCTTCAATTAAATCCTTTCCTTTACCAGATTTTTCAGTACGCACTTCACTGATTTTGTAAAGTTTGCCAGTTTCAAATTCTAAATCGATGCTTACCATACTTTTTAATGTATCAATCAAAACAAACGGCTCACTGGAATTTATGAGCATATAACCTTTATCTTTAAGATATGTTAAAACATGGTTTTTGTTTTCATTAACCAAATCTGCTGAATAAGCAAATCCGGTATCTATCGTCATTTGATCAGTTATTTCTTTCAGGTAATGAGGATAAATATTTTGAAGACCTTTTATATTAATTTTTTCAATAACAAACTGCTGCTTTTCGTTTATAAAGAATTTCAAATCGACTTCTCTGTCATCCTTGTTAAGTATGTATTTTGCTGATACTTGAACTTTAAAGAATCCTTTCGACCAGTAGAAATTAATCAACTGGCTGATATCACTGTCTATCATAAGCGAATCGAAATAAACAGCCGGTGCGCCAAAACTTGTAAAACTATTTAAAAATTGAAAAAATCCCATTGGCGATTTTTTCGAATTTATTATTGACTCAAGTTGTGATGATTTAAAAGATTCGTTCCCAATAAATTCAATATTGTTTATTTCATATTCAATTTTTTCTTTTTCTTGCGAAAAAACATTGAAGGAAAAAATAATTAAAAATATAAAGCAAACTGTAATTTTTAACCCGGTTTCTTTTATTTTTTCTTCTATTATCAAGTATTACTCAAGTTTAATTTATAATTTCTACCTTTGTGCCCGTATTTATAACAGACAGTAATTCATCAATGCTTTCATCGCTTATAGCAATTGAACCGTTGGTCCAGTTAAAAACAAACGGAAGATTCTTAAAAATATAATTATATGTGCCAATACCGTGAATACTTATATTATTTCCGAGTTTTGTATTTTGCGGAGGGCATCCTCCTGAATTTGCAGCAGCAACAATCAGGTCATACTCTTTCTTGTTTATATAACCGTTCCTTAAACTTTCAGAAGCCGATGTTTCATTCGGATAATTAATTTTTAATTCTTTGTAAAAATTTTCGCTCGTGTCTATACTGCATATTTCAAATTTACCTATGGGGGTTGCAAAATCGGATGCGGATTTTTTTTGAGGCGAATCGTTTTTTCCGAATACAGCCTTGTAACTTTTAATTAATTTTCCCCCGCTGAATAATTGTAATCTGTAATTTCTTCGATCAATTATAATATTAGGGTTTTCAATTTTTTTAATTTTTTTTTCTTCCAATGCTTCGGCAAGTGTTAGTTCCCTTATATTTAAAATAACACCGTAAAGAATAATTCCGCAAAAAAATATAATTATACTCGCTGTAAAATATAGAATATTTTTTAACACTATATTAAAACTGTCTTAATTCATAGATTAATTAATAGTGAGTAAATTTAGTGAATATTTTTTTATTTTCATAGATAGTGATGTTTAAGTTTTTTGCCCAAAAAAAAAGGAGGTTACTAAACCTCCATTATTTCAATTTCTTTATGTTTAATCAAATCATCAATTTTAATAATATGCCCGTCAGTAAGTTTTTGTACCTGTGCTTCAAAATCCCGCAAAGCATCTTCTGATATTTCTTTATTTTTTTCCTGTTTCTTAAGATGATCGTTAACATCCCGGCGTACATTTCGTATAGCAACTTTTGCATCTTCCCCGATTTTCTTTACAAGTTTAACAAGATCACGGCGTCTTTCTTCGGTAAGCGGTGGAATTGGTATTCGTATATTTGTTCCGTCATTCTGCGGGTTAAGCCCTAAATCGGATTTTAATATAGCTCTCTCAATATCATTTATAATCGATCTGTCCCAAGGTGTTATCGATAAAGAATGTGCATCCAGCACCGATACATTACCTACCTGAGTTAATGGCGTGGCAGAGCCGTAATAATCTACTTTTATTCCATCAAGTAAAGCGGTGGTTGCTTTTCCTGTTCGTATTTTGGCAATTTCAGTACGAAATGCTTCAACAGATTTATCCATTCGAGATGTTGCATCATTAATATGTTGATTCATAAATACCTCAATTTATTTCAAATAATATTACTAACGGATGTTCCTACATTCTCTCCGGCTAAAAGCTTCCGAAGATTATCTTCTTTATCCATATTAAAAACAATTATAGGAAGATTATTTTCTTTGCAAAGACTTATAGCAGTTAAGTCCATAACCCGAAGGTTCTTTTTAAGGACATCTATATAGGAAATTTCTTCAAATCTTAAAGCATCTGGATTTTTTTCAGGATCAGAATCGAATATTCCATCAACTCTGGTGCCCTTAAGAATTGCATCAGCTTCAATTTCTACTGCCCGCAAAGAAGCCGCCGTATCCGTACTGAAATACGGATGACCAGTTCCTGCACCAAAAATTACAAGTCTTCCTTTTTCGAGATGCCTGATTGCTCTCCTTCTGATAAATGGTTCAGCAATCTGCTTCATATCTATTGCACTTAATAATCGGGTATACATTCCTAAATTTTCGCAAGCATTTTGCAATGCAAGTGAATTTATCATTGTTGCAAGCATACCCATATGATCTCCGGTAACTCTTTCAAAACCTTGATCCTCTGCATTAAGTCCGCGGTAAATGTTACCTCCGCCTATTACAATGCCAACTTCCACTCCAAGATCGTGCACTTTTTTAATTTCTGCAGCAAAGAATTTTAACTTATCCGGATCAATACCGTAACTCTGCTTTCCCATCAACGATTCACCGCTGAGTTTAAGTAATATTCTTTTATATCTTAATTTGTTCATGCATTCTCCAATAAAAAAAAAGGCCTTAATTTTAAGACCTTTTATAAAGCTTTATTTTTTTTCGTCACTCAGATGAAAACGATCAAAAGAAACAAGACGTGCTTTTGATGACCACTTCTTGTTAGATTCATCAATGAGTTCTTGTACGGATTTCGAATTATCCTTGATAAATAATTGATCAACAAGGCAGCTTTCCTGGTAATATTTCCCTAATCGGCCTTGTGCAATCTTATCAAGCATCTGTTCCGGTTTACCTTCTTTTTTTGCAAGTTCTTTATAAATTTCAATTTCCTTAGCAATTACTTCTGCAGGAACTTCTTCTCTTCTCACAAATAAGGGTTTCATTGCAGCAATCTGCATTGCCACATCTTTAAGAAGCGCTTTCAGTTCTTCTTTCTGAGCTTCAGCAACATCTTCGGCTACAACCAAAACGCCTAATTTGGAACCATGATGAACATAATCAACAATTACACCCGATTTCGATTCTTCAATTTTAAATCTCGATATTTCAATCTTCTCACCAATTTTTCCAACAATGTTTGTAAGTTCGTCAGAAATCTTCTTGCCGTCAATTGATAAATTTAGAAGTTCTTCTATAGAAGAAGGTCTTTTTTCTATCACTCCTTTTAAAGCAAGATCCGAAAAAGATAAAAAGTCGTTACTTTTAGCAACAAAGTCAGTTTCACAATTTACTTCAACTATAAAACCAATATTGTCATTTATTATTTGTGTGAGAATTTTTCCTTCATTTGCAGTTCTTTCAGCTCTTTTTGCAGCTACCGATGTACCTTTTTTGCGAAGTATTTCAATAGCTTTTTCGAAATCGCCGTTTGCTTCGTTAAGCGCACCTTTACAATCCATCATTCCTGCGCCGGTTTTTTCTCTTAAATCTTTTACTTGTTGTGCACTGATTGCCATTTATCTACCTTCAATTTTTTCAATTTTAATTTTATTATTCAGCAGCTTTTTCTTCAGCAGTTTCTGTGGCTTCATTTTCTGTTGTTGTTTCATCAGATTCGCTGTTTTTAGCCTTAAAAGGTTTTTTTTCGTCGGATTTAAATTTTCTTACACGAACTTTTTTACCTTTATCGTCTGTTGTTATTTCATCTTTTTGCTTTTTCTGTTTTTCTTTTTCAGCGTCTTCTTCTGCTCTTAATTCTTTTGCTTTAATGTTGCCTTCAGCAGCTGCATCGGTAAGTGTTTTTGTAATTATTTCAATTGTTTTCACTGCATCGTCGTTTGCCGGAATACAGTAATCTACTTCATCAGGGTCGCAATTTGTATCAACAATTGCAAAGATAGGAATGTTCAGTCTGTGAGCTTCCTGTATTGCAATTGATTCTTTTTTAATATCAACTACAAAAATAGCGCCCGGAAGTTTTTGCATTGTTTCAACACCGTTTAATATTTTTCTGAGCTTATCGCGTTCTCTGCTGTGAATCAGTCTTTCTTTCTTTGTTATCTTTTCGAAAGTACCGTCTGTTTCCATTTTATCAATTGTTTGAAGTCTTTTTATACTTTTACGAATTGTCGAAAAGTTAGTTAGCATTCCTCCAAGCCATCTTTCGCTTACCCAGTTCATTTCGCCACGTGCTGCTTCAGAAGCAATTGTGCTTTTTGCCTGTTTTTTAGTACCGACATAAAGAATTTTTTTACCTGACGCTACAACATCATACATTTTTTGAGCTGCTTCTTCAAGCGCTATTTGTGTTTTTTTAAGATCAATAATGTGAATCCCGTTTTTTTCCATGAAAATATACTTTTTCATTTTAGGATTCCATCTGCGGGTAAGATGCCCAAAGTGCGCACCAGCTTCAATAAGCTGTGTTAAATCTACTTTTGCCATAAATCTCCTGTTTTTCTTCTACTTTCGTCCTCCCGGCTTCACATCCTATTTTAGTTAGGACACAGGCAGCCGGTCGGAAAGTATGAATTATTGTTTATTATAATTAAAAAATTATCTCTTCGAAAATTGGAATCTCTTACGAGCTTTCGGTCTTCCGTATTTCTTTCTTTCAACCATTCTCGGATCTCTTCTCAGCAATCCTTCTGTCTTCAATGTGCTTCTGAAATCAGGATTGATTTCTATTAAAGCACGGGCAATTCCAAGTCTTATTGCTTCTGCCTGACTGCTCGATCCGCCGCCGACAACATTAGCATAAACGTCATATTTACCTAAAGTATCTGTAAGTTGAAGCGGTCTGAGAATATCTTCTCTGATAAAATCAATAGGAAAAACAACATCGAAAGCTTTCTTGCCAACTGTAACTTTTCCATTTCCATTTCTTAAATATACTCTTGCAACAGAGGTCTTTCTTCTGCCTACATAAATTCTATCTGCCATTCATTGCTCCATTATATACTTATTGTTTCCGGTTTCTGTGCCTTATGAGGATGCTCAGTTCCGGCATAAACTTTTAAATGTTTAATAATCTTTTTTCCTAATCTGTTTTTTGGCAGCATACCTTTTACAGCATTTTCAATAATGAAAGCTGGATTTTTTTCTTTCATTTCCTGAAAAGTTCTGATTCTTACACCGCCGGGATAACCTGAGTGAGAGAAATATGTTTTTTGTAATTCTCTTTTACCGGTCATTTTAACTTTGTCTGCATTAATTACAATTACAAAGTCGCCTGTATCCATATTCGGTGTAAATAAAGGCTTTTCTTTGCCTCTGATAATTCTGGCTGCTTTTGCTGCCAATCTTCCAAGAACCTTATCTTCCGCATCAATCACATACCATTTCTTATCAACATCTTCGGTTCTTATAAACCTAGTCATTTTTTCTTGCTTCAATTTATTTTCCTCCCGGAATACAACAATTTTTATTTCACAAAGAGCACAAATATATTTTTATATCTTCAAAAAGTCAAGATTATCGATAAGATTTTTTTTATGTATTACCGGAATATTGATTCAGATTCCGTATTTGTTTTTTATCCAGTCGTATGCTTCAATGATTTGCCGAGTCTTTTCTTCGGCCATTACAATGAATTCTTCCCCTAAATCGTTCACTTTATCGGGGTGATATTTTGAAACCAGCTCTAAAAATTTTTTTCTTATCTGAAGTCTGGTAAGTTTTCCCTGCAAACCCAAAATTTTTCCGTAATAATTTTCTTTTTCAAATTCTGTAGCATTTTTCGGATTAAATTCTTTTTTCTGCTGATTATTATCATAACGCTCGTATTTTTCGTATTTCTCATATTTTTCGTAGCGTTCGTATTTTTCATAATTCTGATTCGTCCTTTCTTCCGAACTGCCGGCTTTTTTTTCGGTTCTTTTCCGATAAAAACCTGCAACAGCCGAAAAATCTGTGTAGAATTTTGAATGAATTTCCTTTATTCTGTTCAAGTATTCAAGCAAATCAATATTCAGCTGTTCCCAATCAGTTTTTTTTACTATTCCGGCCTGGTCAATCAACGATTTCTGAACATCGCGTTCCGCCAAGTTAACTCTTAATTTTTCAAGCTTATACTCCTTCATTACAGGCGTAAATACTCTTAATAAATTATTTACCCATTTTTCCTGAGCATTGTTTATAAGAAAATATACTATCAAAAATTTTTCTATAACTTTTTGCTGAGGTATTTGAGATGTAAGTAAATCTGAATTGTTAATGCATTGAATTTCGTAATAAGTTGTAAACAGCAATTCATTCCAAACCTGATCGAGATCGAGATCAAACCATTTACGGAAAACCGATTCGGCTGATTTCACACTGAATTCATTCTTAAAATCGAGTGATGTTTTAAAACTTGCCGAAAAAAAAGTTGAGGAAAATTTATTTATTTCAGTCAGAATAAATCCCAGTGCAAACCAAATTCTGTAATTTACCTGATTATAAACATAATAGGCTTCATCGTAGTGCGAATATTTATAAAGGAAATCGGCAGATTCTCGTAATTTTAATATGTTTTCCACCTTATAGGTTTTCCTTAAAATTAAAAATTAACATTACAAAATCATATAGCAAAATTAAAGTCTAAAAAACAACAGTTCTGTTTTCGTAAGCAAGCACTTTTCTGTTTAAATGTGCCCAAATTGCTCTGGAAAGTACAACATTTTCCAAATCACGGCCTTTCCTGACCATATCTTTTATTGAATCTTTATGACTTACGCGGCATACATCCTGCTCAATTATTGGACCGGCATCCAGCTCGCTTGTAACGTAATGACTTGTAGCTCCTATAATTTTTACGCCTCTTTCGTAAGCAGAGTGATACGGCTTGGCTCCCGGAAATGCCGGCAGAAATGAGTGATGTATATTTATTATTTTATTTTGGAATTCGTTAATAAAATCAGCTGAAACTACCTGCATATACCTTGCAAGAACAACCAGATTTACCCCGTATTCTTTTAAAATATTCAGTTCGGCTTTTTCCTGCCGGATTTTATTTTCGGCGCTTACCGGGAAATGATGAAAATCTATTCCATATTTTCCGGCAAAATCACCCATATCGGGATGATTGCTTATAATAAGCGGAATTTCTGCATTTTTCCATTCGCCCGAAGAATAGCGCGAAAGAATATCGTAAAGACAATGAGGCTGCTTCGAAACAAAAATTGCCATTTTAATTTTTTCATCCGAAAAGTGCAAATCCCATTTCATATTGAAATTATTACCTATTAAAATCTGGAAATACTCGCCTATCTTTTCCTTCGGAATCCTGAAATCTGCTATTTCCCATTCCACACGCATAAAGAAAATATTTTTTTCATAATCTACATGCTGGTCTAAAAAAATAATGTTACCGTCATTTTTATTAATAAATTCCGAAACAGATGCAACAATTCCTCTTTTATCTTCGCAATGAATCAGCAGTATAGCCGATTCCGAATTTTTATCCTTTGCCATTTTATTCCTGATTAAACATATTCTTCATATCAAATTCTTTATAATTGCCCGGAACATCAAACATACTGTTTTCTATGCTCATCTTTTTAATTTCCGTAGCTTCCATTTTCATTTCTTCTTTGCCTGCTTTATTTTTGCTTATAATTATCATAGGTACAAATCCCATATTATTAAAAGCGGACTGAATGCTTTTCTCTCCGCCATCGGGAGCTTCAAGAAAAAAGAAATTGCCAAGCTCTTTGGTTGCCCAAAGTTCAACAGTATTATTTTCATCTGTAATTATGTACTGATCGCAATTATAACCGTTTATCTTTTTGCTTTTACCAGTCTTAAATTTCGGCAAGTCCTCCGGAGAAAATTCTTTGTCGTCAGTATTATTTCCTTTTTTGCTCATCATATCCGAAGGGAATTTCATATACATTTTCTGGCTCGGCATCAAAATAAGAATATCTTTCCCTTTCATAATCATAACAACTTTTTCTACATCATTTACCTCTAACCGTATATTTTTCCCTTTTGTAAAATAATCCATCACGGCAGTTTTTCCGCCTCCGGTAAGTTTATATTTAATTTTGCCTTCAAATGTTTTTTGCCCGAAAATATAATTACCGCTAAATAAGGCAATAAAAAAAATTAAAGTTGAAATTGCTGATATACTTTTTACGTTTTTCATAAATTCCTCGTTGATTTATTTGCTGCCTAAATATACAAATCTTAAAAACACTTTTTAGGAAAAGTCTTCGGAAATTCATTAAATTTTTATGATTTTTTGTAGATTTGCCCATTAAATTTATTTGAGAGTGGAATATGAAAATTTTAGTTACAGGCGGATCCGGATTTTTGGGAATCAATTTAATCCGTTTCCTTCTTAAAAAAGATTACGACATAGTTTCGTACGACATTGTTGATTTTGATTATCCCGACGTAAAAGATAAAATAAAGATAATTAAAGGAGATATCCGCAATAAAGAACTTGTCAATTCTTCGATGAAAGGGATTGATATTGTGGTTCACACCGCTGCAGCGCTTCCTTTATATACCCCCGAAGAAATTCATACTACCGATGTTGACGGTACAAAAAATTTACTTAAAGCAGCCGAAAAAGAAAAAGTAAAACGTTTCATTCACATTTCATCAACGGCGGTTTATGGAATTCCGGATCATCACCCTCTTTATGAAAATGATAAACTTGACGGCGTAGGTCCTTACGGAATTGCAAAAATTGAAGCTGAAGAAATATGTTTCGGATACCGTAAAAAAGGAATGTGTGTTCCGGTTGTCCGTCCGAAATCTTTTATCGGTCCCGAAAGGCTTGGTGTTTTTGCGCTGCTATACGATTGGGCAATGGACGGCAAAAATTTCCCGATGATCGGGAGCGGGAAAAACCGCTACCAGCTGCTGGATGTTGAAGATTTGTGCGAATCGATTTATTTATGTATTTCGCTCGATGAAAAAATTGTAAACGATACTTTTAACATAGGGGCAAAAGAATTTACAACAATGAAAGAAGATTATCAGGCTGTATTGGATTATGCCGGCTTTAATAAAAAGATAGTCGGGCTGCCCGAAACCCCGATAATTTATACTTTGCGTTTTCTGGAAGCGCTGAAACTTTCGCCGCTTTATAAATGGGTTTACGAAACCGCTTCAAAAGATTCTTTTGTTTCAATTGAAAAAGCTGAAAAAGTACTTGGCTACAGACCAAAATATTCCAACAAGGACGCTTTAATCCGTAATTTTAAATGGTATCTCGAAAATCTTGAATCGTTTAAAAACCAGTCGGGAATTTCGCACCGCGTTCCCTGGAAACAAGGAATTTTAAAAATTGCAAAAATGTTTTTTTAGGATTTAATGACCGCAGGAAATAGACAATCTCACTTTTTTACTGTTTTGCAGGCTTTACTTGTAACTTTTCTGTGGTCAACCTCTTTCATAATTATTAAAAACGGACTTGCGAGTATTCCTCCGCTCACTTTTGCAGGATTAAGATATTCAATCGCGTTTTTATGTTTCATCCCTTTCATAATTTTCAAAAAAAAGTATCGCGAAGAAATCTCAAATCTTAATCCGCAGCAATGGAAAAGCCTTATTCTGTTAGGTTTTTTATTTTATGCTTTTACTCAAGGCGCGCAGTTTTTGGGTTTATCCTTATTGCCTTCTGTAACAGTAAGCTTGCTTTTAAATTTTACACCCATAATTGTAGCAGTTGCCGGATTTTTTTTTCTTAACGAAAAGCCTGCAAAACTTCAATGGCTCGGTTCTGTATTATTTATTGCAGGAATTATTGTTTATTTTTTTCCTGTTAAACTTGCCGAAGGAAAAATTTTAGGAATTTTAATAGTGCTTGCCGGAGTTATGGCAAATGCCGCATCGGCAATCACCGGAAGAAGGATTAATAAAAAGAAAGATATCAGTCCCTTGATTATAACATTTTTAAGCATGGGGACTGGTTCGGTTGTTCTTCTTATTTCCGGAATTTCTTTAAACGGATTTCCTGAAATTAACACTAATAACTGGTTGTGGCTTATTTGGCTGGCTGTAATAAATACGGCATTAGCGTTTACTTTGTGGAATCATACTCTGCGCACGCTTACGGCAATGGAATCGAGTATATTAAACGGGACGATGCTGATGCAAATTGCCGTGCTTGCCTGGTATTTTCTTGATGAAACTATAACGTTACAGGAAGCTTTGGGAATGTTAACCGCAGCCGCCGGCGCTGTTTTAGTCCAACTAAAAAAGTCCGGTCCGGTTAAAAATCAGTAAGTTTAATAATTTAAGTTGCACTTTTCACTCTGCATTTCTGTTAAAAACAAAAAATAATTATTAAAAATTAATGAAAGATATTGATGGACGATAAAAAACTTTGGAATTTCGCGTTATTTTTAGCTGTCTTCACTGTATTCTATAATATTGCTGAAGGAGTAATTGCTGTTTGGCTTGGATACTCGGATGATACACTTTCGCTATTCGGTTTCGGGCTGGATTCTTTTGCAGAATGTTTTTCGGGAATAGGCATTTGGCACTTAGTTATCCGGCAAAAGAAAAGCTTTGACGAATCCGGAAGATTTGAAAGAAACGCGCTAAAAATTACAGGATTTTCATTTTACATTCTTGCCGCTGTTCTTTTAATAACAGGAATAATCAATATTATTGAAGGGAAACAGCCGGAATCGACTTTCTGGGGAATTGTAATTTCGGTAATTTCACTTTTAATAATGTGGGCTTTGCTGAAATCGAAAATTTATGTTGGAACAAAGCTGAAAAGCGATGCAATGATTGCAGACGGGAATTGTACCAAAACCTGTATGTATATGTCTGTAATTCTGCTTTCGTCCAGTCTGTTATACGAAGTTTTTAATGTTATGTACATTGATGCAATCGGGGCAATCGCACTGGCATTTTATTCTTTCAAAGAAGGAAAAGAATCGTTCGAAAAAGCCAAAGGAAAAGCTTGTGCGTGTCATACAAAGGGTTAA
>CAYTFZ010000026.1:0-27639 GCA_964437215.1 uncultured Melioribacteraceae bacterium | reverse complement strand
GCCCAAAAAAGATTCTGTTTAATTATCCGGTATGTTTTTTTAGATAAATTTATTGCATAGTAAACATTCATCAAATCGCCTTGAACTAATGTAATATCTGCTGTTTCTTTTGCCGAATCGGAACCTGTTCCCATTGCAAAACTTACATCTGCCTGGGCAAGAGCCGGTGCGTCGTTAACACCGTCGCCAGCCATCCCGGTAATAATTCCTTTTTGTTGAAATTCTTGAATTTGTTTCAGCTTATTTTCCGGCAGAACTTCTCCCAAAAAATTTGTAATGCCTGCTCTTTTTGCAATCGATTCGGCAACGAGTTTATTATCGCCGGTAAGCATAAAAACATCAATTCCGCTGTTAATAAGTTTTTTTACAGCTTTTTCAGAATTTTCTTTAATCGGATCTTCAACGGCAATTATACCTGCAAGTTTACCATTAATTGAAGTGAAAACAACGGTCTTTCCCCACGCAGAAAGTTTTTCAGCTTCCGGAATTAAATCGTCTACAGATATATTATTTTTCTCCATCAGTTTTTCATTTCCGCAAAGAATTTCTTTGTTGCCGATTATGCCTTTTATACCAAATCCTGGAATCCGTTCGAATTTTTCTGGCATTTCAAGAAGAATATTTTCGGAATTTGCAAATTCGATTATTGATTCGGCAACAGGATGTTCCGATTTTCTTTCCAACGAAGCACACATTCTTAAATGTTCATTCTCTTCTATAACCGAAAATACATCCGTAACCAGAGGTTTTCCTTCGGTAATTGTCCCGGTTTTATCAAGAAACAAAGTTTTTATCTTGTGAGCTTTTTCAAGACTTTCGGCATTCTTTATCAAAATTCCCTGCATTGCTCCTCTTCCTGTTCCAGCAATTATTGCTGTTGGTGTTGCAAGTCCCAATGCGCAGGGGCAGGCAATTATTAAAACAGCAACCGAACTCAATATTGCCAGACCAAGATCATTTGTTCCGGAAATTAAAAGCCAGCCGGCAAATGAAAGCGCAGAAACAGCCATCACAATCGGTACAAATATACCCGAAATTTTATCGGCAAGTTTTTGTATTGGAGCTTTTGAACTCTGAGCAGATTCAACAAGTTTTATTATCTGTCCAAGTACGGAATTATCACCGGTTTCAGTCACTTCAAAATAAAACGATCCGTTTTTATTAATTGTTCCGCCGGTAATTTTATCGCCGGGCTGTTTCGCAACAGGAATACTTTCGCCGGTTAAAAGCGATTCGTCGATTGTACTTAACCCGCTTGATATTAAACCGTCGGCTGGTATTCTGTCACCTGGACGGATAATAACTGTTTGTCCGGGTTTCAGACTTTCAATTTTAACTTTTTCTTCATTTCCGTTAATAATTACATTAACAAATAAAGGCTTAAGTTCAATCAGCTTTTTTATTGCATCGTTGGTTCGGTTTTTTGCTTTTTCTTCCAGCATTTTCCCCGATAAAATAAGCGTGATAATTACCGCTGCAGTTTCGAAATACACATCAGGAATAATCCCGCGTTTCAAAAGAATTTGAGGGAAAAGTGTGTTAAAAACGCTGAAAAGATAAGCAGAACCGGTACCTATGGCAACAAGCGAGTTCATCTCGAAACTTAAATGTTTCAGGTTTTTGTAAAAAATTATAAAAAACCTTCTTCCGGAAATTAAAATGACAGGTGTAGTTAAAACTAAAAGGATGTAATTAACTGTATTATTTGATAGAATATAAATATTATTAAGGATGCCAAAGTGAAAAAGCATGCTTATTATAAAAACCGGAACGGTTAAAACCGTCGATAACAAAAGTTCCTTTCTAAGTTTGCCGCTGTCTTTTGGTAATATAGCCTTTATTTCATTCTCATCTGGCACAATAAGTTCGTAGCCGTAATCGTCAACAGCTTTTTTAATTTGTAAAACGTCAAAATTGTCATTCTCAGTTTCGAAATAAACCTTTTCGGAAGCAAAGTTTACCGAAGCACTTTTTACGCCGGGGGTGTTTGATACAGCTTTTTCAACCCGTGCAACGCAGCTCGCGCAAGTCATTCCTTTTACCGAAAGGTTAAAACTTCTCATTTTTTTATTTTGTATCCGGCTGTTTCAATGGCGTTTTCAATTTCCGCCAGCGTTACTTTATCAGGATTAAAATTTAACTCCGCATTTCCCAGAGTAACATTATACTTTTCAAGCGGAAGTTTGCCAAGTTCTTTTTTAACAGCATTTATGCAATGTCCGCAGCCCATTCCGTCAATTTTTATATTTAGTTTCTCCATTTAGAATTCCTTATTTAATAGTGCAAAACAAATATATTTTGTCATTTGTTCAAATTAAAAATTTCCGAATTTTTCAAATCACACTTATATTTTGTGAATATTAAATAATATGTATAATATTCGATAATGTTTTAAAAATATATATTAAGGATTTTTATGATATTTATCAGGCTTTTACTACTCATTCTTTTGTTTTTAAGTTTAAATTTTGCGCAGAAAAAAGCTTTTGAGATTGAGGATTTATACAAAATTAAAAATCTGAGCGGAATTTCGGTAAACGAGGAAGGGACAAAATTACTTTTTACTGTTTCTACATATTTCCTCGAAAAAGGGAAATCAGAAACAAATATAAATCTGCTTGATATAAAATCAGGTGAAATGAAGCAGCTTACAAATTCAGAATATTCAAGTGTTTCGCCTGTTTTTTCGAATGACGGAAAAGGTATGTTTTTCCTTTCATCAAAGACAGGAAGTATGCAGCTTTTTTATTTGTCCTTTGAAGGCGGTAAAACTGAACAGGTTACAGATTTTTACAGCGGAATATCCGATCCTAAAATTTCGCGCGATGGTAAGTTAATTGTATTTTCGGCAAAGGTTTTTCCGGAATGCGGCGAAGATTTTGAATGCAGCAGAAATATCCGCGATAATCTTGATAACGGTCCGGTTCAGGCTTATATGGCAGATTCCTTAATGATAAGGCATTGGACAGATTATAAAGACGGTTCGTACACTCATATAATTGTTTTTAATTTAGAAACTAAAACCTATAAAGATCTTACTCCGGGATATTGGGATTCACCAGCTTTTTCAGCCGGAGGAGGCGGTGAGTTTGATATTTCACCTGATTCGAAAGAAGTCGTTTTTTCATCCAAACGCGGTAAAGACCCGGAATATTCAACAAATATTGATGTTTACACAGTAAATATTGACGGTACTGGTCTTAAAAATATTACTGACCGGAATAAAGCGTGGGACAGTGAGCCGAAATATTCGCCTGACGGAAAATACATAGCTTACAAATCTCAGAAAACACCGGGATACGAATCGGACAAAACAGGGTTAAATATTTATAACCGGAAAAACGGTAAAATACAAACGCTTACAGAAAAATATGATGATATTGTAAACGAAATATTGTGGTCATCAAATTCTAAGAATATATTTTTTTCAGCCCAGCATAAAGGATATTTGCCGATATTTAAATGCGAAATACGAACGGGTAAAATAAGCAGCTTAACAGAAAAAAATGTCTGTACAGGAATTATTGCTGATTCAAAGGATAATCTATTCTTCCTTTCAAGTAGAGTTGATAAACCTTACGAAATTCATACTCTGCCTTCCCGGCGTAAAGAAATTAAACAACTTACGTTTATAAATAATAATCTGCTCGAAAAAACAGATTTCCGGTCTGCCGAAGAAATGTGGATTAAAGGTGCTGATGGAAAACCAGTCCATGTATTTTTAATCAAACCTCACGATTTTAATCCTCAAAAAAAATATCCTTTAATACTAAATATTCATGGCGGTCCTCAGTATCAATGGATGAATTCGTTTAGAGGGGATTGGCAGGTTTATCCCGGAGCAGGCTATATTGTAGCATTTCCAAATCCACATGGTTCAACAGGTTACGGACAGGATTATACAGCAGCTATTTCGGGAGATTGGGGCGGAAAGGTTTACGAGGATATTATGTTAGTTACGGATTCTCTCGAAAATCTTTCGTTCGTTGATAAAGGCAGAATCGGAGCGATGGGCTGGTCGTACGGGGGGTATATGGTGAACTGGCTGCAAGGCAAAACCGGCAGATTTAAGTGCTTTGCTTCGATGATGGGAATATTTAACCTCGAAACATTTTGGGGAGTAACCGAAGAACTTTGGTTCCCGGAATGGGACTTAAAAGGCAGTCCTTACAATTCACAAAATTATAAACAATTTTCACCATCAGAATTTATAGAAAATTTTAAGACTCCGACGCTTATAATTACCGGCGAAAAAGATTACAGGGTTCCATATGCTCAAAGCATCAACTATTTTACGGTGCTGCAGAAATTAGGAATTGAATCGAGGATTATAATATTTAAAAATGACGGTCACTGGCCAAGCCACATCAAGTCTATGCCGTTATATTATAATGCCCATCTCGAATGGTTTCACAAATATCTTGGCGGCGGAAAAGCCCCATATTGTTCTGAAAAATTGATTAAAAACATTCAGTTTAATAATTAAGTCATAAAAAAAGGTAACTTTATGAGCTTTATTACAAAAATGTTTGCCGGAAAAGGCGTTGAATCAATAATTGTTTCGGCGCAAGAGAAATATCAGAAGCACGATTATGAAGGAGCAATAGCAGATTACAGCAGTGTAATTGAAACAGACAGAAAAAATTCCGTATCATTTTATGGAAGAGCGCTGGCATACTTTTATTCCGGGAAATATGATGAAGCTCTGCCTGATTTTAAAACCGCTGCAGAACTTGATGAAAAATCTTTCCCTAACATTAAATACTTCATTGCACAAATCAATCTCGAAAAAGGCAGTTACCAGCAGGCAATTGACTTTGCAAGCCAGTTTATAGAAATTAATACCGGCAACGCAAACAGCTTAGCCGAAGGATATTTCCTAAAGGCGCTTGCATATGAAAAAATGGGAAAGCCCGATATGGTTATTGAAAACTGTATGAAATCCGTGGAGCAAAAACCCGATAAAACTGAAGCTTATATTTTATGCGGTAACATTTATATTGCTCAAAACGAAAATAAAAAAGCTGTTATAGAATTTAATAAAGCAATTGAAAACGATCCGGCAAATTCAAGGGGTTTTTGTTTCAGAGGAATTGCACGAAAAATTAACGGTGATAAAAAAAGAGCTGTTGAAGATCTTCAAAAAGCAGTTGAACTTTTCCCGGGTTTTTCTCTAGCTTATTTTCAATTAGCCGATATTTTATATGCCGATAAAAATTACAGTGAAGCAATATTATTTTTAAACAATGCTCTTAAAAATGATCTTTCGTATATTGACGCTTTGCTGCTGCGGGCTAAAATTAAAGAGGAAAATGACGATCCAGACGGAGCGCTTAAAGATTACAGCAGACTTATTGCTTTAGTTCCTAACAATCCTGAATTTTATTTTTTAAGCGGAAAAATGCGTAAAAATCTGGTTGATTACGAAGGAGCAGAAAAGGACTATTTGAAAGCATTAGAACTGAAAAAAGATAATGCTGAATATTTTTTTGAATTAGGTGATATTTACGGTCTTTTAAAAGATTATGCAAAAGCATTTTCATATCTGGATAAAGCTGTTGAAATTAAACCCGATTATGAAAAAGCTTTGCTTCAAAGAGGAATTTACAAATTCGAAGGGCAGGATACACATGGTTCGATAGATGATTTTTCAACAATAATTGCAAAAAATCCTGAATGTTATCAGGCATATTTCCATCGTGCAAGATCGAAACAGAAACTTGCGGATAATCAGGGTGCGTTAGTTGATTATACACGGGCGCTCACAGACTTGAATTATTATGATGCCTATATCGAACGGGCATTGTTAAAAATGAAGCAATCCGATTATAACAGTGCAAGTATCGATTTAACAAAAGCCATTGCACTAAAGCCTAATAAAATTAAACCTTTGTACTTAAGGGCTAATGCTTATAAAAATTTGGAAAAATACACCGAGGCTGTTGAGGATATTAATAAAGTAATACAATTAAAACCAGACTATGCAGAAGCTTTTCTTATACGGGGGATTTCCCAGTTTTACTTAAGAAAATATCTTGAAGCAGATACCGATTTAAAGAAAGCTGTTTCTCTTAACAGCAAACTTCAGCCAAATGCTAACACATATTTCGAAAAATTAAAAAATCATATTTAATAATTCAAATAGAAATAGTGCTAAACTGCTGTAACTTCAATTAAAACAATGTTTTATTTAACTGTGTATTAACATTTAATTTGAAATTAAGAATATTTTTTATATCTTAACAAGCTATTTGAAAAAATATTTATAATCAATTCAGGGTGCTTAAATGACCAAAGCTGATATAGTTGAGAAGGTTGCCTCGGGAACAGGACTAACGAAACTTGAAACAGAAGCAATTATTGAAGGTTTTCTGAATACTGTAATCCAATCTTTACGAGAAGGCAACGGCATTGAAATAAGAGGCTTTGGAAGTTATAAAGTTAAAAAGAAAAGCGCCCGCTATGCAAGAAATCCCCGTTCAGGCGAAAAAGTTTTTGTAAGCGAACATTTTGTCCCGGTATTCAAATTTTCGAAAGATTTCAAATTGGCTGTTGATAAAGGAATGAAAGACACAAAAAAATAAATTCACAGATATGATAATAGATAAAAATAATTAAGTAGGGAGGACTTCAGCATGCCTTGCGGTAGAAAAAGAAAACGTCATAAAATGGCTACACACAAACGTAAAAAAAGATTAAGAAAGAACAGACATAAAAAGAAATTGAGATAGTTCTTTTAGAAGCCATCTTAGCTCAGCTGGTAGAGCAGCTCATTCGTAATGAGCAGGTCATCGGTTCAAGTCCGATAGATGGCTCCCGAAAAGCTTTTTTTCAGCCCGAAATCGGGCTTTTTTTATACCCTAATTTCATTGTGTCCCGCTAATTATTACCGCTTATTTTGGTTAAATGTACCAAAATTGTCCCAATAAAAGATAAAAGAACTTATTTTAATAGTTAATAAAATCAATTCCTCTAAAAAAAACACAAGAATGCTTGCTGAAAATTGCAATTTATTTGCAGAAAATACTTGACTTTGCCCAAAAAAAACAGTTATTTTGGTGGCAAGTGGGAAAAAGTGTTTAATTTTCCCAAAAAGTGGGGAAAGTATGTTTTTAGGAAGTTTTACATATTCAATCGATTCGAAAGGCAGAATAAGCATTCCAGCTAAGTTGCGTAAGTATGTTAAGCCAGAAGCAAATGATACTTTTGTAATGACAAGGGGAGCAAGCCAATGCATAGAAATTTATCCAATGGATAAGTGGAAAGAATTAGTTGAAGGAAAACTTACAAAATTAAACACATTCGATCCGGAAAATGCAAAATTTTTAAGGATGTTTCTGCAACTTGCATCAGAAGATCAGCTCGATTCGCAAGCCAGATTATTGATTCCCCAGAATCTTATTGATTATGCAGAAATTAAAAAAGATGTTTTTGTGCTTGGCGCTATGAACAGAATAGAGCTCTGGAATCCTGAAATTTATCAGAAATACTTGGATGAACAGGAAGAATCGTTTGGCGATATTGCCCAAAAAGTTATGAAATTGGAGTGAGATGGAGCATCATATACCGGTTTTATTAAATGAGAGTCTCGAGTATCTGATTACAAATAAATCTGGTGTCTATTTCGACGGAACTATCGGTTTCGGCGGTCATTCATCTCAAATAATAGCCAATCTGAATAAAAAATCAATTTTGATAGGTACTGATAAAGATATTCAAGCTTTTAATTATTGCAAAGAAAAATTTGCATCCGATGAAAGAATGAAGTTATATCATACAAAATTTACAGATATTGATAAAATAGCCAGAATAGAGTTCATTGACGGATTTGACGGAATTTTTGCGGATCTCGGAGTATCATCATTTCAGCTCGATAACAAAGAATCGGGGTTTACCTACAGAGAAGATGCAAAGCTCGATTTACGTATGAACAAAGCAAGCGGTATTGCTGCTGATGAAGTTGTAAATACTTTCAGCAAAGAAGAGATTGCCGATATTATTTATCAGTTCGGCGAAGAGAAAAAATCGCGACAGATTGCTGAAAAGATTGTTGAATACAGAAAAAACGTAGAGATAAAAACAACCGGTCAGTTAAAGGAAATTGTGGAAAAAGTGATTCCGGCACATATAGCGGCAAAATCGCTTTCACGAGTTTTTCAGGCTTTTAGGATATATGTTAATAACGAACTTGATGAATTAGAAGAATTTCTTGAAAAAGCAACAGATTTGCTTAATGAAGGAGGCAGACTTGTTATTCTTACATATCATTCTTTAGAAGACAGGAAAGTGAAAGAATTTTTTAAAAATGAAGCATTAACTTGCATTTGTCCGCCGTCGTTTCCTATTTGTCAATGCGACAAAACTGCTTCACTTAAAATACTTACAAAAAAACCGGTTCTACCTTCGGATGAAGAAGTAAATAGAAATAAAAGAGCGCGAAGTGCTAAACTGCGCGCCGCAGAAAGAATTTAAGATATGAATTATACTCCGACGAAAATATTCTTCTTTTTGGCATTGATTGTTGCAGTTGCTGCAATAATTTATGTTTATCTTGTTGCTGAACTTAAACTTTTAGTTAAAGAGAAAGTTCAAAAAGAAGAATTGCTTCAGGCAAAAAAGAGTGTGCTTGCAGAAAAAGATGTTCAGATTCAGTTATTAACAACCGAGGAAAGAATTACAGAATATGCAAAAAATAATTTGGGAATGGTACGAAGCATTGAAAAATTTGAAACCATTAAAATAGATAAATTACAACTTGAGCAAATAACCGAAGTAATTAATAATAAATATGAATAAATCCCGAGCAATATTAGTTTTCTTTTCGATGTGCATCTTTTTGTCGATGATAATAGCTGGATTATTCCGGATTCAGGTAACTGATCACGAAAAATATAAGTATCTTGCCGAAAGACAGCAATACAAAACCGAAACAATAATTCCGGTGCGCGGGACTGTTATGGACAGAAACGGCGATATTCTTGCATATTCTAAAAAAAGCGTTTCATATTTTGTAGATGCCCGGATGATGAATGAAGACAGAATTAGTAGAATAGCAGAAAAATTTGCCGAAGTATTTAAAAAAAGAGAAAGCTATTATAAAAGTCTTATAAAAAGAAGTAAAAAGAATGTAAAAATAGAAAGCAATGTAAGTGATGAAAATATCGCTTTGCTTAAATCATTTGTTGCAGAAGGACTTTTTTCATTAGAAGAATCTAAAAGATTTTATCCTTACGGGGAATTCGCTTCTCATCTTTTAGGTTATGTGGATACCGAAGGTAAAGGCAAAGACGGAATAGAAAACAGATACGAAAGTTATCTTAAAGGTGAGGAAGGGAAAAGAATTCTCGAAAGAGATGTTCTTGGAAGAACTGTTTCGGTAATGGATAATTTGACACAGCCGGCAAAAAACGGTTCTGCTATTGTTTTAACAATAAATAGAACTTATCAAAGCGCTCTCGAAGAGTCGCTGGTTAAAGGACTTGAACAGTTCGGCGGAAAATCAGCAATAGGTATTTTAATGGATCCGAACAGCGGGGAGATATTAGCTTTAGCTTCAGCGCCTTTTTATAATCCGGCAAATTACAATGCAGTGAACAACGAAATACGGCGGAACATTGCTTTAACTGATACATACGAACCCGGATCTACTTTTAAAGCAATTGTAATGTCGGCAATTTTAAATGAAGGTCTGGCAAAAGAAAAAGAAATGATTAATACCGAAAACGGTACATATAAAGTGAAAGGTGCAAAAATTAAAGATACGCACGGGCACAGTATGCTTAGCGTTCGCGAAGTTATGGAGCAATCGAGCAATATCGGAATGGTTAAACTTGTTGACCGCATAGATGATAATACGCTTTATAAATATGTTCGTGATTTCGGATTCGGTAATTCAACAAACATCGATCTTCCCGGCGAAACTGACGGATATTTAAAAAAACCTTCAAATTATTCAAAAATCTCAAAGTATTTTCTCTCTTTCGGATATGAAGTGTCTGTTACGCCTATTCAAATGTGCGCAGCTTTCTCGGCAATTGTAAACGGCGGAACTCTATATAAACCTTATGTAGTAAAGGAAGTACGAAATAGTTACGGAAATATTTCCGAAGAAAATTCACCGCTGAAGATACGAAATGTAATTTCAAAAGAAACTTCTGCTCTTATAAAAGATTTTATGATTGATGTTGTTGAAAAAGGCACTGCAAAAATGGCTCGGCTGGACAATGTGCTTGTAGGCGGTAAAACGGGTACTTCGCAAAAATTAGTTGATAACAAATACTCAAAAAGCCATTATAACTCTTCTTTTATAGGATTTTTCCCGGCAGAAAATCCGAAACTTGTGTGTTTCATTCTTGTTAATTCGCCTCAAAACGGAAAATACGGAGGCACAGTTGCAGCCCCGATATTTAAAATGACTGCGCAGAGGATTCTTGAAGCAGATGAAAGTCTTGTTCCTCAAAACACAAAAGAAATTAAGAGGAATGACATGTTCGATAAATTTATGGCTGATATAAGAGATGAAAATGAAGTTCCTCAACTGCTAACAAGCAATTATTCCGAAGAAAGCGAAGAAAATGAAAATCCGGATAAACAGCATAAATCTATGGGATATATGCCCGATTTGCAAAATAAATCAGTCCGCGAAGCTGTATCGGAGCTTACCAGATTGGGAATTAAATATAAAATAAGCGGCAGCGGAAACATAACATCCCAAAGCATTAAGCCTGGTAAAAAAATAAATACCGGACAAGTATGTTTACTTGAATGTTCATCAAATAAAAACACAAGCACAATTAAACTGAATTGAATGAAACTTAGTGAAATTTTAAAATATTGCAATTTTAATGATTTCGAAGGAAACCCTGAAGGGGTTCTTGTTAATTCTATTGAATACGATTCAAGAAAAGTCACAAAAAACTCTCTCTTTGCAGCGATAAAGGGTTTTAAAACCGATGGTCATCTTTTTATTGAAGCTGCTGTAAATAACGGTGCATCGGCAGTTGTAATAGAAGAAACCGACGAAAAAATTGATGAATGCTTAAGAAAAAATAATATTGTAAAAATTAAAGTTGAAAACAGCCGGAAGTCTATGGCTGTTATTTCCGATTTATTCTACGGACATCCTTCAAAAAAACTGAAACTTATAGGAGTTTCAGGAACAAAAGGGAAAACAAGCACCACGTTTTTCTTGAAAAAAATGTTTGAAACTGCAGGATTCAAATGCGGACTTATAGGAACAATAGAAAATTACATCGGCGATAAAAAGATTAAAACAATGCTTACAACCCCGCAATCCAACGAAATTAATCAACTTATGAAAATGATGCTTGATGAAGGCTGCGAATATTGCGTTATGGAAGTATCTTCGGTTGCTGTGGATTTATTCCGGATAGATGAATTGGACTTCGATTACGGAGTTTTTACAAACATTACTTCCGATCATATGGATTATCATAAAACTTTTGAGAATTATTTTATCGCAAAAAAGAGATTTTTTGATTGTTTGAAACCGGAGGCCAAAATTATTGCTAATTGCGATGATCCTCATTGGGCTGAAATGGTAAAAGATTCGAAAGCGAAAATTATTACATACGGAAAAAAAGATAGTTCTGATTATAAAATTGAAAATATAAAAATTGACTTTTCAGGAACAGAGTATATCCTTAAAACTGATAATTCAAAAGAATTTGGCATAAGAACAAATCTTGCAGGAATCTTCAATGCTTACAATAGTTCGATTTCTGCTGCAATCGGCTTTCAAGAAGGGCTATCGGAAAAACAAATAATTGAAGGGATAGCTGCTCTGGAATCTGTTCCAGGACGATTTGAAGTTATAAATTCAGGAAGTAAAACTGCAATTGTCGATTATTCGCATACAGCCGACAGTCTGGAGCAGGTTTTAAATTCAATACGCATTATAAATAAAGGTAACAGACAGATTGTTACGGTATTCGGCTGCGGCGGCGACAGGGACAGAACTAAAAGACCGGTTATGGGTGAAATTGCAACAAGATTGAGCGATTATGCAATTGTTACCAGCGATAACCCGCGTACAGAGGAACCATATTCAATAATAGACGAAATTAAAGCAGGTATTAAAACCGATAATTATGCAGTGATTGAAAACAGGGAAATTGCAATTAAAACGGCAATATTCAATTCAAAAAGCGAGGCGGTAATTTTAATTGCCGGGAAAGGTCACGAAAATTATCAGGAAATAAATGGAATAAGAAGTTTTTTTTCGGACAAAGAAACAGCAGGGAAATATCTTAAAGAATGGCAAAACCAGCAATAAATATTCAGGATTTATTTGATATGCCGAAATCGGTAATATATAATCCGGACGGCTATAAGCCTGTGAAGGAAATTATTACAGACTCGCGGATTGTAAAAAAAGGCGCTATGTTTGTAGCGATAGAAGGCGAAAAATATGACGGACACGAATTTATTAATTCTGCAATAGAAAACGGCGCATCGGCAATTATAATAAATGAAAACAAACTTGATAAATGCGGCGATACAGATATTACTGTTGTAACTGTTCCCGATACAGTTAAGGCATACGGATATCTTGCAAATGTTTGGCGGAAAAAACTGAATATTAAAATTATTTCGCTTACAGGAAGCAACGGAAAAACTACAACAAAAGAAATAATAGCTACACTGCTTGCCGAAAAATATAAAGTTCTTAAAACCGAAGCCAACAATAATAATCATTTAGGGGTGCCGCTTACAATTTTAAGCGCAGAAAAGAAACACGAAGTAATTGTTCTGGAGCATGGTACAAATCACTTTGGTGAAACAAAATACACAGCTGAAATTGCACTTCCGGATGTTGCTCTTGTAACAAATATCGGGGATTCGCATCTTGAATTTTTAAAAAACAGAAAAGGCGTTTTTGAAGAAAAATCTGCTTTGCTTGATGAAACTGTTAAAAATAAAGGCAAAATACTAATTAACAGTGATGATCCGTTTCTTATAAACTATAAGACCGATTATAAAAACCGTACAACTTATTCATTCGGAAATGATTCGGAAATAAAAGGGAAAATTACCGGTTTTTCAGATGACGGGAAAACAAAGATAGAAATTGTGAAAGGTAAAACCCGAATTGAAACTGTACTTCCTCTTTACGGTGAGTCGAATGCTAAAAATTATCTTGCTGCAGTTGCTGTAGCTTTGAAAATGGGATTATCGAAAGAAGAAATATTATCCGGTACAAAAAAGCTTAAAGCAGTATATAAAAGATTAAATGTTACAAAAAAACGGGATTTGATGATTATTGATGATACTTATAATTCAAATCCCGATTCAATGCGTTCAGCTTTGGATTTGATGGAAAAAATAACAAAGTATCCGAAAAAAATATTTGTTGCCGGCGATATGTTTGAGCTGGGAAAAGATGCAAAAAAACTTCATATCGGACTTGCGGAAAATATTGTTAAATCCGGGATAAATATATTTTTATCAATCGGTGAAAATATGAAATATTTATCGGAAAAATTAAAATCAGCACAATTAGAAAAACAGCATTTTGCGGACAGAGATTTGCTGATAAAATATTTGAATGATTACGATTTCAAAAATTCTGCAGTGTTGTTTAAAGGCTCGCGCGGAATGAAAATGGAGGAATTTGCCGATTTATTAAAGGAGAGATATATCTGATGATTTATTATTTCTTAGAATTTATTAATTCGAGTTTTGCACCTCCGGGATTTAATCTATTTAAGTATATTACTTTCCGTTCGGCGTTGGCAGCAATTACAGCCCTTATTCTTGCATTTTATCTCGGTGATAAAATTATAGATTATTTACGCAAAAAGCAGATTGGGCAGACTGTCCGTGAGGATGGTCCTCAGAGTCATCTTAAAAAATCCGGAACTCCCACAATGGGTGGAATAATTATAATATTATGTGTTACTATTCCTGTTCTTTTATGGGGAGATATAAGAAGCACATATATTCAGCTTGTTCTTGGCGGCACATTATTTTTAGGCTGTGTAGGATTTTTAGATGATTATCTTAAAGTAGTTACAAAAATGCCTAAAGGATTAATTGCGCGTTACAAACTTATGGGACAAATATTTGTGGGGTTGATAGTTGGTGCAGCAGTATACTTTATGCCGGAATTTTCCAATTATGCAACAGAAACCACTTTGCCTTTTTTTAAAAATATGAACTTCGATTTCTCATATTTATACATTCCAGCTGTTGTGTTTATTATTACTGCAACATCGAATGCCGTAAATTTAACCGACGGATTGGACGGTTTGGCAATCGGTACAATTGTAATTGTAATGGCTGCACTGGGAGTTATGAGTTATGTTACGGGGCATGCAATTTATTCCGATTATCTTAATATAATATATCTTCCAGGCGCAGGCGAACTTACAGTTTTTATAGCTGCTTTAATAGGTGCAAGTCTCGGTTTTATGTGGTTTAATTTTTATCCGGCACAGGTATTTATGGGAGATACCGGCTCGCTTGCTTTAGGCGGAGCTTTCGGGATAATTGCAATTTTAATTAAAAAGGAACTCCTCATTCCAATCCTTGGCGGAATATTTTTCTTGGAAACAGTTTCAGTAATTATTCAAAGACTTTACTTTAAGTACACTAAGAAAAAATATGGCGAAGGCAAAAGAGTTTTTAAAATGGCTCCTATTCATCATCATTTTGAATTATTAGGATGGGCAGAACCAAAGATAGTAGTAAGATTTTATATAATAACTTTTATTCTGGCAATTTTAAGTCTGGCTTCGTTTAAGGTGAGATAATTGAATATTAAAGGTAAAAAAATAACAATTCTTGGCGCTGTAAGAAGCGGAATAGGAGCAGCAAAACTTGCAAAAAAATTCGGTGCATTTCCGTTTGTAAGCGATCTTTCGCCTGAAGAAAAAATACAGGAAAACGTAAAAGTCCTGAGGGATAATTTAATTGAATTTGAATGCGGCGGGCACAGCAAGCGGGTTTTCGATTGCGATTTAATTGTAACCAGTCCGGGTGTTCCAACAGATTCGGAAGTTTTACAGGAAGCTTTTTCACGCAAGATAGAAGTTGTTTCGGAGCTTGAATTTGCTGCTTGGTTCTGCAAAGGAAAAATAATAGGAATTACCGGTACAAACGGAAAAACAACAACAACAAGTCTTTGCGAATATACTTTTAATATTTGCGGTAAAAAGACAACAGCTGCAGGAAATATAGGATTAGCTTTTTCGGAAATAACTGACACTTTTAGCGAAAATGATTTTGCTGTTGTTGAAATATCGAGTTTTCAGCTTGATTTTATTAAAACATTTAAACCGTATATTTCCGTAATTCTTAACATCACTCCCGATCATCTTGATCGATACGAGCACGATGTTAAAAAGTATGCTGCATCAAAAATGAAAATAGGGGAAAATCAAGGATATAATGATTATTACATTTTTAATGCCGACGATAAAGGAACCCCTGAATTAAATAATAATTCAGTTAAGAAATATTCCTTCTCAATTACGAATAAGATTGTTAATGGAGCTTATGCTGAAAATTCGAAAATATATTTTTCTGAGAACGGTAAAGCCGAAGAAATTATGAATTGCAGCGATTTAAGCTTAAAAGGAGAACATAATCTGGCAAATGCACTGGCCGTTCTTGCCATTGCAAAAATTGCTGGATGCAATAATGACGGAATTATTGAAGCCTTTAAAAGTTTTCCGGGAGTTGAACACAGACTTGAATTTGTACGCGAAATTAACGGGATTAAATTCATAAACGATTCAAAAGCTACCAACGTAGATTCGGTTTGGTATGCTTTACGCAGTTTTAACGAACCGTTATTTCTTATTCTTGGAGGAAAGGATAAAGGAAACGATTATAAGCAAATTGAGGAAGAAGTAAGACAAAGAGTAAAAAAAATCTATGCAATCGGTTCTTCTGCAGAAAAAGTAAAAAATTATTTTGAAAGTATTGTACCGGTAGAAATTAAAAATTCTCTGGGCGAGTGCGTGAACAGTTCGCTTGCCGAAGCGCAAAAAGGCGACGTGCTGCTTTTATCGCCGGCATGTGCAAGTTTCGATATGTTTAAAAGTTACGAAGACCGCGGTAAACAATTTAAAGATTATGTAAAGAATATTTAATGATTAAAAATGCATCAAAAATATTGCTTACTTTGGTTGCCGCGCTTATTACGCTGGGATTGATTCTGGTATTAAGTGCAAGCAGCACTTACAGCGCATTAAAATTCGACAGCTTTGCAAGTTTGTTTAATAATCATCTGGTAAAGGTTTTTATTGCAGTTGCAGCTATGATAGTTTTTGCAAAAATCCCTTATCAAAAATATCAGATATACAGCAAAAAACTGACAATTATTATTATTGTTGCTTTATTTTTTACATTCCTTATGGCGGCAAAAGTTAAAGGAGCCGGACGCTGGATTAATCTTTATCTTTTCACAATACAGCCCTCCGAAATTGCTAAAATAATTTTAATGATGCATTTGGCAAATTTAATTGTAAAAAAAGGCGAGCTTATTAAAGATTTTAATCAGGGTTTCAAATATCCCGTGATATGGATTTTTATGGTTGCCGGGTTAGTTTTAATTCAGCCTAATTTAAGTACAAGCATTGTTATAGTTGTAACTTCATTTACAGTGCTTTTTGTAAGCGGTGCAAAAATAAAACATATATTCGGTACTTTGGGAGTTGCAGCTCTTTTCGGCGGTTCGGCAATGATGATTTTTCCTCACTCACGAGGAAGAATATTAACTTATTTGAACAGTTTGTTTGGCGAAGGCGAAATAAATATTCAGGTTGCTCAGGCAAAAATTGCTTTAGGAAGCGGTGGTTTATCGGGATTAGGCGTAGGGCACAGCCGCCAATCGGATTTGTTTCTGCCGGAAGCTTACGGTGATTTTATCTTTTCAATTCTTGGTGAAGAATTAGGATTTGCAGGTGCATTTGTTGTTTTACTTGTTTATTTGACTATTTTCTTTATGGGAATTGTTATAGCAAAAAAAGCTACTGACGATTATGGGCAACTGCTTGCTTTCGGACTTGCGTTTAATATTATCATCAGTGCATTTATAAATGCAGGTGTTGTAATCGGGATGTTGCCCACAACCGGTATTACGCTTCCTTTTATAAGTTATGGCGGAACATCAATTACATTTTTATGCGCCTCTATTGGAATTATAATGAATATAGCAAAGCAATCCAGAGTTAAAAACAGCGAAACGGCGGTGGTTCTGGATGAATAGGAAAAGGTTTATATTTGCAGCAGGCGGCACAGGCGGACATTTGTATCCTGCAATTGCAGTGGCAGAAAATATTAAAATGCAAATGCCCGATGCAGAAATATTATTTGTAGGAACAAAAGATAAACTCGAAGCAAAAGTTGTTCCGGCTGCAGGTTATAAATTTAAGGCAATCTGGATAAGCGGTTTTTCACGCAGATTAAATATTAAAAATATTCTGTTTCCCATAAAATTATTTACTGGTTTTATTCAGGCATTAATAATAAATATGAAATTTAAACCGGCTGTTGCAATTGGCGCCGGAGCTTATGTTTCGGGTCCTGTAATATGGGGTGCTTCGGTAATGGGAGCAAAAGTTATTCTTCTTGAGCAAAACAGTTACCCGGGTGTAACAAACAGAATGCTCGAAAAGAAAGCTGATGAAATACATATAAGTTTTGAAGATTCAAAACAATATTTCCGGAATGAAGAAAAATTAATACTTACTGGAAATCCGGTAAGAATAAACATAAAATTATCGGATAAAATTAAAGCGAAAAATGATTTAAAATTATCTCCCGACAAAAAAGTTCTTCTGGTTTTAGGCGGAAGTCTCGGAGCAGCTTCAATAAATGAGGCTGTTGCAGCAAACTTAAAAACATTGTCCGAAAATAATATTCAAATAATATGGCAGACAGGCAAAAATTATTACGAAAAGTACAAGAATCTTGCGAATGAAAATATAATTATAAAATCGTTTATTGAAGATATGGGATTGGTTTACTCGGCAGCAGATGCGGTTTTAGCCCGTGCAGGAGCAACAACAATTGCTGAAACAGCATTTTTAGGTCTGCCGGTAATTTTTGTTCCTTCAACAAATGTTGCAGCAAATCATCAGTATAAAAACGCAAAATCGCTTACAGATAAAGATGCGGCAATACTGATTGAAGATAAAGATCTTTTAAAAAAAATGAGTGGTACAGCAATAAATCTTTTGAGTGACGAAGCAGTTATGCAGAAACTTTCGGAGAATATAAAAAAGTTTTCGAAACCGGATGCAGCGCGAGAAATTGCAGAAAGAGCAATTAAAATGACAGAGTTAAATCTGAGGAAATGATGATACATAAAACGATAAAGAAAATACATTTTGTTGGAATAGGCGGAATAGGAATGAGCGGAATTGCCGAAATCTTGTTAAATCAGGGGTTTAATATTTCCGGTTCCGATATGTCGCTTTCCGAAACAACTGAAAGACTGCAAAGTTTAGGAATAGAAATTTACAAAGGGCATACAGCCGAAAACGTAAAAAATGCTGACGTATTGGTTTATTCATCGGCTGTAAATACGGAAAATCCCGAAGTTAAAGCTGCAATAGAAAAGAAAATTCCGGTGATTAAAAGAAGTGAAATGCTTGCCGAATGTATGCGCTTAAAATACGGTATTGGCATTGCCGGAACTCACGGAAAAACAACAACAACTTCGATGGTAGGACTTGTTTTAACGGAAGCAGGAGTTGATCCTACAATAATTGTCGGCGGCAAACTGAGCGGACTTGGCGGAACTAATGCGCGTTTAGGAAACAGCGAATATATTGTTGTTGAAGCTGATGAGTTTGACAGAACTTTCCTAAAATTAACTCCGAGTATTGCCGCGCTTACAACATTGGAAAAAGAACATCTCGATACTTATAAAGACCTTGAAGATATAAAATCGGCTTTTATCCAGTTCGCAAATAAAGTACCGTTTTTTGGATTTGTTGTGCTTTGTTTGGATGAACCTGCATTGCAGGATATTATGCCCGAAATTGAAAGGAAAGTTATAACTTACGGCACAACTTCGCAGGCAGATGTAAGAGCAGTGGATATTGTAACCGAAGGATATCACAGCACATATACAGTTGTCTATTTCGGAAAAGAACTTGGCAGAATACGGATGAATATTCCTGGTGTTCATTACGTAAAAAATTCTTTGGTTGCCGTAACAATTGCTATACAGCTGGGAGTTGATTTTGAGATTATCAAAAATGCGCTCGAAAAATTTACTGGAGTTTACCGCAGATTTGAAACAAAGTACAACAATGAAATCATCGTACTGGATGATTACGGACATCATCCTACAGAAACTAATGCAACTCTTAAAGCAATAAGGGATGGATTTAAGAACAGACTGATTGCAGTTTTCCAGCCGCATTTATTCAGCAGGACAAGAGATTTTTACGCAGAATTCGGACGTTCGTTTCTGGATACAGATATTTTTATCTGCACAGATGTATATCCCGCACGCGAAAATCCTATAGAAGGAGTATCAGGTGAAATGATTGCAAATGCCGCAAAAAGTTTCGGGCATAAAAATGTTATTTACGAAGCTGATAAAAATAAAATTCCCGAACTGCTGCTAAGTTTGTATAGAAAGGATGATATTATTGTTACTCTTGGTGCCGGAGATATCTGGAAATATGGCGAAAAATTTATTGAGCTTTTAAAAACAAAAAAAGGAACAGAAAATGCCTAAAGCAAATGATTATTTGGGAATAATAATTTTTCTGCTTTTACTTGCATTTGTCCTGTATCTTGCAATTGTTCTGCAAGTGCGCCAGAATATTACAATTAATAAAATTGATTTATCGGGCGGAGTATATTTGTCTAACGAAGATTATCTTTCATTTGCGCGGCTCGATACAGCAAATAATTTCAACAATTTAAATGCTGCAATAATTAAAGACAGATTGGAAAAGCATCCTTATATCCGCAAAGCAAATGTAAAATTGTGGAATGACGGAAAAGCTGAAATAAATGTGTACGAAAAAAAGATAAGCGCATTTTTAAACTGCAGCGAAAAGCAATATTTAATTTCCGATAGATACGAAGCTTTACCGCTTTTAAGTTTATCAAAAGAAATTGATTGTCCGGTAATAAGCAATCCCGCAAATCAGGAGAAAATTAAAAACTTCGGTTATATGCTTAAAAATGATGATGTTAAAACAGCGTTTAAAATTATTGAAACAACAAAACTTTTAGGAAAAGAAATGCAAAAAAGCGTTTCCGAAATTGATCTTCGAAAAGGGAAAGATATTGTTGTAAGAATGGTTGGAATAAATTATCCGGTAGTTTTAGGAAGGAATAATGAAATAAGAAAAATGGCTTATTTCTCTAAATTCTGGAATCATCTTAAAGGGAAGGAATTAAACAAAGAAGTTGATTATATAGATCTCAGATTCGATAAACATCTTTATCTAGGATTTTTGGATGATATAAACGAGGAAACCGGAATATGAAAAAAAATATAATTGCCGGACTTGATCTTGGAACCACAAAAGTTGGAGCCGCAATAGCTGAAGTATCCGGTGATGAAATTAATATACTTGGATTTTGCGCAGCGCCTTCCGAAGGATTGAACAGAGGATTGGTTGCAAATATTCAGAAGACTTCGGAAGCAATTAAACAAGCAATGGAAATAGCGTCGAACCGTGCAGGAATAATTGTTAAAGAATTAAATGTAGGAGTTGCCGGCGAGCATATTACCAGTCTGCGGCACAGGAATTATGTTACAATCAGCAGTCCCGAAAAAGAAATTGCACAGGAAGATATTGAAAGATTAAAAGCCGATGTTAAAACAATCAGAATTCCATCGGACAGACAGATTCTTCACATTATACCTGAAGAATACTTTGTGGATTATCAGGGAGGAATTGAAAATCCGATCGGTATGTGCGGAACCAGACTTGAAGCATTAAATCACGTTGTGCTTGCTTCAATTCCTGCAATTCAGAATATTAAAAAATCTGTTGAACGCGCAGGTTTTACGGTAAAAGATTACATCCTGCAGCCTATTGCATCCAGCATGTCCGTCCTCGAAGAAAGCGAGACCGATCTGGGGGTAGCTCTTATTGATATTGGCGGCGGCACAACTGATATTGCAGTATTTCACGATAAAAGCATTAAACATACAAAAGTTATAGGCGTTGCCGGAAATCAGGTTACAAATGATATCCGCGAATCCCTTGGAATAGTAACAGCTGAAGCGGAAAAACTGAAAAAAGAATACGGATATGCAACAGAAGCATCAATAATAAAAGATGAAGATATTTACATAAAAGGAGTAGGCGCGCGCGGAAATGTAAAAATACCGATAAGCCTGTTAACACAAATCATTCATGTAAGAATGAAAGAACTGTTTACACTTATCGATAACGATTTGCGCCATACGGGATTTAAGCAAAAAATAAAAGCAGGAATAGTGCTTACCGGAGGCGGCTCGCTTTTACGCGGGTGCACCGAACTGGCAGAAGAAGTATTCGGAATGCCTGCCCGGATTGGAGTGCCGATGGAAGTAGGTTCAGGTATGTCGAATGAATTAAGCAGCCCCGAATTTGCAACAGTTGTAGGCTTAATCAAAGGAGTTCCGGGAACAACAACAAGCGACGAAACCGTAAAAGCACGAATAAAAAAAGATACATCGAAATTAAACGTAAATAAGTTTTTCAAAAAAATACAAGAATTTTTTGACGAATTGTAAACTACCACAACAAGGAGGAAAAAATGCCAAGATTCGCAACATTAGAGACAACTGAAAAAATGTCTGCTGTATTAAAAGTAGTAGGTGTAGGCGGCGGCGGATGCAACGCCATCGAAAGTATGATGAAAAGAGGACTGACAGATGTGGATTATATTGCAGTAAACACAGATGCGCAGGTTCTTGCTAAAATGGATACGCCGCACAGAGTTCAGATAGGAAAAAATTTAACTAAAGGTTTAGGCGCAGGAGCCGATCCCAATGTAGGCAAAAAAGCTGCCGAAGAAGACAGAGAACTTCTTGCA
Organism: uncultured Melioribacteraceae bacterium; assembly: GCA_964437215.1. Classification (GTDB taxonomy): domain Bacteria; phylum Bacteroidota; class Ignavibacteria; order Ignavibacteriales; family Melioribacteraceae; genus JAAYAN01. Next base: position 5,610 of record CAYTFZ010000026.1, on the reverse strand, counting down.
AAAATTCTTGAAGGAAGTGATATGGTTTTTATAACTGCAGGAATGGGCGGCGGAACCGGAACAGGTGCAGCTCCATTAATTGCTTCTGTAGCTCAAAGTCTGGGTGCCTTGGTAATAGGTATTGTAACTAAACCATTCCGTTGGGAAGGTAAGAAAAGAATGATGAATGCCGAAAAAGGGATTCAGGAATTGCGCCAGTATGTTGACAGTTTGATTATTATTCCTAACGAAAGATTATTAAACATTCTCGATAAATCGATTGCTGCTGCAACAGCTTTCGATAAACCTAATGAAGTACTTTACGAAGCAACACGCGGAATTGCAGATATAATTACTATTCCCGGAATTATCAACGTCGATTTTGCAGACGTGCGTTCAGTTATGAACGAAAGCGGCGAAGCCCTAATGGGATGCGGAACTGCTTCCGGCGAAAACCGCGCGGTAGAAGCTGCTCAAAAAGCTATTTCATCGCCGTTGCTCGAAGGTGTAAGCATAAAAGGCGCAAAAAACATACTCCTCAATGTAACCGGTTCAAATAACCTTACAATGCAGGAAATTGATGAAGGAAATAAAGTTATTTACGATGCAGCCGGTGAAGAAGCAAATGTAATTTTCGGCTGGGTAAATAAAGAAGAAATGAACGAATATGTTTCTTATACAGTTATTGCAACTGGTTTCGATACAGCACAAGCATCAAGCACATTAAGGAATTTTGCTGAAAGAAAAGAAGAAAAACCTAAAGAATCATTCTTTTCGGGGTATGGTCTTACAAACAAAACTGTATCGGAAGAAGAAATGAATAATCTGGAAATCCCTACAATATTCCGCGTGAAAAGCACAAATTCTTCTTTTGCTAATAAAGATTTTGTTCCGCAAAGCGGTTATAAAATTGATAAAACCCAAACATCTTTATTCGAGAGAAACGATGCAATTGAAGAAGAAGAAAAGCAGGATGAAGACAGTTCTTCTTTCTTACGAATGATGATGGACTGAGGATTAATGTATAATTTATAATGTATAATGTATAATGAAAGACATCATTTTGACTTGTTGAAAATATTCATTTCCATTATAAATATTTATATCAGTATTTCATCAAAAAGAAATATTTGTGAAACGGAAGTATAAGCAAATGATTGTTTTATTGTAAAAGGAAATAGAAGTATAGTATAATTAATGAAACAGGACATATAATTTAACAGTATTTTTCGATAACGTACGAAATACTTAATTGTTTACAATATTTATCATAGTTAATTAATTGAGTAATTCTACATTATAAATTATACATTATGCATTACCTAAAGGCTTTTGGTTTCTACTTGTTGTGGTAGACAAGCGGTTAACTTGGCAAACCGTTTATAGAGACCAAAAAGCCTTTTTTTAATTTATAATTTAGAATGTATAATGAATAATTATTGTAAAAACCTAAATTAGGTTAATTACCGTAGGATATTAAAATAAGTATAAGAATTTCAAAGAAATTCTAACAATAATTATACATTCTAGCTTACACATTATAAATTACCCATCTTCTTGTTTTTATTTAAAGGCAAAATTAGTTAGATTTAGCATTTCGAAATTATAATCTTACAGATGAAACTTAAATCAATAATATTCTTTTTATCGGTATTTGCAGTTTTAATTAAAGCTCAGGATGCTCCCGAAGTCGGGCATATTGCCCGTTTTGGCGGCGGAATCGGTTTTACACCGACTTTTATTTTCCCCAACTATTCTCCATTAAACACAAAACTTGAGTCGATCGGATTTCCAAAATTATCAACAAAACCGATTTACTCTTCAGGAGGAGCAGGTTATATTTATTTCCTGCTTAAAAATGTACGAGTCGGGGCTTTTGGTTATAGCGGTAATATCAGCGAATCAAATATTGTAAACGGCATATCCAATGAAGTTCAATATAGCATTTCAAACCTTGGATTTTCAATAGAATATACACTTCCGTTTTTTGATGGTTTTGGAGTATCTGCAGGAGCTTTGGTTGGCGGCGGTTCAATTGAAATCGATCTTTACAAAAACAGCGGAAATTACAACTGGAATACATTATTTACAGATGTTCAAAACGGAACAAATAACATAAATAAGAAATTGTCAGTCAGCTTTCTTACTCTTACTCCTACCCTTAATATCGATATTCCAATTAATCGTTTTCTGTTTTTCCGTCTTGGAACAGGATACCAGTTTGCTATTGGTGACAATTGGGAAGTAGATAACGGTTTAAGTATTTCAGGCGTTCCATCGGATTTGAATGGTAACGGGTTTTATATTCAGACCGGGATATTTATAGGATTGGTAACCTACTGAGAAGAGTAAGAAGTATGAGTAAGAGTAAGAACGAAGCTACTAAATAAAAGCCCGGCGTTTTTCCGGGCATCAATCATTATACATTATAAATTATGAATTATACATTATGAAACATATTCTAGTAACAGGCGGCGCAGGTTTTATCGGAAGCAACTATCTTAACCACATTCTTAATGAACGTGATGATTATTTTATAGTAAATCTCGATAAACTGACTTATGCAGGAAATCTTGAAAATCTGAAAGGAATTGAAAACAATAAAAATTACAGATTCGTTAAAGGCGATATTTGCAATCGTGAATTGGTCGATTATATCTTTCAGAAGTATTCAATCAAATATGTAATAAACTTTGCAGCAGAATCGCACGTGGATAGAAGTATTCTCGGTTCGGAAATATTTTACCAGACAAACGTAATTGGAACAAACGTGCTGCTCGAAACTGCCCGCAGATACAATGTGGAAAAGTTTTTGCAGGTTTCAACTGATGAAGTTTACGGAAGTCTGGGAGCGGAAGGCTTGTTTACGGAAAATACACCTCTTTCACCTAATAGCCCTTATTCATCAAGCAAAGCCGCAGCCGATATGATGGTAAACGCGTTTTATCATACTTACGGAATGCCTGTTGTTACAACCAGATGTTCAAATAATTACGGTCCGCTGCAATTCCCCGAAAAGCTAATTCCTTTAATGACAATAAACGCAATGCACGATAAAAAACTCCCGGTTTACGGCGACGGCTTAAACGTGCGCGATTGGATTTACGTTATCGATCATAATAAAGCAATAAATCTTGTATTCGAAAAAGGCAGAACCGGCGAAGTTTATAACATTGGCGCCAGCCGCGAAATGAAGAATATCGATATTGTAAAACTGCTTTTAAAGGCAGTCGGGAAAGATGAAAGTCTGATTGAATACGTAAAAGACAGACCCGGACACGACAGGCGCTATGCGATTGATTCATCCAAAATACAGAATGAACTTGGCTGGAAACCGGAGTTTGAATTTGAGCAGGCAATTGAAAACACGATCAATTGGTACAAACAAAACCGTAACTGGTGGGAAAGAATTATTTCCGGCGAGTATGTAAAATATTATAATAATCTTTATATGAACAGGTAAACAAGAGTAAGAGCCATGCCTACCAGTCAAAAGTCTGGTTTACAAACCGGCAGGCAGGTAAGAAGCTTGCCCGCCGCTGGGCGTGGAAAGAGTAAGAGTAAGAATTAAAAGCAAAAAATGTTAAACAAATTCGATAAAAGATTTTTCTGAATAATATATTAGAAAATTATGTTATTTGAATTAACTCCTGTTATCAGATAAGATTGAGTATCATATTTATAAAGATTTTGCCATTTATATTCAGGTTATATGAATAAAGATTTATCATCAAATGATATTTTTGAGATTTTGCAGACTAACCAATATTTGCTTAAGAAATATAGTGTAAAAAGAATTGGTTTATTTGGTTCTTATATTAGAAAAGAAGAAACCAAAAACAGTGATATTGATTTTCTGGTAGATTTCGAGGAAAAGTCATTTGACAACTTCATAAATCTTGTTTTTGAATTAGAAAAGATATTTAATAGAAAAGTTGATCTGCTGACAGAAAAAGGTATTAGCCCTTATATGCTTCCATACATTAAAAATGAAGTGAGATGGTATGAAGCTTAACGAGGTTTATTTAAAACACATATTAGATGAAATAATATTTTTATCAAAGACCTCAGAAAAACTTGATTATAATTCTTTTATTGAAAATGAGATGTACACAAGAGCATTCTCCAGAAGTCTGGAGATTATTGGTGAAGCTGTTAAAAATTTAACTCCCGAATTCCGAAAAACACATCGGGAAATTGAATGGAAGAAAATTTCAGGAATGCGAGATAAGATTATTCATCATTATTTTAATGTTGACTATGAATTACTTTGGGATGTTATTGTGAATAAATTACCCGGACTTAAAAAACAAGTAGAAAGTATTTTGAATAAAGAATAGATAAAATATAATGTTAATCTATAGGGTTTAGTTAAAGCAAGAAGGTAATGTTAGGCAGAAGTGGGATTTGTTGGAAGGTTGTACGGCAAAAGTTTACTTTTGAAAGAGGAAACTAAATTATGATAATTATTTGGTATTTAGAAAGTCCCCTTTAACTTGTCCGACTTTGACAATAAGAGTCAACTTAAGGAATGTTTTTACTAAATTGCCGCGAGATTTATCTCGCGGTTAAATAATACAGTTTATTTCATGGACTTTAGTCCAAAGGTATCTTTTTTGGGGGTTAAAACCCAGCTTTTTCATTTTATATATTTTAAACCCGACTTAAAAGTCGGGACAATTATTTATAAACTATTGTTTTTTTTCACTGTGAGGTTTAACAACTTATCCCCGGCTTAATATTAACCAAGTTCAAAGTAACCAATGGTTTCCCTGTCCGGCTCTGTTGGAAACCATTGGTTAAGTGGTCAAACTAAATATTAATAACCGTTTCAACGGTTTGATAAGTCAATTTGTAGCTAGACTTTAAAATAAAAGGTTAAATTGATATAGAAAATTTATTAGATTAACGCACAAAAAATAAAAAGTTATTGTAAACTATGAAAAAAAGACTTTTATCCTTACTCTTACTTCTTTCTCTTACTCCTGTTCTCTTCGCTCAGTTTGGCGACCGCTCCACAAGTTCTTCATCAGATATGATGACGCTTAACATTATCAGCGTTACAATCGGAGGAAATTTCCCTGTTAGCGGTTCTTTTTCTGCCTCTGCTACCGAAAGAGTTGACCAGTTTATTACACGTATGTACAACGAAATAAAAATTGCCCAATTAACCGCAACTCAGGATTTGAAAGGTCTGGAAGAGTTAGCCTATCCCGAAAGAGATATAACTTTAAGAAGATTCGACGGGACTGAAATTAAAATTGACCTTGCAAAATTCAGACTTACCGGCGACTTTGCCAATAACCCTTATCTTAAAAACAATGATGTTATTATCTTCCCGCAATTGGATAATTCAAGGAATTTTGTGGAAATTTCCGGAGCAATAAATTTTCGTAAAAGAAAAGAGAGTGTGGAATTAACTTCTGTTAAGTTTCAGTTTGCTGAAGGCGATAAACTCTCGGATGCAATTCTTTTTGGAGGAGGAATAAATCAGGCATACGAAAATGTTACCGAAGCGGAAATTTCCCGTTTAAGCTACGATGGAAATAAAGAAGAAAAGCTGATTGTTAAAATTGCAGATGATTTCCTTCTTAAAAGAGGAGACAGGATTAGAATTCTTGCAAATGAATC
>CAYTFZ010000025.1:0-28914 GCA_964437215.1 uncultured Melioribacteraceae bacterium | reverse complement strand
TCCAGCAAAAAAAATATATTTACACTGTAATAACACAATGATTATTTACCTTTGCAACACATATCACAATAATTAATGTGAATTTATCTTAATTTACAGTATTAGCAAATACTTAATATCCTATGCACAAATTACAAATTCGGCAATATCTCGATAGAATTGAGTTTTACGAAGAACCCGAAGTAAATTTGGAAACTCTTAAAAAACTGCACAAACTGCACCTTTCAAAAGTACCTTTTGAAAATCTTGATATACATTCGGGTAAAATAATTATTCTCGATATTGAAAGAATTTTCCGTAAAATTGTAAAAAATCTTCGGGGCGGTTTCTGTTTCGAATTAAATACGCTGTTTTACGATTTGCTAAAATCAATTGGATTTGATGTTACATTGATATCAGCAAATGCCGCAAATAAAAACGGCACATTCGGTGAAGAATTCGATCATATGGCAATAATTGTTAATATTGATAATTCTTTATGGCTGGCTGATGTAGGTTTCGGCGATTTCCCTATTTATCCTCTCGAGTTAAAATTAAACGTAGGGCAGCTCGACGTAAACAGAATTGTAAAAATTGTTAAGCACGACGAGCAGTATTTAAAAGTTGTAAAATCCGTTCAAGGAAATAGATTTGTTCCGCTTTATTTATTTACTTTGCTTCCCCGTCAAATTAAAGACTTTAAGCAAATGTGTTTATTCCATCAGTATTCTCCCGATTCCCCTTTTACAAAAAATAGAATCTGCAGCATCGAAACAGAAAACGGAAGGGTTACAATGACAGATACACATCTTACAATAACCGCCGAAGGTAAAAAAAGAAAATACAATATAAAAAATGTACAAGAGTTCAAACATTACCTTAAAGAATTTTTTAATATTGTACAGGACCCTGAAGAATAGAACATAAGTTCGTATTTCTCCAACATAATTCAACAAAATTATTATCTTTTTCATTTCCGCAAAAATTTCTTTTATTTATTGTTTAAATACTTAGTAATCAGGATGAAAAAATGAAACGCTTTCTTTTTCTTTTAATTTTAAATTTTATAATCTTAACCGCACAGTTCAATAAAGAAAAAATGGATAGCCTGAACAATTTAACCTTGCAGGATTATAAAATTATGCTCGAAAATCTCGGCGTCAGTTCTGTCCGCCCGGGACCATCGGGAAACCCAAGCGCGCCCGATGCGGCAAATTTTGACGAAACGAAAGTAGATAACAGTTACGTTTTGCCCGATCCGCTGATATTTTTAAATGGACAAAAAGTTAAAGATAAAGAAAGCTGGCAGAGCTTACGCCGTAAGGAAATTTTTGAATTGTTTGACAGAGAAGTTTACGGGCGGTTGCCTGAAAATATTCCTGGTGTTAACTGGCAAGTTGTAAGTATCGAAGAAGGAATTGTGGAAGAAATTCCTGTTATCATTAAAAACCTCAACGGAGAAGTTGATAATTCATCTTTTCCTCAAATTGAAGTTAATATAAAAATGACCGTTACTTTTCCAAAAGATATTAAAAAGCCTGTTCCGGTAATTATGGAATTCGGGTTTATTCTTCCGCCGGGTTTTAAAATGCCCGAACCGCCTGCAGGAACCGAAAAAGAAATAAGCTGGCAAAAACAGATTTTACAAAAAGGGTGGGGGTATGCAATTCTGGTACCAGCCAGTTATCAGGCAGATAACGGTGCCGGACTGACTGGAGGAATTATCGGTCTTTCAAATAAAGGATCCCGCCGCAAGACTGATGACTGGGGAGTATTGCGCGCCTGGGCTTGGGGAGCGAGCAGAGCTTTGGATTATCTGGAAACTGATAAAGATGCCGATGCAGCAAAAGTAGCCATCGAAGGTCTTTCGCGTTATGGAAAAGCCGCTTTAGTAACTATGGCTTATGATGAAAGATTTGCTGCAGCTTTCATAGGTTCTTCCGGAGCCGGAGGAGCAAAAATTTTACGAAGAAATTACGGCGAGCAGGTTGAAAATCTTGCAAGTTCATCTGAATATCATTGGTTTGCGGGAAATTTTATTAAATATATCGGACCTTTGACTCCTGATAATTTGCCTGTAGATGCTCATATGCTTGTTGCTTTATGCGCGCCGCGTCCTGTTTTTATAGGTTCCGGTTCACTTGAAGTTGAAGGTGGATGGGTAGATGCTAAAGGTATGTTTCTTGGCGGAGCTTTTGCTTCTCCTGTTTACGAGCTTTTGGGAAAAAAAGGTTTGGGAACTTACAATTTTCCGCCGATTGAAACATCTCTTATACAGGGCGAGCTCGCATTCCGCCAGCATAAAGGAGGACATACTAACGGTCCGAATTGGAAGTATTTCCTCGATTTTGCAGAAAGATATTTCAGTAAATGATTATAGCCATAGGGAAAACTTTAATATAGTTGTATATAGTTATTAAATCCAACTTTAATAAAAGGAAAAATGAATTTAAAATATTCGATTGCTTTTTTTGTCTGTATTATTCTTATCTTATTTTCTTGCTCGAAAAACGAAGAAAACAATAACGCTGAAAAGTTTACTATACGGACTGGTGTAAATGTAAGCCACTGGCTTTCACAAAACATCAACAGAGGCGAAACACGGAAAAATTATATTACCGAAGCTGATTTCGATTCAATTAAATCTGCGGGATTTGATCATATCAGGTTGCCTGTTGATGAAGTGCAATTGTGGGATTCTGCCGGAAACAAAGAAGCCGAAGCCTTTAAGATGCTTCATAATGCTATTGATTGGGCAGTGAAAAGAAAACTTAGAGTTATTGTTGATTTGCATATTATTCGTGCGCTTTTTTTTAATTCCGAAACCAATATTATGTGGACAGACCCTGCTGAACGTAAAAAAGTTGTGTTAATGTGGAAAGAATTATCTGACGAATTAAAAAACTATCCTGACAATATTCTGGCTTACGAAATTTTAAGCGAGGCTGGTGCAGAAACTCCCGAGGAATGGAATGAGCTGTTAAATAATGTTATTAAAAATCTGCGAATAAAGGAACCAAACCGCAAAATTATTATAGGTTCAATTATCTGGCAGAAACCGCAAAATGTTCCTTTATTAAAATTGCCTGAGAACGATAAAAATATAATAATAAGTTTTCATTGTTTTTCACCAAGCGCTCTTACGCTTTATTCAGCGCCTTGGACTCCTTTTTCGGAATACAGAGGAAAGGTCAACTATCCCGGCTGGACAGTAGATACTTTGGAATATAATAATTTATCATCAAAAGCCGTTAAGGCTATGCGTGAGTATGCAAACGGTTATTACAATAAAGAAAAGCTTGCCGAGCTGATGATGCCTGCTATCCGTTATGCAAAAGAGAAAAATCTGCCTCTTTATTGCGGCGAATACGGCGTTTATCCAAAAATTGATGAGAAAATTATGTTTAGATGGTACAAAGACATATGTTCAGTTTTTAACGAGCATAATATTGCATACAGCCATTGGTGTTATAAAGGAGATTTTCCTGTAATAAATCAAGATGGTTCGATAAATAGAAAGCTTACTGGAATTTTAACGTCAAAATAAAGTATTTACTATAATCGTAATTTATTTTCCGTTTTCACGAGCTTCAATAATAGAATCGAGACGTGCTTTATATAATCTTATCAATTCCATTTCCTGCTGTCTTAAATAAAAACCGTTAAACTCAGGATAATGAACTCCTCCGGATGCAAGCATTGAAGGGTTTGAACCGCTTTGCTGTGATTGCCTTCTTTCTTCAATATAACTGTCAACATCAACCGAATAATTTTGATTAAACGGATATTTTTCGGTCTCTGTTTCAATTACATCGTTAGGCAGAACTTCTTTGTTGTTAGTAACATTTTTACTTTCCCGAACTGACTTACTTTTTTCGGGTGAAAATTCCTTTGACGATTCATAAGTCTGAATGCGCGGAGTTATATATTGAAGATCGGCCAAAGAAATTTCTTTTTTTTCTTTACTGCTGAAATCGATAAATATTGTAAATAAAAGTATTGTACTTAAAGCTACAGCCGTACTTGGAATAAATATCCACAATTTATTAGTACTTCTCTTTTTATCCAGGTTGCTTTCGAACTGACCGTTCTGAATTTTAATCATCAAATTATATTCAAAGTTATCGGGAGCTTTTATTTCCGGCAAACTTTTAAGAGTATCAATAATTTCAGAGTATCTGGTTTCCTCTTCACTGTAAGTATTTTTCTTCATAGGCTTACTCTTTATAAATATTTTTTAACAATTTTTGCAGCTGTGCTCTGCCTCGGTTTATTCTCGATTTTACTGTTCCTATTGCCATTTTTTTCATATCGGAAATCTCTTCGTAAGATAATTCCTGTATGTCTCTTAAAATAACAAGTTCACGGTATATAGGTTTTATTTTCATTAATGCTTTTTGAATTATTTCATTTTTAATTTCACTGTCTGTTGCAACATCCGGCGCAGTAAACATGTCGTCTTTAATTTCAAGCGGACGATCTTCGTTTTCCTTTCCTCCGTGCAGCGACAATATTGTTCTTCTTTTTCTTCTTTTTAGTTCGTTTTTTGCCAGATTTCCGGCAATTGTATAAATCCACGTTGAAAATTTAGCATACGATTTATATGAATCTTTATGCAAATACAATTTAATCATCGTATCCTGAACAATATCTACACAGGCGTCTTTATCTCCCAGAAATCTGTAAACAAAATTTATTAAAGGATCTTTAAACCTCCTTACAAGAATTTCGTAAGCCTCAAGAGTTTGATTTTCTTGAAATTCCAGTATTAGCTGTTCATCTGTTAAATCATTCAGTTTCAATTTCAATATCTTTTATACTTTTTATTTTTATAATTGTTTCATTAAACTTTGCATTAATTCAAATAAGAATCAATTTTTGTATCAATTATCGTTGAAAATTTCTGCTATTAAAAGACCGGCTATTAATTTAGGATTCATTGCCGAAGTTTTTAATTTTAAATCGGCAGAAAGCAATGCTTGCACGGCTGTCTGCAATCTTTCGAATCTGTTAAAATATTTCGATGTTTTGCATTTAATATAATAATACCGTGCAACTGAAAGTTTGGAAGCTGCCTGGTCATCGCTAAGATTACTTTTTTGAAGCTCTTTTGCGCGCGTAATTGTTAATATAAACTTTGAAAGCATCGAAATTATCATACTGATTTCAGTTCCTTTTGATATCAGATTGTCAATAATTTTAAGGCTTTGCGTTTTATTTCCGGCAGACAAGGCATCCTGAAGATCAAATATTGAATATTCTTTTGTAGCAGAAGCAAAATTTCTAATTGATTCAGCGGTAATCTCATTGCCGTCGCCAACGTAATCGTTTAATTTGATTAGCTGAATTTCCAGAAGCGATTTTTCTTCCCCGGTTATTTCAACTAACAGAGCAGCTGATTCTTGCGATATTTTTATTCCCGCTTTATCTGCTTTGTTTTTTAACCACGAAGCAAGCTGCAAACCTTTAAGGCTGTTTGCCTGAAATATGTACCCCTTTACAGCCAATGTTTTATATGGTTCAGAAAGAGTATTTACTTTTTCAGGACCTTTAATAATCAAAATTGTGGTTTCGCAGGGATTATCGATATACTTTTTTAAATCTTTCGGGTTGGAAAAATTTTTAAATTCATCTACAATTATAATTTTTTTTCCGCCGCCAAATGGGAAAGAATATGCTAAATCAATAAGCGATTCTATAGAATCTTTTTTTTCGGATGTAATTGTTTCTTTATCAAATTCTGATAATACGAGCTTTTCAAATGATTTAATTAATTCTTTAACTTCTGTATCGATGGCATAAGTGTCGGTACCGCAAAAGAAATAAACCGGCAAAGCTTTTTCTGCTGTTTTATATTTTGCTAATTCCGGTAAGCCGTGTATTGCTTCACTTTTTGCCAAATTTTAATCCCCTAATTTTCAGGCAGAAATAATTCCGTTATAAATTAAATATAGTATAATCGTTCCAATTATTATCCTGTAAAAAACAAAGATAAATGTAGAATTCTTTCTCAGAAACCGCAATAAAAATTCTATAGTTAAATAACCGCTTATGGCAGCAGCAATTGTTGCTATAATTAAATTTGTAAGACCTGAACCATCAATATATTCAAGTGATTTATAGAATTCTAAAAGTCCGCTGCCAAAAATTGCCGGAATGCTTAACAAAAACGAAAAACGCGCTGCCGTTTCACGGTCGAAACCTAAAAACATTCCAGCTGTTATTGTTGTACCCGATCTTGATGATCCCGGAATAAGTGCCAGACTTTGGCCAATTCCTACAATAAGCGCATCGTACCATTTAATATCTGTAAGTTTTCTATTAAATTTCCCGGTTTTTTCAGCAACTGCAAGGATTAGCCCTAAAGCTATCAGACTTCCGGAAATAACATATAAGTTTTTTGTAAAATGTCCTTCAATGAAATCCTTAAAACCGAGTCCGATAACTACAACAGGAATACTTCCCAGAATTATATACCAGCCCAATTTCGAATTATGACTCTGTTCGTTGAAATTTTTCCTCTTTAATAGATTTTCTTTTATAAAATCATTTGAAATGTTAAGAATGTCTTTCCAAAAGAAGGTAAGGATTGAAAACAACGTACCGACTTGTATTACTGCAATAAATGCTGTCCATCTTTCGGGATTTTCTTCAGAAATAAGACCCATTACTTTCCCGGCAACTGTTAAATGCCCCGTACTGCTAACTGGTAAAAACTCTGTAAGTCCCTGAATAACACCTAAAATAATCGCTTGTAAAATATCCATTATCTTCCTATAAAATATGAAACACCAATTTTAATCCCTGCCCCGAATGTATTAAAATTTACATCTTCTTTTGTAATTTCGTTACGTAACTTCTCGTTCCCGTTTTCTGCTGCACCCGAAAAATCCTGAAACAGAACTCCTGAAATAACTGCATAAAAATTTCCTCCCAACAAAGTATGACCTTCAAACTTCAATAGTAATCCGGCTCCTTTTGCAATATAATCTTTCGAATTGTGGATTTTTTCAGTAATATTAAAAACTCTGTATCCGCCGCCAGCTCCAAATTTTAAGATATAACCTTCGCCCTGAATTTTGTAAAAAGCTAAAACCGAAGGTTTATGAACATAATAATCAATTGAATAATTACCCGAAACACCTTGATATTTCGATTCGAAAGATTGAACTGCTCCTGTATATTCGAAACCAAGTTGCCAGTTTTCACTTATATTAACTGCTCCGACTAAAAAATATTCGGCAGAAATGTTAAAATCTTTCATCTTATCAGCCGTCCTGAAATTAACAACATAATCATTCAGCGAAGGAGTATTAACTAAATTAACACCCATTCCTGTTGAAAAATCGTATTGTGCATATAATGGCAGACAAAGAAAAATTACGGTAATTATAATTGCTGATTTCAATTATCACCTTTATTCAAATGAAAAACGCTTATAAATGTTTCTTTTTTTATGCCCGACTTTTCGCGTATTCTGTTAATTATAAATACAAAAAACAGAGTAGATAATATAAATGAGAAATATGAAACTAAATGAGTAAACAAAGCGTATGCTCCGCTAATCTCGTTGTTAAAAGCGAGAATCTGAATTAAAACTGCCATCACGAACGCGTGATAAGACCCTGTACTTCCGGGCGTTGGAATTACCACACCGAAGGCGCTTATGGACATTACAATCCATGCCATAGCAAATGAAATATCTTTAATATTCTGCATTCCGAGAACATAAAAACCTAAATAGGAAGTGTATGCATAAACGCACATAATTGCTATAGTAAGAAAAATTGTTAATATATGATTCCGTATTCCTTTCAAACTTGTAAAACCTTCAACTAAAGTATCAAATAAATATGCAAGTTTATCGGCTAATTTGTGCGATAGCTTACCTGCAATTTTTACAATAATATCGTAGAAATGATGTTTCAGCCTGACCGTAAGAACTACAATTACAATTAAGGCAATCATAAATGCAAATCCTATAATTACTGTTGATTTCAGCCAAGGAAACTCAGCATATAAATCTCCGGGAAAAATCATTACGCTTATTAAAACTGAAAAACCTAATGCCAGTAAATCAATTATTCTTTCAACTATAATCGTTCCAAATACCGATGAACGCGAAATGTTTTCCCATTTTCCTAAAAAGGCAGGTCTGTAAATTTCTCCAAACCTTGGAAGCACACAGTTTACACCGTATCCCACCATTGTTGCTCCGAGCAGGTTTAATATTTTCGTATCGGGTTTAACAGAGTCAAGAATATATTTCCAACGCAGAGCTCTTAAGTAATTACCAAGGCAAAAGAATAAAAAATATAAAGCAAAATAAGCTAATGATATTTCGGATAAAAGTCTGAATGATTCCGCAACATCAACTTTGCGGAAAGCAATAAAAAGGAAAACCGCAGTGAGCAGCAGCGGAAGTAAAAATCCGAATATACTTTTTATTTTTTTGGATTTTTCCTGTTTATCTGAGGTCAATTACCTGACTTCCTTTTGGAGCTGTAAATTCAAAAAAACCATCGCTGTAATTTTCGTTATATTTTATTTTTTTAATTTCTACTTCAGTAATATTGTCGGTTAAATCAAATAGTTCAAGCTTTTCTATCGAAAAGTCTTTATCATAAAATATTTTTACTTTTTTAAAACTTGTATTCAAATTTTTCGCTTCAAGTATTATCATTTTTTTTTCGGAGTTTTCAGTAATTTTATAAGTATTCAGCTCTTCAAAAAGCTTTTGAACATTAAAAATTGTGTTTTCGTCGTCGGGACTATTTATTACAACCCTGTTAAAATCTTTATTATAATTCCACAATGTTTTTCCGTTGCAGACTATAATATTTTTTTTAAATTCAACTTTATACATATTTTCTTTTTTAAAGAAAAGCTTTGCCTTGAACGAACTACCAGCCTTATTTCCGCCAATTTTTGCATTTTGAACAAATTCTATGTATATGCATTCTGGTTTGGTAATTTTGTTTTTAATTTTTTCAAAATCTGTATTCTGACCGGAAATTGCCGAAATAATAAAACAAACAAATAAAACGCTTATGATTTTCATAATGATCTCAATATAGTTTCTAATTGTTCTTCGTTTTCGCATATAACTTCGCGGGCTTTGCTTCCTTCTGCAGGACCCACAACTCCTGCTTCTTCAAGCTGATCTACAATGCGGGCAGCCCTGGAATATCCTAACTTTAATTTCCTTTGAAGAAGAGATACCGAACCTTGCTGATGCCTAACTATTACCCTTGCAGCTTCTTCAAACATGGGGTCTATGTCCGAAAGTCCGCTGCCGCCGTCTGCAGTTTTCTTTTCAACAAGCGAAGGCAGAAAATATCTGCGGGAATAACCCTTTTGAGTATGAATAAAATTCGTAATCTTTTCAACTTCGTCTGTTGAGATAAATGCATTTTGAATTCTTACCGGTTTAGGCGACCCTCCTGGTAAAAAGAGCATATCTCCGCGACCAAGCAACTGCTCGGCACCTTTCATATCAAGGATAGTTCTTGAATCAATTCTTGTTGCTGTTTGATAAGCAACACGAGCGCTGAAATTTGCTTTGATCACGCCTGTAATAACATTTACCGATGGGCGCTGCGTTGCAACAATAAGATGAATTCCCACAGCGCGGGCAAGCTGTGCAAGCCGGGCAATAGGCTCTTCCACTTCTTTTCCGGAAGTCATCATAAGATCGGCAAGCTCATCAATTACAACAACTATATAAGGCATCTTGAAATGTTTCATTGTTTCGGTATCTGCCGGGCGCTTTTTGGGATTCGAAATTTTTTCATTATAATCTACAATATTTCTTACGCCTGCTTTAGCCAATTTATCGTACCGTTTTTCCATTTCATATTCAACAGCTTTAAGCAGCAGCAATGCGTTCTGAGGGTTCGTAATAATTTCTTCATCCAAGTCCGGCGAAACAGCTAAATAGTGCCTGCTGAGTTTCTGGTAAAACGACAGTTCTATTTTTTTTGGATCGATGATTGCAAATTTAATTTCGGACGGATGCTTGGCATAAAGCAAGCTGGTAATTATCATATTAATACCGACGCTTTTACCCGAACCGGTTGAACCGGCAATAAGAAGATGTGGCATTGAGGCTAAATCGGTTATATATACTTCTCCCGAAATTGTTTTTCCCAAAGCCAGCGGAAGTTCTTTTTTACTTTCTTTAATTTTCGAAATTACCGACCTTGCGCTTACAAGAGACGGTACGGCATTTGGTATTTCTACACCAATTGCGCTTTTTCCCGGAATCGGAGCGATAATTCTTATTCCACGGGCAGCCAAAGCTAAAGCGATATCATTTTCGAGACTTACAATTCTGCTGATTTTAACTCCCGGAGCGGGAACAATTTCGTAAAGCGTTACAACCGGTCCCGGAGTAACCGATATATCTTCAATTTCAATGTCAAATAACGAAAGTTTCTCTTTTAGAAGCGCAGCATTCTTTTTAAGTTCAGTTTCAGGAATTTCTATCTGTCCGTCTTCATTATCAAAAAGCGTCAACCCGGGAGGAGTAAAATTAATTTCTTCTTCCCATTGCTCCGGTGCATCGGCTTCATATTTTCTTTCTGCGCTGATTTCACTATCTTCTTCTGATTTGCTTAATATTTGTTTATCGTCGTAGTTCTCTCTTGCCGGTTCTTCTTCAGTAATATGGTCTTCTTTATTTTTATTAATAATCCTTATCGTAGTTTCTTTTTTTTCTTCAGTTTCTTCTGATGTATATGTTTGCTCGGGTTTAATTTCTTCCGCCACTCTTAATTTTTTAATTTTTTCTAAATTTGTCTGGGCTTTTAATTCTTTGTTGTCCTCTTTTGTTTCATCATCTTTAAAAAATCCGCTTATAGCGGCAAAAATCTTTTCAATTTTAATATCAAAAACAAGAAAGATTTCAATAAACATTAAAAACGCAAGAAGAATCAATCCGCCTAACCCGCCTAATAATCTGCTTAAGCCCGAACCGAAAAAGAGACCAACTTTTCCGGAAAGCTCAGGATAGTCGTTTAAAATATTCAAATCCGCTTGAAGAACTCCGAAAAACGAAGCGAATAAAATTCCCGCAGCAACAAGCGCATTGCTTATATATCCGGCAGATTTATAAAAATCGCTTTTTAAAACAGCATATCCCCAGATAAAAAGTATAACTGCAAAAATAATTGAGAAATATCCGATTGTAGAATTAATAAAAATATCAGATATATATGCCCCAAGAATGCCGAGCCAATTGTTTGTACTCTCGATTCTTTGCAAAACATCGGGATTATCGGAAAAAACTGTAAACAGATCGGAAAACTGATATTTAAGATTTGCTTTATCGTAGCCGGAATAGGAAAAAATACTCAGGGCAATTAAAACTGAAATTAAACACATCAGTAGCCCTAGAATAATTTTCTTTTTTTCTGCCGAAAGAAATATATTTTCGTCTTTTATTGTTTTTTGATTTTTTTGTTTATTTTCTGAGCGCATCGGTACTTTTTTAACTAAGCAGTTTAATCATTATCGGGCAAAACTGTTTTTTTTACCACACCGGTTTTAAAACTTGCAATAATATTATTGCTGTTTAATTCGGCGCAAAATTTTATATCTTCTTCAAAACCGTTTTTTATAAGAAGCTGTCCATGTTCGCATTCGCTTAACATTTTATATACATCCAGACCCAATGTTTCGCTTAAAACAAGACTTGCCCTGGCTGCATCCGTAATAGTTAAATCATCTTTAATATTTCTTATTTCGTGGATTAGTTTACCGGCACAGACTGAGTCTTCTATACAAAACATTCCATTGGAACCTGCGCAAAGAATTTCGAGATCGTTGCCAAGATAAGCGGCGTACTGTGCAGTAATTTTTAAATTGTTAAAACAGGCGATAAAAAGATTTTCCGAAAATTTTGCTTTAACTACGGCCTTTGTTCCGTTAGATGTAAACAATATTATCGACTTTCCTGAAATACTGTCCGTATCGTATTCAAGCGGTGAATTTCCAAGTGTAAAGCCTTCTATCATTTTTGTGTTTCTTTCACCGCCGAGCAGAGTTTGTCCGCCAAAAGCGTTTCCCGAAACTTTCATTGCAAATTCAATTGTATTAACAGGAATAACTTCGCGCGCATCCCGCGATAGTGCGGTTAAGATAGTTGTCGATGCTCGCAGAACATCTATTACTACAGTAGTTTTCCCTGTAAAATACAGGTCATCAATATTTAATGGCGAAAAAAGTACATTTATTTTCATATTATTTTTCTATAAAAGGATATTTGCAAATTATTGCAGGAATTTCTTTTTCCCTGATAAGGAAGTTTACTTTTGTTCCTATTACAGAATATTTACTTTCAACATATGCTAAAGCAATGGGTTTTTCGAGAACCGGACTGACTGTACCGCTGGTAACTTCACCGATTTTTTTTCCATCGCAAGTAATAGTATAACCTTTCCTAGGAAAACATTTTTCGTCTGTAATAATCCCAGCAAGTTTTCTTGAAGTTCCATCGTTTTTAAGTTTTTGCAAAACTTCTTTTCCGATAAACGAAGGTTTGTTTAATTTTGTAATCCATCCTAATCCTGCTTCAATTGGATTTGTTGTACGGTCTATATCATTTCCATAAAGTGAAAAACCCATCTCCAGTCTTAAAGAATCGCGGGCAGCAAGCCCTGCGGGAACCAATCCTTCCTCTTTGCCAGCTTTCATAAGTGTATTCCATAATTTTCCGGCAGTTGCTTCGTCACCTTTAAAATATAGTTCATATCCTGGTTCGCCTGTGTAGCCTGTTCTCGAAACCAGAACATCTTCATCAGCTACTTTTGCCATAAAAAAATTATAATATTCGAGGTTCAATTCGCGGTTACAAATCTTTTGAAGTACATTTTTGGATTGAGGTCCTTGCAGAGCAAGAAGTGAATATTCATCGCTGCAATCTGTTATTTCGGCACTTGTGTGATTGTTTTTTATCATCCAGTCAAAATCTTTATCTTTATTTGATGCGTTAACTACAATCATATATTCGTTTTCTTCAATCATATAAACAAGAAGATCGTCAACTATCCCTCCGTCGGGGTAGCACATTGCAGAATATTGTATTTTCCCCGGCACTAATTTCGAGGCATCGTTAATTGTAATATTCTGAATAAACTCGAGCGCATTGTTTCCGCGGATAAATATTTCACCCATATGCGAAACATCGAATAATCCGGCAGTTTCTCTTACTGCTTTGTGTTCAGCAATAATGGAATTATACTGAATCGGCATAGAAAAACCTGCAAATTCAACTATTTTTGCTCCGAGTGATTTATGTACGCTGTACAATTTTGTCTGTTTCATAATTTTGCCGTTTTTTTCCAATCGCTTAAAAACTTTTCTAAACCGATATCTGTTAAAGGATGCTTGAATAATTTATTTATTACTTCGAAAGGCATTGTTGCAACGTGAGCTCCCATCATTGCAGCATCAACAAGGTGCAGCGGATGCCGTATGCTTGCCACAAGAACCTGCGTATCAAAATCATAATTATTATAGATTGTAATAATCTGCTCAATCAAACCCATTCCGTCGTGACTTATATCATCCAATCTTCCAACAAAGGGACTGATATAAGTTGCACCTGCTTTTGCTGCAAGCAGCGCCTGCGATGCCGAAAAGCAAAGAGTAACATTTGTTTTAATTCCATCTTCGCTTAATGTTTTAACTGCTTTCAAGCCTTCTTTAATCAAAGGAACCTTTATTACAATGTTTTTATGAATTTTTGCTAAATCGTATGCTTCTTTTAAAATACCTTTGTAATCTGTTGATACAACTTCAGCGCTTATAGGTCCATCAACAACTTTAACTATTTCTTTTAAAAGTTCAATAAAATCCTTGCCTTCTTTTGCAACCAGCGAAGGGTTTGTTGTAACTCCGTCAAGAATTCCCAAAGATTCTGCTTCTTTAATTTCATCAAGATTAGCTGTATCAATAAAAAACTTCATATTTATTTCCTCATACTTTTAGATTTACATCATAAATTAAAACTATTAAAATTTAAAAGAAAATTGATTCCTAAAAAATATCTTTAAATTTAAATAATAGCAATTTCTGATCCTGTTTTATTGGATATAAACGAAAATTGATCGGGTACAGTTTTAGCATCTTCGTTAATTTTTATTCTTAATCTGTACTTAAACTGAAGTTTTACAAGAGTCGATATTTTTCCTTCCCGCATTTTTTCGCTAATAATTGGATTAATTTTTAATGTAAGCGACCTTTCGCGTCCCTGCATTTTATATTTTTTTAACCAGTCATCAATTTCGTGTATGATATTCGATTTTTTCGACAATATTCCGGTTCCGTTGCAGTAAGGGCAGCTTTCGTGCATCGATTGCATAATATTTTCGCGCACTCTCTGACGGGTAATTTGAATAAGTCCGAATTCCGTCATCGGCAGAATTGCTGTTTTGGCTCTATCTTTTTTAAACTCTTTTTTTATTTCGTCGTAAATCTTTTTTCTGTTCTTTTCATCTTCAAGATCAATAAAATCAATAACAACTAATCCGCCAATATCTCGTAACCTTAACTGACGGGTTATTTCGCGGGCTGCTTCCAGATCTGTTCTTAAAGAATTTTGCTCCTGCTCTTTTTTTGCAGCATATCTTCCGCTGTTAACATCAATAACTATCATTGCTTCGGCATGATCAATTACAATGTGTCCTCCGCTCGGAAGTGGAACTTTGCGCCCCATTAAAAGTTTTATTTGTTCTTCGATGCGGAAAGCTTCAAATATCGAACGGTTATCTTTGTATAGTTCAAGTCTGCTTATAAGTCCTGGCTGAACTACCTCGAGATAGCTTCTAACTTCACGGTACATTTTTTTTGAATCGATAAAAACTTTTGTAACATCAGGTGTAAATAAATCCCTTATTACGCTTGAAGTTGTTCCTACATCTTCATATATCAATTCCGGGGGACTTTTCTTTTTTGCAAGAGATTGGACTTCCATCCAGCTTTTAACCAAATGCTTTAAATCGTTCGATAGCAGTTCTTCTGTCTGGTCTTTTGCTGCAGTGCGTATAATCAATCCGCAATTTGAGGGAATAATACTTCTTGCCAATTTTTTTAACCGGCGGCGTTCTTTAAAATCTGTTATCTTTTTCGAAATGCCGATTTTATTGTCGAAGGGTAATAGTACGCAAAATCTTCCAGGAATTGAAATTGATGATGTAACACGCACACCCTTATTATCAACAGGTTCCTTAATTATTTGAATCAGTATTTCCTGTCCTTTTTTCAACTTTACCGAAGGTTTTGATTCAACCGGCAAATCTGCTGGTTTTTCGCTTGCGGTTTCTTTTTCATCTTCGTCAATATCAACATCTGCTTCTTCATCAAAAATGCTTTGAAGACCTTCAAGTCTATCTCCAATATCCGAAAAATGTAAAAAAGCGTCATGCTTTAAACCAATATCAATAAAAGCAGCTTTAATTCCGGGAAGTACTCTTGCAACCCTTCCAAGGTAAATATCCCCAACCATTCTTTTCTTTTCCGGTGTTTCCACGAAAAAGTCTACTAAATTTCCGTCTTCTGTAATAGCTACCCTGTGCTGAGATGCAGAAGAGTTAATTATAATTTCTTTGTTCATAATTTTCTCAAACCTTTTTTACGGATTAATTATCCGACCAGAATATTACTTTTTCATTAAATTTTCTGCGGAAATCTTCCGTTGTATCATTTTTATAAAATTCGTTATCAATATTATTGATATGCTCATCTATTAGCTCAATTAATACATTAAATGTTTTAACCGAGAATATTTTATCCATTAAAAACTCAATCCCTTTATATTCTTTGAAATACCAGATGATATGCTTCTTCATTTTATTTATTGCAGCTGTTTCTTCCATTTCGCTTGTGCAATATTCGGTATGCTTAATGCAAGCAGACTTTATTTCCTGCAATGACGGAGAACCGGGATCGGTTCCTGTTTCGCAAATGGCATTAAATCTGCTAAAAATAAAAGGATTTCCCAAAGCACCGCGTGCAATCATTGCCGAATCAGCGCCGGTATCTTTTAAAACGTTAACAATTTCTGCCGGTTCAAACAGCGATCCGTTTACAACAACCGGTATCTTAATTTTTTGTTTCACCTCTCCAACCCAATGCATAAGCGGCTGGGAACTGTATTTATCTTCGCGCGTACGCGCGTGTACAATAATGAAAGATGCTCCGTTATCTTCACAAACTTTTGCATTCTCAATTATGTTAATCTTCTTATTACTTTTTCCAAGACGCAGTTTTACTGAAACGGGAATATTTCCGGCAGCTTTTACCATTGTGTTTACTATCTTTCCAAGCTGAAAAGTATCGTCGAGCAGTTTAGCTCCCATATCAAATTTGCAGACTTTTGAAGCGGGACAACCTCCGTTTAAATCAATTACATCTGGCTGAAAACTGATAAGCTCATTTACTGCATTTTTAATTATTTCCGGTTCTCTTCCGAGCACCTGAACCCCTATTGGTTTTTCTTGACGGCTGAATACAAGGTAACGAAGCGTGTTGAAATTGTTTTTTATTACTCCGTCGGCGCTTACCATTTGTGTAAATGTTAACCCTGCACCGTAATCCCTGCATATTTTTCTGAAGGCAGAGTCAGTTATTTCTGCCATAGGCGCTAAAATCAATTTGCTCCCTATGTCTAATTTACCTGCCTTCATTCTTTTATCAATTTTTATAAAAGTGCTGAATTAAAAAATTCAGCACTTTTTGTTTTTATTCAGTTTTTGGTTTTTCTTCAGAAAGTAATGCTTTTCGGCTTAAGCTGAACTTGCCGTTTTCTATTTTAAT
The DNA here is from genome assembly GCA_964437215.1 of uncultured Melioribacteraceae bacterium. GTDB lineage: Bacteria > Bacteroidota > Ignavibacteria > Ignavibacteriales > Melioribacteraceae > JAAYAN01. The sequence continues at coordinate 12,117 of CAYTFZ010000025.1, read as the reverse complement.
CAGTTTAACCTGGATTTTATCGCCTTCTTTCAACACATCGGTTACTTTATTAACACGTGCTGTATCGATTTGCGAAATATGCAGCAAGCCTTGCTGCCCCGGCATAATCTCAACAAATGCTCCGAAATCGGTAATCTTTACAACTTTTCCTTCGTAAACATTTCCAACTTCAGGTTCCGAAGTTAAAAGTTTTATATATTCACGGGCTTTTTCGGCTGCCGCAGCATTTACAGCAGCAATATTAACATTTCCGTTTTCTTCAATGTTAATTTCCACGCCGAATTCTCTTTGAATTCCCTGAATAACTTTACCGCCGGAACCGATTACAGCTCCTATTTTATCGGTATCTATTTTATGAGTTATAAGTGTTGGCGCATACTGCGATAATTCTTTCCGCGGTTCAGGAATTGCTTCGTCCATCAAATTAAGGATATGCATTCTTCCTTCTTTTGCCTGCTGAAGCGCGTTTTCCATAATTTCAAACGATATCCCCTGGATTTTTATATCCATCTGGAAAGCTGTTATGCCGTTACGCGAACCTGCAACTTTAAAATCCATATCTCCGAGATGATCTTCATTACCTAAAATATCCGAAAGAATTGCATATTTTTCGCCTTCTTTAATAAGTCCCATAGCAATGCCCGAAATTGAACATTTAGCCGGAACCCCTGCATCGAACATAGATAATGAGCCTGCACATACTGTAGCCATTGAAGATGAACCGTTTGATTCGAGAATATCCGAATTTACGCGTATTGTGTAAGGGAACTGTCCTTCGGCTGGAGCAACATATTTCAGGGCTCTTTCGGCAAGATTGCCATGACCTATTTCTCTTCTTCCGGGACCGCTTAATCTTCCTGTTTCACCTACGCTGAAAGGAGGGAAGTTATAATGAAGCATAAAGCGTTTTGTATATTCCATTTGAAGACCGTCAATTATCTGCTCGTCGGATTTTGTTCCAAGAGTAATTGTTGTTAAACTCTGGGTCTCACCGCGTGTAAACAAAGCCGATCCGTGAGTGCGGGGAAGCAGTCCGAGTTCAATAGATATTGGTCTGATCTGTTTTGTATTTCTTCCGTCGAGTCTTATTCCTTCATCAAGAATTCTGTTGCGCATTAACTCTTTTTCATAATCGTGCATCAGCACTTTTATAGCTTTTTCGCTTTCAGGATATTTTTCGGATAAAGCTGTAACTATTTCGGCAACGAGTTCTTTGTTTTTAGCTGATCTTTCCTCTTTAGCAAGAACAGTAGCAACTATTTCAGCCTGTTTTGCATAACCAAGTTCTTTAACTTCCTTTACAAGTTCCTGATTAACTTCCTGAACAGGAATTTCGAATTTAGCTTTTCCGCAAAGTTCGCGCAGTTCATTTTGAACTTCTACAATCTTTTTAATTTCGGCATGAGCAAACTTCAATGCTTCCAAAAGATCGTTTTCGCTAATTTCCTTAGATTCACCTTCAACCATCATAATAGAATCTTTGGTACCTGCAACAACAAGCTCCATATCGCTTTGTTCAACCTGCAAGTGTGTAGGATTAATTATAAACTGTCCGTTTACTCTTCCCACACGGAATTCGCCGATTGGTTCGAGAAACGGAATATCCGAAATTGTAAGCGCTGCTGATGCACCTATTGTGCTTATAACATCTGCATCATTCTCGCCGTCGTACGAATAAACACCTGCAACTATCTGTGTTTCAAAATAGTAATTATCAGGAAATAAAGGTCTGATCGGTCTATCGATCAATCTTGCGCTTAAAATTTCCTTTTCTGTAGGTTTCCCTTCGCGTTTAAAAAAGCCGCCTGGAATTTTTCCTGCGGCAAAGGATTTTTCTCTGTATTCAACTGAAAGTGGTAAAAAATCCACATCTTGTTTGGCTTCGGAGGCAGCAACAACGGTAACAAGCACCATTGTATCTCCATACCTTACCATAACCGAACCGTTTGCTTGTTTTGCAAGTTTTCCGGTTTCGATAGAAAGGATTTTTCCACCAATTTCAACTTCTTTTTTATAAACCATCTATTTGGCCTCTTATTTTCTTATATTAAGTTCTTTAATTATTGCTCTGTATCTTGCGATATCTTTTTTGGCAACGTAGTTTAATAATCTTCTTCTTTTACCTACAAGCATCAATAAACCTCTGCGTGATGCGTGATCTTTTTTGTGGGCTTCAAAGTGTCCTGTAAGTTGATTTATTCTTTCGGTAAGAATAGCAACCTGCACTTCAACTGTTCCGCTGTCGCTATCATTTTTACCGAATTTTTTAATCAATTCCTGTTTTTTTTCTTTTGTGATACTCATTTTGTAACTCCTTTTTTTGTACGATTAAATTCCAGTTTTTTTACCGGAATCAATTAGTTGGTTAAATTTTCAATATATTTTAAACATTCCTCTTTATCTTTATTTATTTGTTTGATAAGCATATCTGCATTCCCAAACCGTATTTCGTCTCGTATTCTGCCCATAAATTCAACTGTTAGTTTTTCGCCGTAAATATCTTTTTCGAAATCGAAAATATTTGTTTCTATCATCAAAACATCTGTATCGTTGAATGTTGGGCGCAACCCTATGTTTGTAAGTCCGAAATACACATTCTTTCCCGAAAGAATTCTGGAAACATAAACTCCGGCGCCAGGAATTAGTTTTTTTTCATCAGCAAGAATATTTGCTGTAGGAAATCCCAGTTTTCTTCCGCGCTGCGCTCCTTTTACAATAATTCCGTTAACAGAATAATACCTTCCAAGATAACTATTTGCCTTTTCAATATTTCCGTCAGAAATGGCGTGGCGTATTTTTGTGCTGCTTATTTCATCGGAATTGTTCTTAACAGCATTTACCTCTATAACTTCCACACCGTTGATATCTGAAATTTGCCTGAGTTTTTCTTTATCACCCTGCCTGTCTTTTCCGAATTTATGATCGTAGCCAATTACAATTTTCTTTGCTTTTAACTTTTTTATCAAATCTTCTTCTATAAATTCCAAATAACTTTTAGAAGAAAATCCTGATGTGAAATTAATTATTACAAGATTATCAACCCCGGCATTTTCAAGAAGATTTTGTTTTTCTTCGAACAGAGTAAGCACCGAATGTTTAAAATTTGAAGTAACAACTGTCCTTGGGTGAGGATCGAATGTTACAACACAACTTTTCAAAGAACTATTTTCGGCTTCTCTTACAACACGGCTTATTATATCCATATGTCCTTTATGAAGTCCGTCGAATGTACCGACTGTTACAACCGTGTTATCAGTTCCGCAAAATTCCGAAATATCTTTATATACTTTCATTACAAATATTCTAACTTATACTGCTTTTTTTTCGGAATACTTTTCCATAAGCATCCTGAACTCTTCAATATTAAAAGCATCTTCAACTTTATATTCCCCGATTGCTTCTCTTCTAAGCTCCAAAAGAAAAGCCCCGCAACCTAATTTTTTTCCAAAATCGTCGGCAATTACACGGATATAGGTACCTTTCGAGCATTTTATTCTGAAACTAATTTCGGGCTTGTTTATTTCAGTAATTTCAAACTCGTATATTTCTGCATCCCGCGGTTCCCGGGCAATATCCACACCTTTTCTGGCATATTTGTATAAGGCTTTTCCGTTATGTTTTACTGCCGAATACATTGGAGCAACCTGCTTTATTTTTCCTAAAAACAATTTTCGCGTTTCTTCAATCATTTCATTTGTAACATACGAAAAATCTTTTATCTCATCGGGTTCGGTTTCAGTATCCATCGAAGGAGTACTTTTTCCGATGACAATTTTGCCTGAATAGATTTTACATTCCTGCTGATATTGCGAAATGGTTTTTGTGGCTTTTCCGGTACAAATTATTAATAATCCCGTTGCCCGCGGGTCCAGCGTTCCTGCATGACCGACTTTTTTAACACCTGTATATTTGCGTACTTTATGAACAACAGAAAAAGATGTTGATCTGTAATTCTTATCAATAAGCAAAACTTCACCGCGGTTAAAATCTATTTCATCAAAGTCTTTAGTCCTTTTCGTAATCATCCTTATGAATCTTCTTAAAAAGAGAATCGATTTTTTCCACATAATCCATAGTATCATCAATAAAAAACTCAAGATCGGGAACCGACCTTAATGATATTTTAGCTGCCAGTTCTGCCCTGATAAGTTTTTTAATGTGCGATATCTTTTCAAGAATCAAAACTCGTTTATCTTTATCATAAACAGATATGTAGATTCTGGCAATTTTTAAATCCGGGGTTAAACGAACTTTGGTAATAGTAATAAATCCCAATTCCGGATCATTTAATCTATGTAAGAATATCCCGCCTAATTCGTGTTGAATAAGCCGGGCAACTTTTTCCATTCTAACAGAAGCCATCAGGAACCTAATTTCTTTTTGGTTTCTACCAGTTTATAGGCTTCAATAATATCGCCTATTTTAATATCGTTGAAATTTGCAATGTTCAATCCGCATTCGTATCCCGAATCCACATCGCGAACATCATCCTTAAATCTCTTTAACGATGCAAGCTGACCTTCGTAAATAACAATTCCGTCGCGGAAGAGTCTTATTTTATCGTTTCTGTTTATTTTTCCTTCCTGTACGTAACATCCGGCAACTGTTCCAATTTTCGGGACTTTAAATGTTTCGCGGATTTCTAAAGCTGCTACCATTTCCTCCGAAACAACAGGTGAGAGCATTCCTTCGAGCGCCGATTTAACTTCATTTATTGCATCGTAAATAATATTATAAAGGCGTATATCAACTTTTTCGGTTTCGGCAAGTTTGCGTGCTGTTGCGTGCGGTCTAACGTGGAAACCTATTATTATTGCATTTGATGCTGCTGCCAAAAGTACGTCGCCTTCGGAAATTGCTCCAACGCCTTTATGAATAACAACAACTTTAACTTCGTTGTTGGTAAGTTTCATTAATGAATCTGAAAGAGCTTCAACAGAACCGTCAACATCTCCTTTAACTATTACAGGAAGTTCTTTTATCTTGCCGGTTCCAACCTGACTTGCAATTTCGTCAAGAGTAATCATTCTAATTTGACGATGATCTTGTTCACGTTTCAATTGCTGGCGTTTTATACTTATTTCTCTTGCTTCGCGTTCTCCTTCAACTACAACAAAATTGTCGCCTGCCTGAGGAGAGCCTTCAAAACCAAGAACTAAAACCGGTGTTGAAGGACCAGCCTGTTTAACCTTATTGTTCCTTTCATCGAACATTGCCCTAACTCTTCCGTGCTGAATTCCCGTAACAAAAGGATCGCCTATTTTTAATGTTCCTTTTTGAACAAGAATTGTTGAAGTAATTCCGCGTCCTTTATCAAGCTGTGTTTCAATTACAGTTCCGCGGGCAAATCTGTCGGGATTTGCTTTAAGATCAAGCATTTCTGCTTCGAGGAGTATTTTTTCGAGAAGTGTATCAATATTTAATCCTGCTTTTGCTGATATTTCAGCGCATTGATATTTACCGCCCCAATCTTCCACAAGAATTCCTCTATCTGCAAGCTGCTGTTTAATTTTATCAATGTTCGATCCCGGTTTGTCTATTTTATTAATGGCTACAACAATCGGTACGCTGGCAGCAAGTGCGTGATTTATGGCTTCAACTGTCTGCGGCATTACTGCATCATCCGCAGCCACAATTAATACTACAATATCTGTAACCTTTGCTCCTCTGGCACGCATAGCTGTAAAGGCTTCGTGACCCGGAGTATCCAAAAACGCAATATACTTTCCATTTTCCAATTGAACCTGGTAAGCTCCTATGTGCTGTGTAATTCCTCCTGATTCTCCGGCTACTACATTTGCTTTCCTGATATAATCGAGAAGAGATGTTTTTCCGTGATCAACGTGTCCCATTATTGTAACAACAGGAGCTCTGAAAACCATTTTATCTGTATCTTCTTCTTCGTTTTCGCTTTCGTCTATCGATAATTCTTCCTGGAATTCTACCTGAAAATCGAATTCGTCGGCAACCAGCATAATTGTTTCTTTATCCAAACGCTGATTTATTGAAACCATTAACCCGAGACCCATACACTTTTGTATAACATCTGTAACCGGAACTTTCATAAGATTTGCAAGCTCGCTAACAGAAACAAATTCTGTTACTTTCAAAATAGTTTGTCTTTCAAGTTCCTGCATTTCTTCAAGCTGTTCCAGCATCTCTTGTTTTTCTTTTCTTTTTTTCTTGCGGAGCACAGCTCTGTCGCCGAGATTTGCTTCTTCTTCCATATCCAAAAGCGTTTTTCTTACAGCGGCTTCAACTTCGCGTTTATCTACTTCCGGTTTTTTCAGTTTTCTTTTCTTCTTTTTTACAGCTTCGCCAAAAACTTCTGTTTCATCGTCTTTTTTCTTTTTCTTAATTTTAATTTTCTTTTTCTTGTTTTTGTTCGAATCATCTGTTTCGGCAGAGCTGCTTTTTACTGTAACTTCTTTTTCAACAGGCACAACAGTTTCAGCCGGTTCTTTCTCTGCTAAATTAAGTTTGCCTATTACTGTCAGCCCTTTCTTTTTCCTTTCAAATTCAATTTCGCCTTTTGTGCGGAAAATACCTGGTTTTTCGTCTATTACTTCTGATAAAACTACTTCAGGTTCTTCTTGAATTTGGATTTCGGGTTCATCAATAACCGATTCAATAATAACTTCCGTTTCATCTTCAAATATTTCTTCATCCTGTTCTTGCTCTTTAGTTTCTGCAATGATTTCTTCCTCTGCTTCAGGAGCTTTTTCTTCAACAGGAGCCGGCTTTGTTTCTGTTTTTTCGGATGGTTTTTCTTCAACTGCTGTTGATTTATCTACCCGCATTTTATTGAACTCTACAATTTTCCGGTAATGATTTTCTGCTTTTTCAATATCTTTTTTGAAACGCGAATGAATATCCGAAATCATTTCATCGGTTAATACGGTCATATGACCAGTAACACTGTATCCTTTTTCTTTCAGAAAGTCCACAAGCGAATCGGATGAAAGATTGAATTCGGTTGCAAATTTATATAATCTCAGTTTCTGAGGTTTAGCTGCATCAGACATATTTTAGAACCTTTATAAAGTCTTATTCTTCTTCTTCAAATTGATTTTTCATTACGTCAATAATTTTTTCTGCAAGTTCGTCGTCAACTCCTTCAATTCCTTTCAGTTTATCAACGCCAGCTTGTAGAACTTCAAGTACTGTATCGTAACGGTTATTTATTAATAATTGATATACATCCGAACCAAGTTCGTCTTTAATATCAATAAGTTCAATATCTTCTTCGTATTCTTCAAACGGTTTTTGTTCACGGATTACTTCAATTTCATATCCGGTAAGTTTAATTGCAAGCCGGATATTAACGCCGTTTCTTCCAACAATAAGCGATACCTGATCGCTATCGGCATATACTGTGCATTTTTTATTGTCTTCGTCAATTTCAATCTGTTTCAGTTTTGCCGGAGCCAAGGCACGCTGAATATATGTAATCGGATCATCCGAATAATTGATTACATCGATGTTTTCGTTATTAAGCTCGCGTACGATTGCGTGAATTCTTACACCTTTCATACCAACGCAAGCGCCAACGGCATCAATTCGAGAGTCCTGCGATTCAACTGAAACTTTAGCTCTTTCGCCGGGTTCGCGAGCGATTCCTTTTATTTCTATAACACCGTCGTAAATTTCGGGTATTTCTATTTCAAACAATCTTTTAAGAAATTCGTTATCTGTACGCGAAATTATTACAATAGGACCGTTTTGTGTTTTTTTAACAGTCTTTACAATGGCGCGTATTGTATCGCCTTTTCTGTATTTTTCGCGCGGAATCTGTTCGTTCCTTGGAAGTAAAAGTTCGTTTTTGTTGTGATTGATCAAAATATCGTTTTTGCGCACCTGATAAATATCGCCTACAACAATTTCTTTCATTAGCTCGCTGTATTCGTTAAACACAAGGTCTTTTTCAATTTCGCGTATTTTTTGGTTAAGATTTTGGCGGGCAAGATTTATCAGTCTTCTTCCAAAAGTAGAAAGTTCAAGCTTTTCCACAAAATCTTCGCCTACTTCAAGATCGTCCTCGTTGCCTTTTTCGTTAACCTCATCTATACTTATCTGTGTATTGGGGTCTTCCACAACATCAACAATTGTTCTTTCAAGAAAGATTTCTATGTCTCCTTTATCCATATTCACAACAACCGAAAATCTGGCTTCGAGCCCGAATTTCTTTTTTACCATTATTCCGAATATTTCTTCAATAATTCCGGCAAGAACATCCTTATCCAGACTTTTTTCACGAACCATTTGAGCAAATGATTCAACTATTTCATAATTCATTTAGGTTGCCTCCGTTATCAAAACCTAATTAATACTTTAGCAGTTTTTATATTAGAAAAATCAATGTTTATTACTTCTTTTCCTGCACCAAAAACTAGAACCTGACCGTTTATTTCAATCAACTTGCCTTTTATTTTTTTTGTTTCGTTTTCTTCGGCAAATTCTATTTCGAACTGTTTATCCATATTCTTTTTATACTGGCGCAAATATTTAAGTGGTCTTCCAATCCCGGGCGACGAAACCTCGAGCCTGTATTTGGAGCTGATTAAATCAGCTTTATCAAAAACTTCACCAATTTCACGGCTAAGATCGGTACATACTTTTGTTGTTACAAAGTCGTCTCCGTCAACAAATATTTCAATTATCCGGTTATTATCTTTGCCTCTGATAACAAGATCAACAAGCATTAATCCGGCATTTTGTACAGCCTTTTCAATTTCGGGTAATATTTTATTTTTAAATTCCATAAAACACAAATAAAAAACGCCCACTAAGGGGCGAATATTTTTTTAAGTAAGCAAACATAATAATAAAATTGTCTTTAATCAAGCAATATCTGCTTACTTTGTCATATTAATGAATAAAATCACCTTTTTATGAATAAAGATTAGCAGCTTTTTCGGCAGATGTTACAATTCCTTTAATCATTGCAGAACTGAAACCATTGTGTTCCATCTGGTTTAGTCCCGAAATTGTAATTCCTTTAGGAGTTGTAACACGGTCAACTTCGCTTTCGGGATGTTTTCCTGTTTCAAGCAGCATTGCTGAAGCTCCTTTTGCCGTCTGCGCCGCCATCATCAAAGCCTGTTCGGCATGAAATCCTATTTCAACTCCACCCTGCGAAGCTGCGCGAACTGCCCTTAGGAAAAATGCTGTTCCGCAGGCGCATAATGCTGTTGCCGGAATCATTAAATCTTCGTCAATTACTATTGTTTTGCCGAGTCTATTAAAAATCTCAATTGCATATTCAAGTGCTTCTTTGTCTTTCTTTTCTGCGCATACGCAGGACATCGATTCCTGTATTGAAATTGCGGTGTTTGGCATGACCCTTATTACAGGCACATCAACTCCCAGATGTTCCTTAATTTTTTTTATTGATGCACCCGTAACAACTGATATAATAATATGTTTTTTCGGATCGATTAATCCTTTTACTTCATCTATCAATCCGTTAAGCTGCTGCGGAGTTACGGCAAAAATAAGTATTTTACAATTTTCCACTGCTTCTTCGTTAGGCACATCGGCTTTAAATCCCATTTCGCGGATATTTCCCAGCATTTCAGGGTGTTTTGTTGTAAGGTAAATATTTTTTTCGGGCACCAGTTTCGATTTTTTTAATCCCCGGGCAATTGAGGAACCAAGATTGCCGCAGCCCAAAATAGCTATTTTTACTTTTGAGTTAAACATTTTTTCTCCGGATAAATTTTCGTTTTTTATTTTGTAAAAATAACAAATATTATTGTTATTCTAGCCTTGTTAATATTTCATCGCAAACAGCATAACCTTTCGGAGTAAGTTTTATTATTCCGTTTTCGGTAAATAACAACCCTCCTTTTTCGTATTCGCTTAATTTTTTTTTGTTCCGAGGAAACCATTCACCGGAATATTTTTTTTCCAGTTTTTCAATATCTAATCCTCCGCTTCTTAGTGAAAGCATAACATATTCCTGCAGCATCTGTTCATCTGTAAGATTTTCGAAACCGGATACAGCATTTCCTGTTTTCTTAACAGCATCTATGTAGTTTTTAAGTGATGAATAATTCCACCAGCGTTTTTTTTCTGCAAAAGAATGCGCCGAGGTGCCTAAACCTATATATTCGGTATGGTTCCAATATGATTTATTATGAACGCATTCGCTGCCGGGTTTTGCAAAGTTCGAAATCTCGTACTGAATAAATCCGTTTTCCGCCAGATAACTTATTGCCGTTTCGTAAAGATCGGCATCAAATTCCTGTCCGTTTATTTCGGCTTTTTTATCCGTAACCATTTTATAAAGTATAGTGCCTTTTTCAAGAATAAGACTGTATGCCGAAATATGACTTACCGGAAGGGAAATAGCTTTTTGGAGAGTTTTCTTCCACTTTGTTTTTGTTTGCGCCGGCAAATTAAAAATAAGATCTATATTAATGTTTTTAAATCCGTAAAAGAATGCTTCTTTTACTGTTTGCTCTGCGGTTTTACTGTCGTGAATTCGTGTAAGAAATTCCAGCTCTCCGTCATCAAACGACTGCACTCCCAGACTTAAACGATTTATTCCGGCAGATAAGAATCCCTGTGTTTTTTCTTTGTCTAAAGTTCCCGGATTGGCTTCCAGTGTAATTTCAGCATCCGGCTCCATCCGAAAGCTGCTTTTTATTGCCGCAATTATCTTTAAAATATATTCCGGTTCCATAAGCGAGGGCGTACCGCCGCCAAAAAACACGCTGATAACTTTTCTGCCATTCGAATATTTTTCTGCATAAAATTCCATTTCTCTTAAAAGCGATTCAAGATATTTTTCTTTATCCGCTGTTTTTGTAATTGAATAAAAATCGCAGTAGATGCATTTATGTGCGCAAAATGGTATGTGAACGTAAATACTAAGATTTTTCATAAACAAATTTAGAAAAATTATTGAGCTTAATCTTTTAAAAGCCCTTTACGCTATAAATTTTTCCAAATCTTTCATTTCGGCATAGCTCAATCCTTCGGGCTCAATGCCTGACTTAAGACAAGAAAGATAAATCTGCGCGCCTTTTTCGGCTACATCAATCAAATCGAACGCTTCAATTATATCCTTTCCCGAAGCAACTGCTCCGTGCTTTTTCCAGACTGCTACATCGCAATTCATTAAACTTTCGGCTGTAATATCTGCAAGTTCGCTGCTTCCGGGAGTTCTATATGATAAAAATAAAATTCCTTTGGGAAGAAAAATCCGCACTTCGGGCATCATTCGCCAAAGCATCTGCGGTATTTTATCAGCATCAGCGCCGGAATAATGCGAAAGTGCAATTAACCCTGGAGGATGTGCGTGAAGAATTGCGCTTTTTCCGTTTTTCTGCTGTCGGTTGGATACGTGAATTTTTAAATGCGATGCAAGCTCGCTTGTCGGTTTCATTCCGTTTCCGCCATTCCAAATTATACTATACCCGTCCCCGTTGCTGTTTGTTGCAATTATGCAGGCGGCTTTTTCGGGATTTTTTGCAAGCTCGCGCAGGCGGCAGCCTTTTCCGGTAACAAGAACTATCATATTTTCAGCGCCGGCAGGGAGCTGTGTTTTTATTATTTCCAAGTTTTTAAAATCAATTTCCTGCTTTTGTAAAAGGTGCGTAATATCTGCCGAAAGATTTCCTCCGTTGCTTTCAATCCATCCTTTTTGCCACATATATCCAGCCGCTTCGGATATTTTTTCCAGTTCTTCGGCAATTTGTTTATTCAGTTTTATGGAATTCATTTTTCAATTTACTCCGTTTTCATATCTGCAAACATAACAACATTTTTAGTTATCGTCAGAATTAAAAACTCATTTTTCAACAAGCAGTTTTGCACAACACATTTCCATTCAGTGTTTTTTGCTTGTTAATATTAATCTTCATTTTTTTCAAAATATCATTTTCCACGCTTGGTTTTATTGCTTATAAAAATATACGTGTTTATATTTAAAACAATTATTAAATGCGGTGTAGCAATGAAGTTTTTATTTTTTACAGCAATTTTAATTTCGGTATTCGTTTTTACAGGGTGCGGAAAAAATCCGGGAGAAAAGCCGGGAAACGATAAAAGTCGCATAGAAAATTATGCCGCCGAAAAAACAGCAGAAAAAGCCAGACTCCAGCGAGAAGT